>JAYVSS010000001.1:0-3921 GCA_043775075.1 Acidimicrobiia bacterium
GACTTGCCGGTTCCGGTGCCCGCCTGCACCACGAGATGACGCTTGGTCTTAACCGCCCGGGCCACCGCTTCGGCCATCGTGACTTGACCGGGACGAGCCTCGCCGCCGCCGGCCAATTTCGCCGTCACCCGAGCGAGGGCCGCGGTGACAGGCCCCGACGAAGCGTCGGTGGCGGTCGCCGTCGGGGGTGCGACCGACGGTGCGTCCTTCGGAGCGAGGATGGGCGACGACGGATGCGTCATGGTGCGACCCGGCGGCCCATGATGATCACGCCGCGCTCGTCTTGATCGAGCTTGGCGACTCTTGGAAGATGGCCCCACTGTTCGAAACCGAAGGCCCGAAACAGGCGCAGACTCGGTTCGTTGTGATCGAAAATGAAACCGAGCAGCGTCTCGATTGATAGTTCCGGAGCGACGTGAATCGCCTCGGCCAGAAGTGCACTGGCAATCCCGTGGCGGTGGGCGGCGGGATCGACATAGATGCTCAATTCGCCGGTGGCGTTGTACGCCGCCCGGCCGTAAAAGTCGCTGAAGCTCAGCCACCCAACAAGGCCGCGTCCTTGTCCGTCTTGCGCATCCACCACCCAGATCGGCCGTCGGCTCGGTTCGTGCGCACGGAACCACGGAGCCCGATCAGAAACTGTCACGGGCACGAGGTCGGCGGTGGCGAGTCGTCCTTCGATAGATGTGTTGTAGACACGTACGATCTCGGGGAGATCGTTGGTCGTGGCCATTCGGTACGACACCGGCGGCGTGGCCGTCTGCGCACGACCCGGGGTTTTCGTTGGAAGCATCGCCATGGGACCAAACATTCTTGTCGATCAACCCGATGGCATCGGGCCGCCAGCATCGCCGGGTACCGTGGCAGGTGTGAGGCGTACCCGAGCCCCCCAGATTGCGACCACCCCGGTGGCCGATCACCTCCCGGACGGGATCGACGCCACGCGCCTACCCGTCCATATCGCCGCCGTGATGGACGGCAACGGTCGATGGGCCAGCCGTCGGGGACTGCCTCGCACCGACGGCCACGGGGCGGGAGAAGAAGCTCTGTTCGACGCCGTCAACGGTGCGCTCACGCTCGGCGCGAAATGGTTCACCGTCTATGCATTCTCCACGGAGAATTGGCGTCGGCCGGTGGATGAAGTTCGCTACCTGATGAACTTCAACGAATCGATACTCGTTCGCCGACGCGACGAGTTGAACGAACTTGGGGTCCGGGTGCGGTTCATCGGCCGGCGCAATTGGCGTGTGCCGAAGCGGCTGATTCGCCAAATCGAAGAGGCCGAAGCGCTGACGCGGGATAACCGCCGGATGACGCTCTCTTTTGCCTTTAACTACGGTGGCCGGGCCGAACTGGTTGATGGCATCGCCCGCATGCTCGAAGATCGGGTGAAGCCAGGCGATGTCGATGAAAAGCTGATCGCCCGGTATCTCTATGCCCCCGATATGCCCGACCCGGAGCTCATGATTCGGACTTCGGGTGAGTTTCGAACTTCGAACTTCCTACTCTGGCAATTGGCGTATTCAGAGCTGGTGTTTACCGAGGTTCTGTGGCCGGACTTTCGTCGTGAAGACCTTTACCACGCAGTGCGCGAATACCAGTCCCGGGCTCGACGATTCGGTGGCGTTGAAACGGTTTCCTGAAGGCTCGCGCCGGGGACGCCGAGAGGGGCGATTGCCGTGAGCCTGTACCGCTGCGACGGCGTTGTTCTGCGTACGTACAAACTTGGTGAGGCCGACCGTATTATAAGTATACTTACCAACACCCAGGGCAAGGTTCGCGCTGTGGCGAAAGGCGTTCGCAAGACGAAGAGCAGGATCGGATCCCGCCTCGAACCGATGTCCTTCGTGTCCTTGCTGATGTTTGCCGGTCGGGGCGATCTCGACATCGTGAGCCAGGCCGAAACAATCGAGTCGTTTCGGGTCGTTCGCGAGGACCTCGATCGACTCACGAAGGCCACCGCGTTGCTCGAAGCCGTTGACCATGTGTCGGTAGAAGGGCAGCACGATGACCGTCTGTTCAAAATGCTCGTTGGCGGCCTACGAGCCTTGAACACGGAAAATTCGCCCATGCTCGTGGGCGCGTTTTACTGGAAATTGCTGGCCCACGAGGGCTACGAGCCGTCACTGGACTCCTGCGTGCGCTGCGGCGGCCTGGACCAATTGGTGGGGTTCGACGCGGCGGCTGGCGGAGTTACGTGTCGAGCGTGTTCGCTCGGGTCAAAAGTGTCGCCGGCGGCGTTGGAACTCCTCCGTCGGATTCTGAGTGGCCAGCTGAACGCCGCGCTGCGAGAGCCCGACTCGTCAACGGTGCACGAAGTGGAGCGCCTCGGCACGGTGGCCCTCGAACACACGCTGGAGCGGCGGCTCAAGGCCGGGCGACTGCTCGACCACGCATGAGCGAACCGCGCATGAGTGAACCGGGCGAGCACGCGTCGTCGACGGGCTCACCTCCAGGGATTGACCAACAGCGTCGTCAACTTCGACGAATGAAAAAGATTGCCTTCGCCTTGCTGGCAGTGGCGGCAGCGGTATTCGTGGCCGCCGGCCCATTTGAAGACACCCGACCGTGGCTGGGATACGTAAGGGCGTTTGCCGAAGCGTCGATGGTCGGCGGGCTGGCCGATTGGTTCGCCGTGACCGCCCTTTTTCGCCACCCGTTGGGGATCCGCATTCCGCATACGGCGATTATTCCTGAGCGGAAAAACGACATTGGTCGCGGTTTAGGTGAGTTCGTTCGTTCGAACTTTCTCATTCCAGCGGTCTTGGAGGAACGGGTTCGGGCCGCCCATCCATCGGCCCGGTTGTCCGCGTGGTTAGCCCACCCGGACGCCGCGTTGAAAGTCACCGACGCCGTCGTTCGCGCGGTTCAAGCCGCCGGAGCGGCGCTCCGCGACGAAGAGGTGCAGGAGCTTCTCGAAAGCCAGATTCGTTCGCGCGTCGAGCACATCGAGGCCGCCCCACTTGTGGGGCGCTCGCTCTCTGTTGTGCTTGGTGATGGCCGCCAGGCGGCGCTGGTTGACGGCATGCTCGATCGAACTCGTTCGGTCCTTCTCGCTCAGCTCCCCGACCTGCGCAAGCAATTCCAACGAGAATCGCCGTGGTGGGTACCTGAACCGATCGATGACAAGGTCTTCAACCGCATCGTCACCGGGGTCGAACGATTGCTCACCGACATTCGGAGTGATCACACCCATCCGGTTCGCGTGTCAATCGAAAGCGGAATAACACGCGCGCTTTCGGAAATGCAGACCGATCCGTTGATGATTGCGAAGGGTGAGAAATGGAAGTCCGAGCTCCTAAATCATCCCGACGTTCGCGAGTGGATCGGGTCGGCGTGGCGAGCTGTCCGCACGTCGCTCGAGGCGGAGTTGGCGGACCGGTCAAGCGACCTACGTCGTCGATTGGAGGATGCCGTTCGCCAGGCCGGCGAACGTCTGGCTCGTGATCCGGTGCTCGCCGGAAAAGTGGACGATGGCTTGGTCCGGGCGGTGGTGAGCGCGGCCGCATCGTCGGGTGACGAAGTGGCGTCGCTGATCACCACCACGGTTGAGAAGTGGAACGCCGACGAAACGGTTGATCGCATTGAGACTCAAATTGGACGTGATCTCCAATTCGTTCGCATGAACGGCACGATCGTTGGTGGGCTCATCGGCCTCGTGCTGCACGCGCTGTCCCGCATTCTTTAGTCCCACCTTGACGAATCTGCACGCCGACTGGACGTGGTTGAGCTGGACTAGGACGCGTCGACCGGGACCGAAAGACAACGCTGCTTTTAAGTCTCTCTCGATGCAAATCAGTCCAGGTCGCTGCTGACTGCGACCGCATTTCGAAGGTTTCGCGTTGGTCGTGGCGAAAGCAAGTGTCGCGCCGTTCGTCATACTGGTGGAGCCCGGCATGGAGCAGCAGCGTGGCGCCCTCA
>JAYVSS010000002.1:0-9507 GCA_043775075.1 Acidimicrobiia bacterium
GCGAATAACCGAATGTCGTCGGACGTATCAGCTTGGCGGTGGGGAGTCAGTTCAGAAGACAGCGGAAGTTCCTTTGACGGGTCGAACCGGTCCACGCGATTGGACCACCACCATTCTGGCCGAATCACCCGACCACTTCGGCCTATCAGCCGGTAGTACAGCAGATGTCACTACGAACCAGGCGAGTACAGCCCTCGTTCGCGCACCACCAATAACACCGGTGGCGGGACGAGAAAGTCCAGCGGGCGTCCCTCGCGGCCCATTGATCGCAGTTCTGTCGAGCTAATTTCCAGCGCCGGCGACCGCACAGCCACGGACTTCCAACCAGGTTCGAGCTCGCCGGTTTCGGCCTCCCCCGGCCTGTGGCAGACGGCCAGGGTGCAGAGCGGGGGAATCTCGTTCCACCGTTTCCACGTCGTGAGGTCGTCGACGAGGTCCGACCCGATGATGAGGAAGAGCTCGCGGGTGGCCGAAGCCAAGACGGCGAGCGTGTCCGCGGTGTAACTGTCGCCCCCGCGATCAATCTCAATGCGGCTCGCCTCAAGGCCCGCATGACCAGCCACGGCCGCCTCAACCATGGCGAAACGGTCCTCAACATTGCTCACATGGCGCAACTGGGCTTTCTGCCAAGGCACATTTGCCACCACAAAAAGGACCCGGTCGAGGCGCAACTGGTGCTTCGCCTGAACTGCCACCGCCAGATGGGCGACGTGGATCGGATCAAACGTTCCGCCGTAAACACCCACACGCTCGCGCCCATCCACGACCGAAGCTGACGAGACTGGGTCCGAGCTCACGTGCCAGTCAGCCTGGCGACGATAGGAGCGAACGCGTCCATGTCATGGACGACGATGTACGAGAACCCGTAGCGCTCACGCCGCTCGACGAGGTCGGCGCAGATTTCATCGACCGTGCCGACCATGACGATCGGCATCTGAAGAGCTTCTTCAGGTGACAGACCGAAGAGCGGCGCCAGCTGCGCTGCGACTTCAACCCGATTCGGCACGACCTGTTCAATCTGCCCGAGCAACTGCAACTCAATCGACGCAAAGCGCTCCCCGGCCGCCTCGCGAATCCAGCCGATTCGCTCCAGATATCGCTCGGCTACCGCGGTCTTCGCCGCCTCGACACCAGCGGTTCCACTGGTGAGTTCGGGGTTCACACCAATAATCGAGGCGTACTTGGCCGCTGCCGTCAGCACCTTACGTCCGCCTCCACCGATGAGTAGCGGCGGACCTCCAAGGGTGTGCGGACGCGGGAAGCACGTGGCGCCGCTGAGCGTGTAGTGCGCCCCCTCGAACGACACCCGCTCATCGGTCCACAGACGCTTCATACATTCGATTGCTTCAATCATACGTTCGATCCGCACACTGGGACGATCGAGAACGATGCCTGATTCTTCGTAGTCGGTGGTCATCCACCCCGCCCCGATTCCGAACTCCAACCGTCCGCCGGAAAACACGTCCATGGCGGCGATGTCTCGGGCGAGCGTGATTGGGTGGCGGTAGTCGTTGTCGTAGACGAGGGCGCCAACCTTCAGGCTGGTTGTTACTTCAGCGGCCACGGTGAGCGGAACCGTGGGGCTCCACGCGTCGCCAAAGTGGTCCGGGAGAAACAACGTTGAGTAGCCAAGGTCTTCGGCCTTGCGAGCGCTACCACGCCACGCCCGGCCTGACTCAGCGTTGCGGAGTTGGATGCCAAATCGAAACGGATGCACGGGCGCACACGGTAGCCCGGACGACCTCGATCAGGGGGACAACGGACCCGCGGTGCTACTCCCGCGTTCGGCCCGCGACGACACGCTCCGCCCCGGCCAGCGTGACACCGCGTTGGCGGGCCGCCTCGGCCGGCAGGACCTCTTGCAGCACCGAGAGCAACGCCCGCGCCGGGGCCGGAAGCATCCCTCGCCGACGTTGCACAACGCCCACCTGACGGGGCGGCATCCGGCGTACCGGGATGGCTTTCCAGGGACCGGTGAGATGAGGGGGAACGGCGGTGGATGGCACGATTGCGACACCGACTCCGTCGAATGCCAGCGACGTGATCAAGCGAACGCCGTCGATCTCGGCCAATGGCGCCAGGGTGAAGCCGATGCGGTCGGCGGCGAGATCAAGTTCGGTCCGGTACGCCGTGCCGCGAGGGGCGAGAATCACCGGGATCTTGTCCAACTCCGCCGCATCAAGCTCGTCTCGATCCCACCACATCGTTCCTTCGGGGATGACGGCAAGGATCTCCTCGTCAAACAACGGGGTCACCGACATATCGGGATCGTGAAGCGGCAAATTGACGATCGCCAGCGAGAGCGATCCAGCCAGGAGTTGGGGAGCAAGCGACGTTGTGGAGGCGTCGACCACCACGATATGGACTCCGGGATGGCGAATCCGCATCCGTTGATGCAGCGAAGGCACCAGCCAGCGAGCCACGGTGCCGATGACGCCCACGCGGACCTCGCCAACGACCTCGTCGCGCAGCGCGTTCACGTCGGCGACGAGCGCTTCCAGTTCGCTGTGAATACGCCGAGCCCGGCTGACCACGACCTCCCCTTCCTCGGTGAGGCGACCAGCAGTTCGGTCGATCAACGTGACCCCGAGTTGGCGTTCGAGCCGGGCAATGTGGGCCGAAACGTTTGATTGCACCGTGTGTAGGCGCTCAGCAGCGGCGGAAAATGTCCCGCAGTCAGCGACCGCCGTCAGCGCCGCCAGTTGTCGAAGATCCATAAGAAACACGCCCCTCGGCGTCAACCTCAACCGCCGATCGGGCGAGGGACAGTGAAGTATCGTTCACAGCGATACCCCCTGTCACTTCTATCGCTAGCGACGGTTGCCGCGGTCGAGGGTTGGTGCGTTGCTGCTGAGCTAGCGGCGCCCGCCGACGACGATCTCAAATGAGCGTCGTGGCCCGTTCGTCGTCACGCACCACCGCGCCGCGGTCGAGCACGATATGGCGCACTCCAAGCAACCGCACACGCGGATCGGTGCAGGCCAAAACTACGGTGGCTCCCTCGTCCACCAATACCCGAAAGCGGTTGATCATCGCCGCCGCATCGGCGTCACAAAGACCGGCAAACGGCTCATCGGCGAGAACCATTTCCGGATTGTTGACCAGCGCTCGGGCGAGGGCGACCAGGCGAACTTCCGAACCCGAGAGCACTGAAGCCGGAAGACCGATCTGGCGAGCAAGGCCGACTCGGCGAGCAGCCTCCTCCGCTGCACCCCGAGCGAGCAGCGCACTGACTCCCGCCGCAAGAAGTGGCAATTCCACGTTTTCCTCAACCGTGAGATCGGGGACAAGGAACGGCATTTGCGGGAGAAAACCATCGCTGACGGCCTCTCGGACCGCCCGATCTTCGGCGTCGAGCGACCCAAGGTCAACGCTGTCGACGACGGCACGGCCACTCATCGGCGGCTCGTACCCGGCGAGCAAACGAAGCAGCGACGTCTTGCCGCTTCCTCGATCACCAGCAACGACGACCAATGAGCCGCTGTGGATCTGCAACGTCAATGGACGCAGCGCAGGGACCATCGCCTCGGCCAGGTCGACAATGATCGAGCGAGCCGGGGGCCGCTCAATGGAGATCAACAGCTCAGCCGATTCGCCACCATTCACCGGACGACCCGACGACAACGAACGGGGGGCCGCGCCCACAGGCGACTCGACTGAAACGAGTTCCTCGGTGCGACGGTCGACGAAGGGCCAAACCAACGATTCGGGTTCCCAGTCTCTGTGCGAAGCGGCGATGGCGTTAATCGGACGAGCCGTCTCCACCGGCAGATCAGCCAGGGCTCGGGTGAACGTCGGAGCACTCGGAAACGTCGAACTATTCGCCGCAATGTCCGCAGCCCCGACCGCCTCGACTTCGGTGACTTCGGTGACTTCGGTGACTTCGGTGACTTCGAGTGCGTCAACACCGACCGCGGCGTGTTCGCCAAGGGCGACTTCGACCGCTCCGCGCTCTCCTACGTCGGCGGTGGAGTCGACGAGCCATGTCGGGGCATCGGACACTTCCGGAGCCCGCAGACCGACGCTCCGCGGTTCAACTCCGAGAGCCAGTAAGACGTCGTCTTCGACGTGCAGGACGGTGAACCCCGAATGTTCGGCGATGGCTCGACTCAGCGGAACGAGGACTGGGCGGTCGGCCACCGCCACGACGGAGACCTCATCAAGGGTGAGCCCCTTCATCGTCGCGTCGAATACCAAACCGGCCGAAGTCGCACCAACAGCAACTCGGTCGGCCGGCGCAGCCGGCAACGGTGACGAGAGCTCAGTCATGGTCATAGGAAGTGCTTCGACACTTGGCGGTTCGTCCTTGAACGTCGGCTCATTCATGGCCACCAAGAGTCAGACAGGCACCGTGCCATGCTCACCCGAGCTTGGCCCGCACCACGGTGATCGAGTATTTCGGGAGAACTACGCCAATTCCCGTCGTTGACAATGACACTTTTGACCGGGGTCCGAACCCCGACGCCCCGGCATCGTAGGTAAAGGTTTCCACCGACGTCATCGCCTTGCAGTTTCGGGTGACAATCGGGGCTTCAAGGGCCTTCTTTGGATCTGTATTCACCAGCACGGCGACCATTGACGAGTCAGCGGAATCCGTGGATGCAAATGCCGAAACGGCACCTGATGAACTGGTCGCCTCGATCGACGAGTCAAGGAATCGGCCACCCTGACCGTCGAAATTGCGAAAAGCACGAAATGCCCAAAAGGTCGGACTATTCGCTGGCGGCGCCGTCCAGTAAAATGCTGCGGTCACGCCTTCGGATGCAAATTTTCCGAGTGCTATTGCGGTGGCCAAACCGCCATTCATAGTTCCTTCTCCTCCGAAGCTCCACTCGCCGATCGAGAGCCCGGTTCCCGGATAATTTTCGTCGATCAACCTCTTCATCCGAGGAAGTAAAGTCACTGGTTCGCCGATCCACGATTCATCGCTATACGAGGAATCCCACAAACTCCGCGTACTCCGAAGTCGCAACTTGTTGGTGACCGCATCGGTACCTCCAACTCCGCCGCCGTAGACGTTTGATTGCTGCGGATAGAAGTGGATATCGAGCACGTCCAAAAGGCGTTGGCCGGTCCTCGTTTCCTGCTCTTTCATCTTGCGCAGATACCACGCCAGAAGCGGAACGTCGCCGTGGGCCTTACGATCTGGCGCAGAGCCGAACCCCGCTTCGGCATCAGCCGCGGAGTAGAAGTATGCCGGCCATCCCCACGACGCCGGCCCGGCGACGATGGCCTGCGGATCAGCCTTCTTAATGGCCGTTGCATATCGAATACCCAGGTCGAGGACTTCGTCGTAGGTGGTCGCCTGAGGGTGCACGTCGCGGTGAGTGTCGTTCCACAATTCGACCTCATTGTCCAGGAAGTACATGTTCGTGCGCCCCTTCAACGACGATCCGACCCATTGGCCCACATCATCGGCGGTGGTGGCCACGCTGGTGGTCTTCGGGTCCGGCGGCGCGAGCTTCTTCCCATCAGTTGCCCGCCCGTTCCCGATATCGGCGTTTTGCGGATCGGTGGACTGCTGCTTGCCGAACTTGGTCACAGGAAACGTGTAGGAGGATTCATCTTTGGCCACCCAACCAAGCATGGGAATGGTCACGGCATTCAGGCGACCGGCCGCCTGATTTTTAGCAAAGAACGTTTCCACAGCATTCGACGTTCCGTCGGCAATTGAAACATTCCGCCAGTAGTAATCGAGTGCAGTATTCCACGCGTTTCCGAGCTTCCAGTTGTACCGAGATGTCGGGTTTCCCCCCCATCGATTGATCGTGGCGCCAAGCTGCGAAGTGTCCGCCGTGAGATAGCCCGCTCCGGAAAAGCCGATGCCGTAGATCCGGGCATCTATCGGCTTACGTTTTGGCGATTGGCAGTCGATCGTGATTGTCGCTTTCCCAGCCGCGTGAACCTTAGTTCCGGTGACTACCGACGGACTAATTTTTGTAGATTCAGCAGAAACAGATTGAGCCGATTTAAAGGAAATACTGGCAAAGTCAACGAGGGTGCCAACCGGCAACTGTCGACTCGGGCGGAGCCTAAGCTGAAAAAACTGTCCACTTGGCGCAAGGTTTTTTACCGCCAACGTTGCGGAGCGAAAGCCGTCGGCACCCATGGCGGTGGCGGGGACGTTGAGTTCGGCGCCGACGTCGGCTTGTCCGACCGCCGTGAGTCCGACGAGAAGAAAGGATCCGAGGTCACTCGCCGTCCGGTAGCGCAGCACCAACGAGGTGGCCTCGACCGGCCGACTATTGCGATCCAAGAGCCAGCCCTGCCAATTCCCAAAGTCCACCGTGGCCACCGACGGTCCGATAACTCGCGTGGAGGACCAGCCGTAGTCGCTCCAACCGTCTTTCAGCCCGCCCTGGTAGATCGCCGTGTCGGCTGACACGGTCTTCGATTCGGCTTTCGCCGCGCCTCCTGGCTTCTTGGCTGTCACTGCCGATCGACGCTTTGTCGGCGTGCTTTTCTTGGCGGTGCCGGTTGCCCCGTCAGTGACAATCAGCAGCGCAACGAGAACGAGAATCTGCCCACCGAAGAGGGCCGACCGTCTACGACCTAGACGGGGAACCTCCGCCACTGTTTGCCCTAGTCCCGACGGGTTACAACACCGACGATGCGGTTACGGCCGGTCAAGCTGATCGTGCGCTCCATATCGGAGCGCAGCGTCTGACCAATGCGAGCAACAAGCACGGCACCATTCACCGCACGAACGATAGGCGCTGCGGCCGGGTTATCGATCAGCGGGTCGACGGCCACAATCGCCCGATCCCCACGTGCTTCGGCGGCCCGAATCATGGCAATGATTCTGTCGGTGTCGGAGACCGTTGCTCCCTCTGCCGAGATAAGCGTGAGGCGTCGGTTGGTGTTGGATACGCCTACGACCACCAGGCGCTCGGCGATATCGAGTTCGGTTGCCCCGGGGGTGGTGGGCACCAAAGCGAGGGACTTCCACGACCAGGAGCGAAGCTCGAACCACAGCTCCTGGTACGGGCGTTCGGGCAACTTGGAGAATTCCGTCGGTTCGAGCACCCATTCCTGCGGAGAACGGGCTGGAACGGCCGCCATCGGGGCTTCACTGGTGCGGCGACCACGCCGACCGGACCGACCAGACCTCGCAACCTGGTTCACGGCACCATCATCAGAGTCCTCTCGCGCCGCCTTAACCTTCGGCGCCCGGGCGTTCTTTGGTGCTTGCGGCCGCTTGACAAGCGGTAACTCAAACGCAGATTCCACGTTTTCCACTCGGTCAGTCATTGTCACGACGCACACTCCTCTTCGGCCGACGGTTTGTTCATCGGGGAACCGTCGATCAAACCTGAGCCGGTTCTCGACTCGTCAATAGCCACCTCATAATTGCGCGTCGTTCGCACCCATGTCGACGGAGTTACCGGTTCGCCCAAAGACGACTCGGGGCGAGATGCCTCGACGTTCGCCGACAGTTTCCACCAGAGGTAACGCGGCACCTGGGTCAACGCGGTGAATCCCTTGACGCCGGTGCCCGACGCGCGCCATCCGGCCACAACATGAATCCCCAGTCCGCCCAGCGCGACGGCGGCGGGAACGACGCTCGGATCGATTCGTCGGCGAACGAGCGACGATCCACCGGCGATAGTGGCGCTGAACAGAGACACCACCGCCACAGTACCCAGGGGAGGGAGCAAAACATCCACACCGATATCCACGGCGACACGATCACGGCGAAGCATCCCCGCCCACAAGTGACCGCGGGCTCGGCCCCGGAAGCTGGCCCGTCCCTGCTCCCAGCGATCTCGCTGCGACCGCGAGGCCGCGGCATCCTTCGGCATTTCGGCGAGAACCGATGCCCCGCCCACGTAGGCCACCCTGATGCCCGCATCGGAAAGATCAAGTCCGTGCTCAAGGTCTTCCACTAGTGAGGCGGCTCGGTGCGGCGCTCGCTGAAGTGCCTCGCGGGTGAAGACCATGCCGTTTCCGCGGAGTCCACACGACAACCGGAGCTCTTCGCGCCCAGCCGAACGAACATCATGAAAACATGCGAACGCAATGGCCAGGAGTTGCGTCCGCCACGACTCGTCTGGGTTCCGGACCCCGTAGCGAACTTGCAGGGCGCGCTCACCCTCGGCGATTCGTCCGGCGGCGAGGAGCAGAATGTTCGACGAGACAACGGTGTCGGCATCAACCACGACAACGGCGTCAATGCTGCGGTCGTCCATCACCTCGGGCAGGACGTCAGAGAGCGCAAAGCCCTTTGATCGTCGGGCATCGTCGAGTCGTTCGATCACCTGGGCGCCGGCCGCGCGGGCGACGGCGGCGGTGTCGTCCGTGCAGTTGTCGGCGATGACGATCACCCGGTAGCAGTGGCGTGGGTATTCCACCGCCCGCAAACTGGCGATGGTTTCAGTTATTCCAAACGCCTCGTTGTGCGCGGGGACCACGAAGGCAAACCGCACGGAACGGTCGGTGGTGGTTGAAGGACGGTGTCGTTTTCCGGCAATGGTCAAAACGCCTAGGTACCCACCGCACACCGCAGCGGGCAGGGCCAGAGCAACGGTGGCGGCTCGAGCGATTCTTCCAAGGCTCACGGGATGTCGACTAGGAGTGGCAAGCTAAGCCGACGAGAGGCCTGCCACGGCTCTTCAATTCGCCCGCGCAGCACGTCGAGGGCGGTAGTCACGAATGTGGCCAACATGGCGGCGCCAATGATCGACGCAATGATCGAGAACAGGCTCCCCGAAACCGGAGCGATCGGGACCTCCGGAACGGTGACCACCTTGTACCGGTAGTTGAAGGCCGACTCTGCGTTCTTCAACGACACACGAGCGTCTTGGAAGCGCAGCTCGAACTCTTTTTGGATGTCGATGGCGGCGCGCAGCGGCGAGGAATCAGGAAGCGGGCGAGGATCGTCGGGCGGGACGTTGAGATCGAACCGCAGCACCTCGACCCGCTTGTCCGCTTCGTTCTTGGCCGATTCGACGATACGCAATCCGTCCTCGGCTGGACCCACTTCGGCCTTGCGACGATCACTGAAGTAATTTTTCGTGGCCGTTTCAATAATCGTCTTGGCGACGACCGGATCGGCCCAAAGCACACCAACCTCGACGGTCTGGGTATCCGGGACCTGTTTCGTCGACTTGGAATCGGTGGTCGCAACGGTGAGGGCCAGGCGCAGTTGATCGGCAACGGTGCGGCGCTCGGACTTCGCGTCTGGACGTCCAAACGCCGCTTCGGTAGCCCTTCGCAGCACTCGAGCGATAGCTCCGTCACTATCGCGGGCACTGGCGACCAAACCCAGATCGTCTACTAATCGGTAAATGTTGGCGTCAGATTTTATGGTTGGCTCGGCCAGGGCCGCAGGCGGGTCAACCTGATCAGACTGCTGTCCCGGCAGAGTGATTTGACGAATGGCCTGATCGTTACGGGCGATAAGCGTGGTACCGGAGAAGAACACCGTGGGAGACGCCAACGCAACAAACGAGCCAAGCGCGCTTGCCCCAAGAAACGTTGCCAACCAGGCCTTCTTTCGCCGCTTAA
>JAYVSS010000003.1:0-27397 GCA_043775075.1 Acidimicrobiia bacterium
AAGAGCGCTTCGAGGATGGCCACGCTGGTGTCGACGCCCACCAGGTCGAGGAGAGCAAACGGCCCCATCGGAAAACCACATCCACCTTTCATCGCCTTGTCCATGTCATCGCGATTGGCGACACCGTTTTCCAGCAGCCGTACGGCGTTGTTGAGGTACGGAAAGAGCAGCGCATTGACGATAAATCCAGCCCGATCCTTGACTACCACCGGGTCCTTGCCGCACTCGCGGGCGAAGGCCGACGCCCGTTCGATGGTGGTCGGTGTCGCGGTGATCTGATTGACCACCTCCACCAGAGACATCGCCGGCGCCGGATTGAAGAAGTGAATCCCGCACACCTGCTGTGGGCGTTTCGTGCGCATGGCCAACTCGACCACCGGGAGCGTCGAGGTATTGGTAGCCAAGATCGTGTGCGGGGCACAGACCTCGTCCAACACGCCAAACACTTCGCGCTTGCGATCGAGGTCTTCCACAATCGACTCAATTACCAAATCGCATTGGGCCAGGTCGCCCATCGTGTTGGTGGTCGTCAGGAGCGCCAGCGTGGCGTCGCGATCATCGAGCGTGAGTCGGCCCTTTTCGACTTGGCGATTCAACGACGACGAAAACGCCGCCTCAGTGTCCTTGGCCCGCTCCTCGCTGCGGGAAGCGACGATGACGCTGAAGCCCGCGCGGGCCACGACCTCGGCCACACCCGCTCCCATGATCCCCGAGCCAACGATCCCCACGGTGCGAAAACCCGACGAAACCGGCCCCCCGCTGTCAGTCGGCGGGACGGTAAATGTTTCGCTCGGCATCAGCGAACCGTAGCCGAGCGTCGTCGGAGGAGAAAAGTTCACGTCCGGCCGGCGAGTGGGCAAGATGGGTGCGGCGGAAGGGCCGCCCGCTTTTCGGCAACGATCTGGAAATGATCTGAGAAGCGTTCCACCGGAGGTCACATGTCCGCTTCAGCCCCGACCCCTGACGCCCCGTCCACGCCAGGATGGCTGGCACTCCACGGAGGTGCTGGGTGGTTGGCCGACACCGACACGGCGAAACTGGTTCTAGGTGACGCCCACTCACTCGTCGTCGTACCCACGGCCGCGGCGTTCGAACAACCGGATGAAGCGGTTGCCGCGGCCACGAATTGGTTTGAACCACTCGGCTTTGACGTGCGGAGCTGCCGTGTTCTGACCCGCCACGATGCCAACGATCCGGCGCGGGCTTCCGAGATACGGGCCGCCGATGCCCTCCTTTTCATCGGCGGTCAGCCGCTGCATTTGCGGGCGGTGATGTCCGAGTCGTTGGTGTGGGCAGCCATCGTTGCGGCGTTCGGTCGGGGCATCCCGCTCATCGCCGAAGGAGCTGCTGCGTCGGCCTTCGGCGACCCGATGCTCGACCCCCGGGGCGGGGCATTCACCATCGGATTGGGTCTGATTTCGGGCGTGGCCGTTCTTCCCGGCACCGACGAGTGGTCACACGACCGAAAAACCCGCACCCTCCGTCTCGCCGGCAAAACGCCGCTGGCGATGGTCCCCTCCACCACGACACTGCTTCGCCATCCCAATGGTCAATGGTCAAGCGCCGGCCCCCTCGAGGTCACCTTCGTCGGGGTTCCGGGATGACCTCCGCGGTTGCAGGCGCCTCGGGGCTTGGCCGCGGTTTCCAACGACCGAGTCTTCGTCACCGAATTCAGCTGGACGAAGGGGAAGGGGCGCCTGTCGCGCCTCGATCGATCGGGATCCGGACTGTGGAAGCGAACAACGGTTTTCTCCACGCTTGACCGCCCGTTCGCAATCACCGTTGGACCGGACCAAAGCGCCATTGCGGCTCCTTCCCGCCCACAGCGCACCTCTCGGAAATGTCGTACTGGACGGGGGCGTCGGCTCCGGCGGCCTTCGCCGGTTCTCTCGTGGTCAGCTACCACGGGTATCGCGATACCGGGCATCGGCTGGTGTCGTTCCCCGTTGACGGCACCGGGCGACCCTCGGGTCCCGCGGCGACGTTGATCGACGACTGGGGCAACAAGGACCTGGCCTCGGGCGAGTCGCAGAATTTTGGCGGACCGGTAGGAGTCCTTCCGATGAGTGACGGCTCACTGTTCGTGGCCGACGACCGCAACAAGGTCGTGGTCGCTCTGCGGGGCAGCTAGCCGAAACACCCGGGTGACGCATGAACGACACTTCCCAGCGCTGGGTGATTCACCTACCATGTATCTAGCTGGTTCAGGTTCCCGCCACCTGTTCCAGTTAGGTCCCTGGGTTTGAGGCTTTCGAGCTTCCCCAGGGACCGCCTACTTTCACCGAAGTACGGTCGTTGCTGCCGTGATTGACGGAATCTCCCCTCCCTCCCCCCCGATTCCCGATTGGCAGCGGGCCCGCCGACCGGTTATTCAGCGCGCCCTCACACGAGCGCTCGCCAAGCCATCGGGTGGCTGGTTCGTTCTCGGTCCCACAAGAGTTTTGGGAGCTGTGTCGCCACGGTCCGCCCGTAGCGGGTCATCTGCGCCGCCGCAGGCCCACCTCATCGCCGGAATCGAACTCGTCAGTTGGGTTTCGAATCGACGCGTCGCCGTTGCGCCAGCCGCCTGTCCCCATCTCGGCGCTCACCTCGGCGATGGCCGTGTCGAAGTGACCGGGAAACTGGTGTGCCCGTGGCACGGCCTGACGCTCCCGGCGACGGCCGAGGAGCGCGTCGACGGACAGGGACGGTGGTCGCCTCTGCCCGTCTTCGACGACGGAGTGCTCATCTGGGTTCAACTCGAACCCCGCACTCCCGGCGCTCTCCCGCTGCCGATCATCACCGAGCGACCAGACGCGTACTTCGATGCCGTGATTCGCCGGGAGCTGACCTGCGAGCCGGCCGACGTCATCGCCAATCGCCTTGATCCATGGCACGGCGTGCACTTCCACCCGTACGCATTTTCCGGTTTGGAGGTCCTTGCGGTGTCCGATGAGGCCCTCGACCTCCGAGTGTCATACCGGGTGACGCCCCGCCATCGTATTGAAGTCGAAGCCCGCTTCGACTGTCCCGACCCTCGGACAATTGTGATGACGATCACCGCCGGCGAAGGAGCTGGATCGGTGGTGGAAACCCATGCCACGCCGCTGGTGTTGGCGGCACCGGGGGTGGCGCCGCGTACCGCGGTGATCGAAGCCACGCTGGCGACCAGTGATCGACCTGGATTCGCAAATCTGCTGAAAGGCGCAGCAATCGCCCGTCCACTCATCGCCGCCATGGCCGGAAGGCTCTGGCGTGACGACGCTCGCTACGCCGAGCGCACCTATGCCCTGCGAGCTCGGGGTTGGACGCCGGGCGACCGCTAGGCCGGTACGCCGCTATGCGTTTCGCCGACCGGGTTCTGGTACCACGCTGTACTCGGGCGCAACCACGAGCCACCGCATGGCATAGCCCCCGAGAGTGACGGGTTCGTCGGCCGGGATGAGATCCCCCGTGAGCGCGTCGAACCACCGTTGGCCAGCAGGCGGCGAACCAATCGGGGCGATCATCGTCGGCTCGGTCGTGAACGACGCAAGGACCAAGACCGGACCATGCAAAGGGTGCTCGCGACGGATTCCCAACACCCGGTCGCTGCCGGTTCCGAACGGACTCCCCGTACCCCCACCTCGGAGAGCAGGTGTTGTTCGCCGAGCTTCGACTAGACGTTGCATTCCGGCAAACACTCGCCCTTCCACCGTGGTGGCGTCATGGCGACGATCAGCCGCGACCCAATCCATCGGTGGACGATGAATCCACCGGCTGTCATGGGCCTGGGCGGGATTATCTGTATACGTAGCATTGTTGCGCAACGCCAGTTCGTCGCCCATATAGATGAGTGGTACGCCGCCAAACGAGAACGCTAGGCCATACAGCAACAGAAGCCTTCTAACCCCGTGATCCAGTAAGTACACGTTGTTGTCTTTGCGGGCGGCGTCGATTCCTACGAGCGCCGCCGTTGTTCCGCTCGTACGTTCGTCGCCGGTGGCATCGTTTGCTGAGAACGCCACTCCGGTGGCGTAGCTGGACGGGAACGCTCCTCGGAAGAATTGTGCGAGAAACGTGCGGTGGGCCGATCCGGAGAGGCCCACACGTTCGGCGTCTTCATCAGTGACTGCCCACCCGATGTCGTCGTGGCAGCGAACGTAGGTGCACCACGTTGCCCCGGACGGAATGGAGCGCATCCGGGTGAGGGCCTGAGTTATCAAACGCACGTTTTGCTCCGCCAAGGCAGACCACGCCATCACCATCAATTGATTGTGGTAGGCCAGCTCGCACTCGCGACGCTGCCGGGCTCCGTGGTTTCCCAGATATTGGACCAGGTCATCAGGTCCAACTATTGCTTCTGCCTGAACAATGGTGGCGGGCGCAGCAACCGCAAGCATCTCACGCAAGACCTGGGCGAGAAGATGGACCTCGGGCTGATTCTGGCAATTGGTCGCGAGGCGTTTCCACATGAACGCAATCGCATCGAGACGAAGAACGTCAACGCCGAGATTGGCGAGAAAACACATCACCTCGAGCATTTCGACAAGTACGTCTGGGTTGGCGTAGTTGAGGTCCCACTGAAACGAATTGAAGGTGGTCCATACCCACCGCTTCATGGCCGCGTTCCAGGTGAAGTTGCCGGGCGACAATTCGGGAAACACCTCCGGCAGCGACTGTTCCCAACGGTCGGGCTGAGTCCGATCTTGGTAGGTTAGGTAATACGCGCGCTTACCTTTATCGCCTGCTTGCGCGGCCTGGGCCCAGGCATGGGTATCGGCGGTGTGATTCAGAACCACATCAAGACACACGGCCATGTTCCGAGCGTGCATGGCGTCGATCAACGTCACCAGCGCGTCCAGGCTGCCTAAGCGGGGATCAACGTCGCGGTAGTCGGTGATGGCGTAGCCACCATCGTTATCTCCCTCGCGTGGTTTCATTACCGACATCAGGTGCACATAGGTCGCGCCGACCTCTTCGAGGTAGTCGAGGCGCGCGGCGACCCCGGCCAAGTCGGCGGCAAAACGATCGACGTAGGCGACGTAGCCGATCATCTCGTTCGACTGGAACCAGCCCGGATTCGTTTCTGCCTGGCGATCACGCAGCCGCAGACGTTCGGGGCGATCAGACACAGCTCTCTGGGCCACGGAGAGCAACCGCTGGGCGACCTTCTCATGATCATGCTCGGGGTAGAGCGCTGCCAGGATCGGTCGCACCAGCCCGCAGGCCTGTTCGCCCCGCAGGGTCAAGGTCAGCGAATCGCCAGCCGAGAGGGCGGCGGGGAGCGGGACTATGGGATGTGGGGCTGTCGATTTCGACATAGGTGCACCTCGGGCGCCCATATTAGGGAACGCCGAAAGCGCTTTCAGAACCGAAGAGGCGGACGCCGCTTATGTCGGTCGTTGGCGTCCTCGCTGCCATGCCTGGAGCGACGCCAGCACTCCACGGGTGGGGACCGACCAAATGGGCTCGGGGGCCGTCCCGTAGTCAGACAGCAGTTCGTTGGCGGCAACGAAACCACTGGTCACCGCCCGTTCCATGAGGGCGGTGGGGAATGGCAGACGGACGAGGTCCCCGGCCAGCTTCATTCGAGGATGCGGCGTGGCGACCGGGAGGCGGTGGGCGTAGGAGCCGGTGACGAAACTGGGGCAGTCTGCGCGAAGGAGAAGACGTTCGTCCAGAATCCGAGCATCCGAGGTTTCGGGATAGACCGCATGGAGCAGGGCGATGAGATCGGCCCGGACCCGCGCTTCGTCGCGATGATGGGTGACCGGGAGAGCGTAGGCGTGCAGTTCGATCACGCTTCCTCCCGTCCGCAGGGCCCAGCGTCGGGCCTCGCCCTGGTAGCGGTGCACGCAAGAAATGTTGTCAAGGATGCCCAGAGCGGCAGTCCCGGCAAACGGGGCGCGGTCGGCGTTGACATCACGGTCCAGCCACAGACGAAGCACGGCAAACGGCGGAGCCTGATCCAGCGCCCTGAGGTGCTCGTGCCACTGCTCGCCCTCGGCTCCAGCACTGGCGGTGATCCAGGCGTTGGCTCCCACAATCTGTTGCAACGCATGGACCGTGGTCGCCAACACCACCGCTTCTCCCGCCGCGGGCTCGGCCAGTGTGGTCACGGGATCGTTCAACATGACGGAGCCACCAAGGCGTTCAAGATGGCGTTGCAACGGCGCCCAGACCGCATCGCCGAATGGTTCGGTGAGCACGTCGAACAAGATGCCCTCGGACGACCCGCAGAAGTACAGATGGAACATCATCAGCATCTCGCCCGCCGACATCACCTCCTCCGGATTGAAGAACGAATGGGCGAACACCTCGAACAGCATGCGCCGGGCTTCCACGGGAAAGTTGACTTGATCGAGGTAGTCCTTACCGCTGATCGAATCAAAGCGCGCATAGGTATCGTCGCCGTCGAAAGCCAGCATTTCGGCGGCCGCCTCCCCATTGATTTTGCGCAGGCCGTTGAGCGTGAGGGTGGGGGTCCGGCGCACGAGCGTGGCGAGATTCAGCGGTGGTGTTCTCGGCAGGCGGGCAAACGACTGAAACGCGTTATTCGGACCAAACAACGGATAGTCCTCGCACGGCATAAGAAAGCCGAGCGACGGATCTGCGCGTCGAAGCAGGGCGCGGGCGTTGTAATACTGGCGAAAGAACGCGTGGAACCCTCGTTCCACATGTACGGCCTCGCTCCTCGCCGCTTCGTTCAGCGTGTCTGGCCACGAGGAGAGCCGACCGCCCAGCACCGGGCCTGCTTCACGGACCGTCACCCGGGCGCCGCGTTCGGCCAGGGATACCGCGGCCGCCATACCAGCAAGTCCGCCGCCGACGACAGTCACCGCGAGGGATTGATCAGCGCGCAGACGATTCGGTGCGCCAGCAATCGGACTGGTGATCTGCACGGCGCGTCGGTCGCGCCCACCGGGCGCTCTGCTCACGGCAGAGGGCGACGAGCGAGAAACGAATGCACGATGTCCTTCTGCCACCCGTCGACGGGTTCCGTGTGGACGTCGGTGAAGCCGTGGCGGCGGAGGCGATCCTCAAACTGCGGACGACCGTCGAAGTCGAGAACGCTGCGCCACAGGTAGCGATAGATCCGTGTATGGCGAGCGGCGACAAACCCCGACGGAATGATGATGCCCCACGCCACTGATGTCCACGTGCCCTTTGCGCGAGGCGAATGGGCGACGGAGTACTCGTGGAAGCAGATCGGCGCACCGGGGGCGAGAAGGGGGAGCAAATTGTCCAGGCAGACATCGGCATCAGGCATATTGCGGATGCCGTAGGCCATCAGGATGGCGTCGAGTTGGAGGTCCGCCGGCGTCACGCCGAACGCTTCGGCCGCCGCCGCCCCCGGGTCCATCGCGTCGCCGAGAACAAATTTCGTGCCGGCATGGGCGAACGCCGGTTTCTTTCGCGCCAGGTCGAGCATCCCGGCCGAAGCGTCGAGCCCGACGATCTCGGCGTTTGGATATGCCGCCAGGAGAGCGGCGGTGGACAACCCCGTGCCACAGCACAGATCGAGCAGCCGCAGTCCTCGGCCGCCATCCGGAAGAGCGAGTCGGTCAGCCGACAGCCGCAAATGATCGACGTATCCGGGGTTGCGTTTCACCAGCAGGTCGTAGTGCCCCGCCACGATGTCAAAGTCCGACGGGACTTCTCGTTTACGGGTAGCAAGTGGGGAAACCATGAGGGTTGCACGTTACCGAGCGTCA
Source organism: Acidimicrobiia bacterium (assembly GCA_043775075.1). Classification (GTDB taxonomy): domain Bacteria; phylum Actinomycetota; class Acidimicrobiia; order Acidimicrobiales; family JANYDT01; genus JANLQX01. The sequence goes on from JAYVSS010000003.1 coordinate 7,677, forward strand.
CCCGGTAGTCGTTTTCATCTCCCCCCACCGCCGCCGCAGTGGCCTGAATGAGAACAATCTGTTTCCTTTTCATCGATTCTTCACGTTCTGATTGCTGCCCCGTGTTCAGCCAGTTATCGTCCACTCAACCGAATTCCGGTCCGCAGAAACCGTCCGTCACCTGGGTCCCCACCAAGGACCACCAAGGTTTCGGCCGGCAGCGAACGGTATAACACCACACCTTTTGGAGGATTTTCCTTGAAGAATTCGTCTCGCATGGCCGTCGCCGGCCTGCTCCTAGCCGGCGGTATTGCCGTTCCTATGAGCGCGGCTCAGGCTCAGGCCAACAAGAAGATTGCAGTGCTTTTCGATGTCACCGGCCGTGGCGACAAGTCGTTCAACGACCTTGCCGGCAAAGCCCTCGACGACGCCAAAGCCAAGCTCGGCATCACGCCGACCGAGTCCGCCCCGACGGGCGATGCAGACCGCCCCGAGCGCGTCAAGGCGGTCGTCGATGCTGGCAACGGCTTCGTGCTGTGCGTCGGGTTCCTCTGGGACAAGGACTGCAACGCTTCGGCCAAGGCCAACCCGACCGTCACGTTTGCGTCGGTCGACGGCTCGCTTGAGGGCGCCAATACCTCGTCACTGAACTTCGCCGAACAAGAGGGCTCGTTCCTCGTCGGCGTGGCGGCGGCTCAGGCGTCGAAGACGAACAAAATCGGCTTCGTCGGTGGCGTTCGCATCGACCTCATCCAGCGCTTTGAAGCCGGCTTCGTTGCTGGCGTGAAGTCGGTCAAGCCGAAGGCCCGCGTTGAAGTCAAATACGTGAGCGAGCCACCGGACTTCTCCGGCTTCGGTGATCCGGCCAAGGGCAAGGCCATCGGCGCCGCCATGTACAAGAGCGGCATCGATGTCGTCTACGCCGCCGCTGGTTCATCGGGTCTCGGCGTCTTCGGCGCAGCCAAGGAATCCGGCAAGAAGCCCGGCAAGATTTGGGCCATCGGCGTGGACGCTGACCAGTACAACACCGTCAACGTCGACGGTGGCCGGGACTGGATCCTCACCTCCATGCTCAAGAAGGTCGACATTGCTGCTTTCGCCGCCATGAAGGCCTTCACCGATGGCAAGCCGCTGGCCGGCCGTCAGGTCTTCGACCTCAAGGTCGACGGCGTTGGGTACTCAACCACCAACCCGAAGATGAAGCCCTATGTGGCCAAGGTGGAGAAGGCCAAGGCCGCCATCCTCTCCGGCAAGATCGTGGTCCCGAGCAAGCCTGCCGCGTGACCCGTTAGTCGCGAAGTTGTTTGAGCACGGCCGGACCCAGGTGGGTCCGGCCGTTTTTCATTTGCTAAGAAGTGACCGATGAATTCTCCGGTTGATGGGTGGATGGCGTGAGAAACCCGAGATGACCGAACTGGCGATTGAACTGCGAGACATTGTCAAGCGCTTCCCCGGCGTGGTGGCCAACGACGGCGTGAACCTCACGGTTGAGCACGCGACGATCCATGCCATCGTCGGCGAGAACGGGGCCGGAAAGTCGACGCTGATGAAGACGCTGTATGGCGCCCATCGACCGGACGAAGGAACGGTCAAGGTCGATGGGGTGGAGCAACACTTCAAAACCCCGCGTGAGGCCATCGCCGTGGGTATCGGCATGGTGTTTCAGCACTTCATGCTCGCCGAGAACCTGTCGGTGTGGGAGAACATCGTGCTTGGTGACGAGCCCGGCTCTACGTTCAAACTGGACCGCAAAGCGGCGCGGGCCAAGATCAGCGACCTGGCGCAACGCTATGGCTTGGCCATTAATCCCGACGCCATCGTGGCCGATCTGGGGGTGGGCGAAAAGCAGCGCATCGAAATCCTCAAGGTGCTCTTCCGCGGCGCTCGAATCATCATTCTCGACGAACCCACGGCCGTGCTTGTCCCGCAAGAGGTGCAGGAGCTGTTCGCTTCACTGCGCGAGCTCGTGGCCGGTGGAGCCACGGTGATCTTCATTTCCCACAAGCTCGACGAAGTCCTGTCCGTCGCCGACGCCATCACGGTGATTCGTGCGGGCAAGACCGTGGCCGAGGTACCGGACCCGTCGAAGGTCACCGCCCGCGATCTGGCGGAGATGATGGTGGGCAGCGAGCTTCCCAAGCCCGATACCGAATCGTCCACGGTGCGCGACGAAGTCTTGTTGAGTGTCACCGGGCTATCTGTCAGTAACCACGGCCGCCAGGTGTTACACGACGTTTCGCTGCGCGTCCGTCGCGGCGAGATCGTGGGCATAGCCGGAGTGGAGGGCAACGGGCAGAACGAACTTCTCGAGGCCATCCTCGGCATCATGAGTGCGGATTCGGGCGTCATCTCGTTCCTCGGAAACGATCTCGCATCCAGCTCTACCAGGGAACGCCGGGAAGCGGGGATCGGCTACATCCCTGAGGATCGTCAGCACGATGGGCTCCTCCTCCCCGCCCCGCTCTGGGAAAATGTCATCCTCGGTCATCAGACGAAGGAGCCCTACGCCACCGGCGCATGGATCAATCGCAGCGGGGCGTTGGCTCGCACCAGAGAAGTCATCGAACGCTTTGACGTGCGCACGCCGGGGCCTGAGGTGGCGGCGTTTGCGCTGTCCGGTGGCAATCAGCAAAAGCTCATCGTCGGCCGGGAGATGACGGCCGAACCGAAGCTCCTCATCGCTGCCCACCCGACCCGCGGGATCGATGTGGGGGCCCAAGCATCGATCTGGGATTTCCTCCGCGACGCTCGCAGCGAAGGCTTGGGGGTGCTGTTGGTCTCGGCCGATCTCGACGAACTCATCGGCTTGTCGGACACGCTCCTCGTCATTCTACGAGGCCGCATCGTGGCCGAACTTGATCCGCAAACGGTGACGCCGGTCGACCTTGGTTCCTACATGACTGGAGTGCGTTCATGAAGGCGTTTCGACTGGTTCGTACCCAACTTGCGCCGGCCGCGTTAGCCATGGGGATCGCGCTAGCGATTGCGTCACTCGCCCTGATTGTGAACGGGAACAATCCGCTCACGGCATACAAGGCGATGTGGTCGAACCTCGATGGCACGGCCAATATCGTCACCGTCATCAACGACTCTGCGGTGTACTACGTGGCCGGGGTCGCCCTCGCCCTCGGCTTCAAGATGAATCTGTTCAACATCGGAGCCAACGGTCAGTTCACGTTGGCCGCACTCGCCGCCGGGGTGATCGGCGGCAAAGCGGACCTCCCCGCCCCACTGCACATTGCATTGATCCTTGGCGTGGCCATACTGACGGGCGGCATCTGGGCGGGGATTGCTGGTGTGCTGAAGGCCTATCGCGGCGTGAATGAAGTCGTTGCCACCATCATGCTCAACGGCATCGCTGGTGGTCTTACCGGATATCTATTGCGTACATACTTTCGGGTCAAGAACGACATGACGGCGCACACCGAAACACTGCGACCGTCAGGCCGCCTACCCAACCTCGATCGGTTATTGAGGGTCTTTGGGTTTCACATTCCGAAGGGCACACCGCTGTTTAGTTTTGTGCTTATCGCCATCGCCGTGGGCATTGGGTACCGGGTATTGATCTATCGAAGCCGGTTTGGATTTGATCTGCGCGCTTCGGGAATCAATCCGAGCGCAGCACGATCGTCGGGAGTGAACCCGAAACGAATGGTCGTCATCACCATGTTGATCTCTGGCGGCCTCGCCGGTCTGTCCGGCATGAGCACGCTGATGAGCAAGCAATTCGAATACGGCGACCGGTTCCCCACCCAGATCGGCTTTACCGCCATCGGCATCGCGTTGCTCGGGCAGACGCATCCGACCGGTATCGCCGTGGCGGCTTTGGTGTACGCCGCCATCGAACAGGGGGCCCGTAACCTCGCCAACGTCGGAGTGCCAGCTGAAATCGGCCAGATCCTTCAGGGTTCACTTCTGTTCGTTGCCGTGATTGTGTATGCCGTCGCCGTCCGCCGCAATCAAGCCAAAGACATGGAGGCGGCGGCAAGAGCGGCTTCGCACAAACCCCCGGCGTCGGCCGGACCGACCGGAGCGACGTCATGACCGCAACCACCGTTGATACGTCCGTCACCATGGTGAAAGATCGAGCGGCGCTCATCCCGGGTTGGGCTCGGCCGATGTTGCTCGTCGGCTTCGCCATGTTGATGATGGCCACATGTCGGTCGCTCATTACCGCCGACGGACTGTCCAGCCCGGGCACGTTCTCCACTGCGCTCGGCCTCGCCATGCCCGTCGCCGTGGCCGGTCTCGGTGGACTGATCTGCGAACGCGCTGGCATCGTCAACATTGCCCTGCAGGGCATGATGATCATGGGCACGTGCACCGCCGGGTGGGTCGGGTACTACTACGGACCGTGGTGGGCGATCGTTGGTGGGGCTCTCGGCGGCCTCGTCATCGGTGTGCTCCACGCGGCGGCCACCGTCACGTTCGGCGTGAACCACACCGTGAGCGGCGTGGCGCTGAACCTCGTGGCATTCGGCATGGCCCGGTACATCGCCAGCGTGGCGTTCGTCGGAGTGAGCGACGGGTCCATCACCAGCTCGCCGTCGATGTCGAGCATGGCCAAGTACAACCTGCCGTTCTTCGCCGGGGGCAGTATCGGCGGATGGACATCTCCCGATTTCTTCGGAAAGCTCCAGGAGAAGCGCTGGTTCTTCATCAGTGACTTCGCTGGATTAGTACGTGGACTTACTGGTGACCTTGCGGGTTCCACGATCTTGATGCTGTTGCTGTTTCCCCTCTTTGGCTATTTGCTGTGGCGCACGCCATGGGGGCTGCGGCTTCGTTCGTGTGGCGAGAAGCCGAGCGCCGCCGATTCACTTGGCGTCAACGTGCTGCGTATCCAGTGGTCAGCGGTGGTCGTGTCGGGAATCTTGGCGGGGATGGCGGGGTCATGGCTCACCGTGGACGTCGGTCGCTATCAGCAAAACCAGGCCGGAATTCGTGGCTTCTTGGCGTTGGCCGTCGTCGTATTCAGCAACTGGAAGATCCTCGGCGTATTTGCTGGAGCACTCCTGTTCCAATACCCCGAGTCACTGCCGCTGGTGACGTTCGACGACGAACCAAAGGCGCTGTTGATCATGGCCGCGATCGTGTTTGCTGTGATGGCCGCCTGGTCGTTCGCCCAGAACAAAAAGGGCCAGGGCATTGCCGCCGGTTTTCTCGGAGCGGCTTCACTTTTGTGGTTCCTCGGGGCGAAACGAATCGACCCGTCGCTGGTCAACTCATTCCCGTTCGTCATCACGTTGTTGGTGTTGGTGTTCTCGTCGCAACGCCAACGTCCGCCTGCGGCCGCGGGCATCACGTATCGCAAGGGCTCCTGATGTCACTCGTCGTGGACTGGGACGCGCTGCATGCCGCCGCCCTGGCCATGACGGCGCATTCCTATGCGCCGTATTCCAAGTTCCCCGTCGGTGCCGCCGCGTTCGTGGACGATGGCCGCATCGTCACCGGATGCAACGTGGAGAACGCCTCCTACGGCCTCGGGCTGTGCGCCGAATGTGGGCTGGTGTCGTCGCTCATGGCATCGGGTGGAGGGCGCCTCGTCGCCTTCGTCGCGGTGCATGGTGACGGACACGTGCTTGCCCCCTGTGGTCGTTGCCGGCAGCTCCTCCTAGAGCACGGGGGCAAGGAACTACTGGTGAAGGGCGTCGGAGGGATCAAAACCCTCGATGAGATTTTTCCCGACGCCTTCGGTCCTGACGACCTTCGCTAGTGGTCTGGCGCAGATACATCCAGGGCGTCGATGCGCCGAGATTCCGGCGACAACGAGCCCCGATGCGAAGCGTCGACGTGCTGGTTGTTTCGAAGACGGACCGGTAAGCGGTCAGCACGCTGGCCTATTACGCGCCGGTGTGTTGGCGATCTCGTGAGGCGATCACTGCGTCGGCTTCGATCTCGACCTTCCACTCCGGATTGAGTAGGGCTGCCACCACGACCGTGGAGTTGGCCGGACGGATATCGCCGAACAACTCACCGTGAACCTTTTCGACGGCCCGCACGTCCGACGCGCTCGTCAGGTAAATACGGGTCCGGACCACATCGGCGAGCGAGCCACCGGCCTCCATCAGCGCCTTTTCGATGATTTCAAAACACCGACGCACCTGTCGCTCCGGATTGGGATCGACCGCACCGTCGGGCCATTGTGGCGTGGTCCCCGACACGTACACATGCTCGTTAACGCGTATCGCTCGGCTGTAGCCGACGATCAGTTCATAGGGCAGGCCTGACGAAATCCGCTGACGATCAGACATGACCCAGCAGCGTACGCGAGGGGACCGTCTGAAGGAGGGAGCCAGGGGTGACACCCAACCCCGCACAATCGGTCGGTTTCCTCGCCCGGTCGGGCAAGAATGGGTCATGTCGCTCCCCCTGGAAATCATCCGACGAGCCCCCAAAGTTCTGCTCCACGACCACCTCGATGGCGGACTGCGGCCGGAGTCAATGATCGATCTGGCCCACGAATACGGCTACGGCGGGCTCCCGTCGAACGATCCCGATGATCTCGCCGCCAAGATTCGTGAGGGGGCCGATCAGCTCTCACTCCCGAAATACCTCTCCACCTTCGATCACACCGTCGGCGTGATGCAGGACCGCGACGCCCTCACGCGAGTCGCCGCCGAATGCGCCGAAGACCTGGCCGCCGACGGCGTGGTCTACGCCGAAATCCGCTTCGCTCCTGAGCAGCACCTGGAGAAAGGGCTGAGCCTCGACGAGGTGGTGGAGGCGGTCGTTGAGGGTTTTGAGCTGGGCTGCAAGGCGGCGGAGTCGGCCGGGAACACGATCACCGTCGGCACGCTGCTCTCGGCCATGCGTCAGGAGGCCCAGTCCACGGAGATCGCCGAGCTGGGGATTCGTCATCGAGATCGCGGTGTCGTCGGTTTTGATATCGCCGGCCCCGAAGATGGTTTCCCGCCCTCTCGTCATCTCGCTGCCTTCAACCGCATTCACGAGGCCAACTTCCACACCACCATCCACGCCGGGGAGGCGTTTGGCCTTCCCTCCATCCACGAAGCGCTGCAGTATTGCGGGGCTGAACGGCTCGGCCACGGCGTACGCATCGTGGACGATATTGCGGTGCGGCCCGACGGAACGTACGCCCTTGGTCGCCTCGCCACCTTCGTGCGGGATCGACGAATTCCGTTGGAAATGTGCCCGACCTCCAACGTCCACACCGGCGCCGCGCGGTCGATTGCCAAGCATCCAATTCATCTTCTCAAGCGCCTCCGTTTTCGGGTCACCGTGAACACCGACAATCGTCTGATGAGTGGCTGTTCGATGACGTCGGAGTTCGCCACCCTGTGCGATACCTTCGACTACGGACTCGACGATATGAAGTGGTTCACCGTCAACGGAATGAAAAGCGCCTTCTGGCCCTTCGACGGAAGACTTCACCTCATAGAACAGATCATCAAGCCGCGCTACGCGGCGCTGGCCACTGAGTTGGCCGCTGCCTCGTAGCCAACTCGTAGCCGTGTGTGATTCGCGTGTCGCGCGGCGCCCCGCTACCGTCGGGAGGACCGTGGCCACGTCGACATCAAACTTTGGGGTCGGAAAGCGCGAAACCCACGATGCGTCGGGTTTCTATGCGCGCTTCACACCTCCAACACTGTCTGATGACAGCAATGTCCTGTCGCCGTTTACCTTCGACGAACCCTTCGTGGTCGGTGATTCCCGGGCTATGACCACCGTGCCCGACGGATGTGTAGCCCTCGTGGTGACGTCGCCTCCGTACTTCGCCGGTAAGCAATACGAAGAGGAACTCACCCGAGAGTCGATTCCGTCGTCGTATGTGGAGTACCTGGCGATGTTGCGAGATGTTTTCGGCGAGTGCGTGCGCGTGCTCGAGCCAGGTGGCCGGATCGCCGTCAACGTCGCCAACCTTGGGCGCAAGCCCTATCGCAGCCTGGCGTCAGACGTGATCCGAATCCTCCAGGACGATCTCGGCCTGTTACTGCGCGGCGAGATTGTGTGGCGTAAAGCGGTCGGGGCCACCGGCTCGTGCGCGTGGGGTTCCTATCGCAGTCCCTCGAACCCCGTGCTGCGTGACCTAACCGAACGGGTCGTGATTGCGTCGAAGGGGAGATTCGATCGGGCTCACAACACCGCCAAGCGGACCAAGGCTGGACTTCCAAGTAAGGCCACGCTGGCCACCGACGACTTTCTCTCCCTTACCCTCGACGTGTGGGACATGGCCCCGGAGAGTGCCAAGCGAGTCGGTCATCCCGCCCCCTTTCCGGTGGAACTACCCGAACGGTTGATTCGTCTGTACACCTACGAAAACGATCTTGTCCTTGACCCATTTCTCGGCAGTGGCTCCAGTCTGATCGCCGCCTCTCGGCTCGGTCGCCGATACGTCGGCTATGACCTGGACCCGACCTACGTCGACATCGCTCGCGCTCGAGTGGCGAACGAAGGAAACCAGGTCTCGGTCTCGGCCACCGGCGAGATCGACGGGCGAGGCGCAGCGAAGATCGCCGGAGACGTCCTCGTGCAGTCAGGTTTCACGGTTGTGGGGGAGGATCGAAGGATTCCTCGTACCGGCGTGACGATGGACTTTGACTGCACAGACGCCATCGGGAAACCGTGGTTCTTCAAGATGGTCGGCGCGCATACGACGTGGCGCGCCGGAGCGACCAACGTCGGCGGTGTGTGGGACACCCTGGGTCGGCTGCACGCAGTGCGTGAGCATCTCAACGGCACGCCCGTGGTGTTGCTCACCCCCCGACTGCCGGACAGGAACAGTGAATCGTGGACCGCCTTGCAGGCCGCCGGTCCGACGGCGTATTTCGATCTGGTGGAGCTGTTCGCTCCGGGCGATCGTCAACGTCTGGCGAACTACGGATCCGGCACACCTACACCGCAGGCCGGTTGGTGGGCACCGCCAGCGCTTGTTCGCTAGGCCGAACTAAGTCGCGTCGAGGAACTCGGTGATGGTGCGGACTGACGCCGCGACAGCATCGGGCCCGTAGCCGTCGATCGACATACAGCGCAGCGACGGAAGGAGGCGGACCGCTTCATCAGCGGCACCGGCCAGCGGATCAACGCCGTGCACGGTCAGCAACGTCGGCACGGAAAGAAGGGGCAGGCGGGCCGCCGTCGGATACCGAAACGCCGCGTCGTAGGCCACGCGAAACGACGGACCGCTGCGCAACAACTCCATCGTGTTGGCGTGCAACACGTCGGGTGACACCGCACCAACCGCCCGCCATCCCGCTTCGTTCGTTCGGTACCAGGGCCAGAACAGGGCCATGTCGTGACGCATCCCCCACGCTCGCAGAAGGTGGGCCCCGTAGGGATCGAGTTCAAACACCGGGAGGTAGTTCGCCAAGATATCGGTGGTCTCGGCGGCGTCGAAGATCGTGATGCCGTCCATCACCAGCCGCCGAATTCGACGCGGATGACGAATCGCCAGTTCCATACCGATGAGCGCACCGGTGTGATTACCCCAGACATCGACTGGGTCATCCTCACCCAGCGCGTCCAGCACGGAGAGGGCCTCGTCGGCGTAGTCGGCCAATGTGCGCGCCGTGCCACACGTATCGGCGAACCCGGGCGACAGCGCGTCGACGAGAGCGTGGTGCATCACTGGCCGATCGGAATCGCCATTTCCCAACATGTCCGGCGCGACGACCCGGCGGGTGGCGCTCAACCGTTCGTGCACGTGCGCGTACGGCTGTGCCGACCCTGGCGACGGATGCAGCGAAAGCAATGTGGGCTTCCGAGTTGGAACACCGTCGACGCGCACATGCACTTGGCCGAATCGTACGTTCACATAGGTTCTTTTCGGAACAACTTCCTGGGCCACTCGCACGGGCCTCAAGTCCCGCGTCGCCAGCGCGTCGAACCACGCCCCTCGAGCAACCAAACCGGCTGGGTCTTCGAGGACCCGAAGCGCGGCTTCGTGCAGCGCGGCTGCGTCCGGAACGGTAAGTCGCACGCGCGCAGATGATGTTCGAACGTGCCACGGATTGAAAACCCACGCACTGCGAACGGCGTCAGCCGCAGCGGCGAGGTGCGCACCGTCTTGGCGTGGACGGAGGCGGTCAGCCAGATCCCTCAGCGCATCCAGAGACCCGGCGGGCGGACCGAGCGGGAGCAGCTCGTCGGCGTCGACGGTTCCCGCCACCTGATTTATCCAGTTGACCAACGAACCGTTCCAGCTATCGCTGGCCCCGGTCGCCGGGAGATCCACCACGACCACACGCCGGCCTTTGGCGGCCAGTGCGGCGATCTGTTCCTCGAACGCCATCCACGACGCCAGCGGCGAGACAGCGAGAAGGAGGCACGTTGGGGGGAGTGTCGACCCCACGGTGCGAACATGAGCCAGCAATGCCACCCCGGACTCAGGCCGCACCGTGACAAACGAACGACGCCACCGCACCTGACCAAACTGACCCACCGACGTCACGTCACGCAGTGCTGGCGGACGGCACCACCAACTTCGTGCTCATGCCGGAAAGCCAAGAACCGTGGCCATCGCCAACCGCAACGCTTCGACCGAAACCGTCGGGACCGTCGGGACCGTCGGGCGGTCGCCGTGCGAGACCACTTCGAAGTACACCTTGCACTTCGGTTCGGTCCCGCTCGGTCGCACGGTAATTCGACCGGTGTCGCCCAGGTGGAAGACCACCACGTCGGCCGGTGGTTCGTTCGTCAGGTAATCGCGCTCCGCCGTGACCGGCACCCCGGCGATGTCCGGCGGATGGGCGGCCCGGGCCCGGACCATCAGCGCCCCCATATCGTCTGCGGCCGTTGGTCCGTCGAAACGTAGTGACCACTGCGATGTTTCGTAACGCCCGTAGGTCGCCTCGATTTCGCCAAGCGCGCTGAGCAATGAGGAGCCGTCAGCCTTCCGGCGAGCAGCAAGGTCACACGCCACCAAACCAGCACTGAATCCGTCCTTGTCCGCCACCAGATCACCGACGCAATAGCCGAGAGCCTCTTCGTAGGCCAGAACCAGCCGATGATCGGGGCGATCCATGGCCGCTCGCGCCAACCACTTGAAACCGGTGAGCGTCTCCACATAGGTGGCGCCCCGAAGCGCCGCCATGGCTGAAAGCAACGACGACGAGACGAGCGTGGTGATCAGCAACGTGGGCCGCGGGTCGTCGGACGGAATGCCCAGCAAATGATCGGCGAGAAGCCAACCCACCTCGTCGCCTCGAAGCATGCGCCATCCACCCTCGACGGAAGAGTCCGGCACGGCGAGGGCGCAACGGTCGGCGTCGGGGTCGTTGGCGACAATCAAATCGGCACCAACGCGCCGGGCGGTGGCAAACGCCAGGTCCAGGGCTCCGGGCTCCTCCGGATTGGGAAACGAGACGGTCGGAAAGTCGGGATCGGGAGCGAACTGTTCGGCTACCGGAATCACCTCGGCGAAGCCGGCTTCGGTGAGTACTCGGAGTAGTAACGCCCCACCAACCCCGTGCATCGGGGTGATAACGACCTTGAGTGCCTTGCGCTCGGAGGTGGTGCTGGTGTGGGGATCAAGCCCATGGACCCCGGCGACGTAGCGGTCGACGAGGGTCGGATCCACGAGGGCGCAGAGCGGGTCGTCGAGTCGCGCTACGGCGATGGGCCCGGCCGCCGCCGACTCGATGGCGGCGGCGATGCGTCCGTCGAGCGGCGGCACGATTTGCGCCCCATCGGTCCAGTAGACCTTCATGCCATTGTCGGCTGGGGGATTGTGGCTGGCGGTGACCTGAATGCCGGCGGCAACGTCGAGATGCTTGGTGGCGAACGCCAGGACGGGCGTGGGTGTGGGAGCGGTGAAACGGGAGGTGGCAATTCCAGACGCCGCTAGGACCGCAGCCACGTCTTCGACAAATTCCTTCGAGCCATGCCGAGCATCGCCTCCGATCACCACTCCGAGGGTTGCGGCGTCGGGGACGTTGGCGAGCAGGTCGGCAGCGATACCTGCGGCCGTTTGGCGAACCAGGAGCCGATTCATGCGCTGGGGCCCGGCACCGAGGGCGGCGCGAATACCGGCGGTGCCGAACTGCAGCCGACCAACGAAACGGGCGGCCAGGGCGGCCTTAGCCTCGACGCCGGTTGCTGCCATCATCAACCGGGTCTCGGCCTGGGTGACCGGGTCGGGATCGGCGCCCAGCCACGACTCAGCAGCAGCACGAACGACGGCCGGATCAGAGTTCGTTGAAGTCACCCCCGCATCCTTCCAAACCTTCGACGGTGTGGGCGCAACACGCCACCCCGGCCGCAACCAGCGCGCCAATCTCATTCCGGTGGCGTGGTCGGCCCGCAGCGCTACCAGGCGGCGAGGATGGCGCCGCCCGCAGACACGCCGAGGCGGGTGGCCCCGGCGTCGAGCATGGCCCGGGCCACCGTTGCGTCGCGGATGCCTCCAGACGCCTTGATGCCGAGGTCGTCGCCCACCGTCTGGGCCATGAGACGAACCGCCTCGACGGTTGCTCCGCCCGATGGGTGGAACCCGGTGGACGTTTTCACGAAGTCCGCCCCCGCCGATCGAGCAATACGACAGGCTTCGACGATCTCGCGCTCGGTGAGCACTCCGGTCTCGAGAATCACCTTGAGAAGGGCATTGGGGATGGCCGACGCCACCTCGGCGATGTCGGCCTCGACGGCGTCCCAATCCCCGGACTTGATGAGACCGATGGCGGCAACCATGTCGATCTCCGTCGCCCCCGACGCCACGGCCAAGGCCGCCTCAATGGCCTTCACTCGAGCGTCTACCGCCCCGCTGGGGAACCCGATGACGGTGCACGGCGCAATACCCTCGTCCAGCGCCGCCACGACGATCGCGATGTGGGCCGGGCTCACACAGACCGCACCAACCCCGAGTTCATTGGCTTCCACGCACAGCGCCGCGACCTGCTCTGGCGTGGCTTCAGGCTTGAGCAGTGTGAGGTCCATGAGGCGGGCAACGTCGGCACGGGAAAGCGTCATGGCTCTACGTTGCCACGCCCCGGACCAGGCTTATCCCGGCCCCAGTCGCGCCGCGTCGTCGAGCGGATGTCAGGAGCGTTGGGCGACGCGTTCCAGCACTCGAATCGGTAATACGCGGGGACCGCGCACCTGGCCCGGCGCCCACGTGACGGCCGCCGGATCTTCCAATATGAAGTCGGGGAAGCGCTCCATCCATACCTGCACGGCCACGCTCATCTCCAGGCGGGCCAGGTTCGAACCCAGGCATCGATGGATACCGAGGCCAAAGGCGGCATGGCGGTTCTCGGCCCGGTCGATGATGAACTGATCGGCGTCTGGGAACGCTTCGGGATCACGATTAGCTGCGGGGAAGGGCAGCAGACACCACTGCCCTTCCTTCAGCATGGTTCCGCTGATCTCTACGTCTTCTTTCACGATGCGCGCCATCGTGACGGGGGCGTAGGCCCGGAGGAATTCCTCGATCGCCGTGGGGAGAAGTTCGGGTTCGGAGCGCAAGCGGTTCCGGTCTGCATCGTGGCCGGCAAGATGGAAGATCGAGGCGCCAATTCCTGACCAGGTGGTGTCGATCCCGGCAATCATGAGCAGGGCGATCGTTCCCCGCACATGCTCGTGAGACAGCTTGTTGCCGAAGATCTCGCAGTTCAGGAGAAAGGTGATGAGATCGTCTCGTGGGTTCTCCACGTGGTCATAGATATGGCCATCGAGATATCCGTCAACCTCGGCGAACGCCGCCTCGCGACGTTCCGGAGCATCATCGACATTGCCCAGGGCGTTGTGGATGAAGCGACGAAAAATGTCGCCGTCCTCCATCGGCAATCCGAGCATGTGGGCGATGACCGCGGGCGGAATGTGCTGGGCATATTCGGCCGCACCGTCCACCACGTCACGGTCCTCCATTTCGTCAATGAGACGATGACAGAGGGCGACGACGCTCGGACGCAGCGCCTCGATGACCTTGGGACCAAAAGCCGGGAGCAAAATCTTGCGGGCGTGCTGATGAAATGGCGGGTCGCTGGTGATGGGCGGCGCCCCACCGATTGGGGCCTCGGCGATCGGCACGCTGGTGGACATCACCACGGCGCGAGACGTGAAGTGTTCGGTGTCGTAGGCAATGGCGTGGATATCTTCGGCCCGAGTCGGGAGATAGGCGCCGTTGAACCGGTCGCTATGGGCGACGGGGCAGCGTTTGCGAAGGTCATCCCAGATTGGGAACGGATTGTCTACCCACACCGGATCGGTGTGGTCAAAATCGGTGGCCCAGTCGATGACTGGTGGTGCTGTGCGGACGTGGGTGTCAGTCATGGTCGTCGTTCCTTGCGATTTGGTTGGTGCGTCGTTCGGCTGCTGCGCCCCCTTTGACAGGCCCTCGCGGACCCCGAATGGGGCTCAGTCAGTTAGGGAGATGGCGTACTCAGGGCAGTTCGCCACAAGTAAGCGGGCCTTGTCTTCGGAGCCATCGGGAACGAGCCCGTCATTGCGCACCATGGCCATGCCCATGTCGTCGACATCAACGATCTCGGGGGCAAGGGCGTAACAGCGGTTATGTCCCTGGCACTTTTCAGCGTCGATCACGATGCGCATGCGATGGCCTTTCCAACATGTCCGAACAAAACCTGAGCAAAGACTCGCATACTCGCGCCGATTTGTCTATCCCGGGCCAGTTCCACGGCCCGGGTGATCTACTTCCGACAGCTGGTGGTGGCGGCCACGCCACTCAGCCGAGCCTGCACGAACGCCAGCACATCGAACAAGGAGACCAGTGCCGCACCGGTGTGATCTTGTCCCGGGTAGACCCGGCGCCGCACCACGGTCTTGGTGCGACACATCTTGGCCAGCAGCGTGGCCGATGTGGCCACCGGAATCTGTTCGTCTTTGTCGCCGTGAATGATGAACACCGGAGCGGGAATTCGAACGTTTCCTGGCTCATTCGCCGCGAGGGCCGCGGCCCATGCGGGCGTCTTCAGCCCGTTGGCTTTGACCAGGGCGTCGAGGGGATCGGCGCTGAAGGCTCTAAACACGTCGCTGTTGCAGCCCGTGTCGACGACGGGGAGCAGCTGCTTCCCCTTGTCCGTCAGGACGTCGTCGAGGTTGAGCGACGGATTTGCCGCCTGAAGCCCCGCGGCGACCATAAAGAGATAGCCCCGGTAGGGCGAAGTGGTCAGTGAGTCAGACACATTTGTCAGCTGCGATGGCGGGGCCCCGGCAACCACGCCCAGCAATTGCAGGTCCGGCGCCCAAGTCTTCGCCAGTTGCCCGGCGAAGAGCGCGGCGTGCCCACCTTGGGAGTGACCCCAGACGAGAAATTTCTTACTCAGCGTTTCCCCGGGAATCTGGCGGGCGGCGCGCACAATGTCGAGCACGCTGCGCCCTTCGCTTTCACCGACGATGTAGGGATGACGGCCGGGGGTGCCGAGGCCTTCGTAGTCCGTCGCCACGACAGCGATGCCCTGGGCGACAAAGGTCAGACCAATAACTTGTTCCACCGCTCCGATTTTGCGCGAGGGTGCGCATCGATCGGCGAGACCAACTGTTCCGTGCGCATACGACAGCACGGGCCAGCCCCCCTTGGGTGGTGAGCCCGGGGGAATGAACGCAAACCCGCTGACCGCAATCGGAGCGCCGGCGACGCTGCGCGAGGCGTAAAGCACTTGGTACACCTTCGATCCGGCGGGCCCCGGAGCGCTCAGCGCGGTGGCGGTGATGAGCGTCCCGGCGGCGACGTCGGGGACGGGTTCGGGCACCTTGACGGCGACGCGCGCGGCAGCTGCCGGCGCGCTCACGGTCGAAGATGAAACCGCGGTTGTGACGAGGGTCACCGCAAGAAGAGCGCAAAGCGGCCTGTTCATCACTCCAGGGTAGGGGCAACCCGGAACTGCCAAGCTTCCCGCCGTTCATTTCCATCTTTACCCTTGTGACCAGCACGAACACCCGATGAGACACTTCTCACCAACGACCCAGTCGCGCAAGTTGTCCACCGCCACGAAGCTATGTCCACAGATATGTCCACAGAGTTCTGCGGCCTGCCCGGCAGGACCAACGACCTACGCGATGGTGGCGGCCACGGGACCTGCGTCATCGGCATCGTCGAGATGGACGACGACCCATCCGGTAGTAGACGATTCAATAACAACCACATGTTCGCCTTGCGGAGTGGGTTCGTCGCAGCAAGCGTCGATCAACTGACCGCGCTGTGGGCCAGAAAGCAGCTCGACCTGGCCGCCGCGCCCTGACCACGCGACTACCCGACCGATCGAGCCGACGACCGAGCCCGACCCGTGGGCCCGGCGCAGGCGAACAACACGCATCCCCTTGGGCCCACGACTGTGCCAACGGCACCAACCCCGGCGAGCAATCCGACTAAGAGCGGTTGCGATACGGAAACCATCGTTGCCGGTACACGACCACCAGTAGCGTTTCCCCCGTGTCTGCGCCCATTCGTCTCTCAACTCTCTTTCTTCGCACGCTGCGTGACGACCCCGCTGATGCCGAGGTCCCGAGCCACAAGCTCCTCGTTCGTGCTGGGTACATTCGACGGTGGGCGCCGGGCGTGTACTCGCTACTTCCCCTCGGGCAGATGGTGCAGGACAACGTGGAGGGCATCGTGAAGGACGAGATGAACGGCATTGGAGCCCAACAGGTCACCTTTCCCGCCCTCCTCCCCCGCGATCCCTACGAGACGACCGGGCGATGGACCGAATACGGCGACACGCTGTTTCGCCTCAAGGATCGTCGGGGCAACGATTACCTCCTCGGTCCCACCCACGAGGAGCTCTTCACCCTTGCGGTAAAAGATATGTACACGTCGTATCGCGACTTTCCGGTGATCTTGTATCAGGTGCAATCGAAGTATCGCGATGAAGCCCGCCCTCGCTCAGGCATATTGCGCGGACGCGAGTTCCTCATGAAAGATTCGTACTCGTTCGATCTCAACGACGAAGGTTTGGCCCACGCCTACCAGGTACATCGCGACGCGTACCGACGCACGTTTGCTCGCCTTGGTATTGACTACCGCATCGTGCAGGCGATCTCCGGCGCCATGGGCGGATCGTGGAGCGAGGAGTTCCTCGCGCCCAGCCCGATCGGCGAAGACACCTTCGTCAGTTGTACCTCTTGTGACTACGCCGCCAACGTTGAGGCGGTCGAGCGTTCCCTAGGCACACTTGCGACCGTTGATCCGTCGGCTCACTCGACCATGCAAACGCTGCACACGCCGAACTCCCCCGGAATCACTGCGCTCGTGGCCCACCTCAACGACAACTACAGCCGAGGCGTGGACGCCACGATGCTGTTGAAGAACATCCTCTTCAAAGCCGACGGTCAACCGATCATGGTGCTCGTGCCCGGCGATCGCGAGGTCGACGAAACCAAGCTGGAAACTGCCATCGCCCCGGCGAAGCTCGAACCGTTTACCGACGAAGACTTTGCTGCCCATCCGTCGTTTGTGAAGGGCTACGTGTCCGCTATCGGTATGGCCGCCCACGGAGTGAAGGTGTACGCCGATCCGGTCGTCGCCCCCCACACGGTGTGGGTCACCGGAGCGAACAACTACGAGCACCACGTCGTCGATGCCGTAGTCGGTCGAGACTTCACGGTGGATCACACCATCCCGGTGGCCACGATCATCGCCGGCGACCCCTGCCCCCGCTGTCATTCGCCGCTCGTTACGGGTCGGGCCATTGAAATCGGCCACATCTTCCAACTCGGTCGCAAGTTCGCTGATGCCTTCACCCTTGACGCATCGGGCGCCGACGGCCAGCACATTCGCATCACTATGGGTTCTTACGGTATTGGGATTTCCCGTGCCGTCGCAGTGATCGCTGAGCAACGCCACGATGATCGCGGATTGTGCTGGCCGAATGCGGTGGCCCCAGCTCAGGTTCACATCGTCGCTGTCACTGGTAAAGAAGGCGGAGCGCAGCTGGCGGAGGCCGAACGTATAGCAAGCGCGCTTACGGAACGGGGAGTGCGGGTCATTCTCGACGATCGCATCGGGGTAAGCGCGGGGATCAAGTTTGGCGACGCCGACCTCCTCGGGATGCCGACGATCTGCATCGTGGGCAAGGGCCTGGCCAATGGCATGGTCGAGGTCAAGGATCGACGCAGCGGCGAACGACGCGAGGTTTCCGTCGAGTCCATCGTTGATGACTTGGTGGATGCCTCAAGCGTTTAAGGACTGCGCCGTAGCGTTGGTCAATCGATGATGGCTGTTAGGTAGCGCAGCCAATCGTCGGGTGCCGCAGGCGCGGCCGACCCGCTATTTGATGATGGGGAACGTGGTCGTCGGGAGGAAGAGGATCGGCGGGATTGTTCTGATGACGATCAAGCGCGTGGTGGTCGTGGTCGTCCCGCTCGGGCAGGCGAGCACGGCTGAGCACGGCTTTGTTGTGGTTGTCGCCGGCGCCGACGTGGTCGTTAGGGCGGCGGTCGGCGGCACGGTGGTGACCGCGACGACAGTGACCACCGGAGGCGGGGTCACGGTGATGACGGGATCGGGCGTGATTATGGGCGCCGGGGTGGTCGGTGGCTGCGTGACGGTGTCGGGCGCGACGGTTACCTCGGGAAGAACCACCGTCGTCGGGACCGGAGTCGGTGCGGGGGGGATGATGGCGACCCGACGACGCTTGCGGGTGGTCGTCGAGACCCGGGCGGGGCGCGTCGTGACCGGAACGACGACAGCCACCGAGGTCGGCGCGGTCGGCGCGGTCGGCGCGGTCGGCGCCGGCCGTACGGTGGTGGCTGGCGCCAATGTGGTTGGCGCCACGGTGATTGACGTGGTTGACGTGGTTGACGTGGTTGACGTGCTCGTAGTCGTCGTCGGGGTTGACGTGCTCGTAGTCGTCGTCGGGGTAATCGTGGTGGCGACAGGGGCCATGGTCGTCGGGGCAACCGTGGTCGCCACAGTGACCGGGACGATGGTCGGCGCCGCCGGGCCGCGAAACGGCTCGGTTTGCACCTCGTGCACCACGAAGACGGAGAGGGCGAGCAGACCGCCGACCATGGCCAGCGTTGGAGCGGTACGCCGCCGACGGGCCATTTGAGGAAAGCCGTTGCGCTTCCAGCGGTAGTGCGTTGACGACGCCACCCCGGCGGCCATGGACGCCACGATCGTGTCCCGGAGCCCAGGGGGAGCAAGCACGGTGGACGCCGCCTTGGTCGCCGCGCTAGCCGACATCGTTGCCGGGTTGACCAGGGCCTTGCGTCGACGGGTGCATTCGTCGCACGAATCAGCGTGGCGCGAAACCTGCTTACGCAGCAGTGGAGTGAGGGTCGCCTCGGAACCAACGACACCGGCGAGCGCCGCGCACTCCTTGCGGCCGAACCGGATGAGCATCACCGCTCCGAGGGCCTTTTCGAATCTTTCCGTGGCTCGGGCCAGAACCTTGTGGAGCTGCTCGTGGGGAACGCCGGCCGCTTCGGCCAGGTCGTTGCCGCTGAGATCGTGACGGAATTTAAGGTCGAGAACCGACAGATCGTCGGCCTCGAGGCCGGCCCGGGCATCGTTCACCAGGGTGACGAGCTCGGACGACTCCAGGGTCCCGGCGGCCGATCGGCCGGTATGTTCGAGGGTGTCACCGAGGCGCATGGGATCACTGGGGCGGGTTTTGGAGCGACGGCGGGTGAAGACGTAGCACTCGTGGCGAGCCACCGAGAAGAGCCACGCCCGGACTCGTTCGGGCTCACGGAGTTGGGACAGTCGAGACGATGCTCGGAGGAACACCTCGTGGGTGACGTCGGCGGCATCGTCAGACGAACCGGTAAGTCGGGCGCAGAAGTCGAACAGCGGCGCCCCGAACCGGTCGTAGAGCTCCCCAAAC
>JAYVSS010000004.1:0-2018 GCA_043775075.1 Acidimicrobiia bacterium
AGCTTTGCCCGATCAAAGAACATCAGCTTTCGCCGGGGTTTGGCGACGATGCTCGGCGGCGGGGTATACGGGATGACCGTCGGAAAGGTGGGGGAGGTCATTGCTCGCTCATTTCTGGACGGTGAAGGAGGAAGAGATCTTTTTCGCGGTTGCGTACCCGGCCTTGAAACAGGTGGACGAGCATTTGAGAGTCAGCACATAAATCTTGTTTGTCTGGCGATTGGTAAACGCTTGTTGGTCCACGGTGACCCACCGGGATCCATCGATACGTTGATTAAAACGAATTTTGACGCCTCGTATCCCGTTCTTTTCAGCGGCTTCGCTGTAGGAAACGATTTCAATATCGGGGTTACCGTCATTGAACGCCGCCACCGGATCGAGGCTTCCCTGTCGGCCGAGCGGATAACTCCGCAACGCTGAAACACTCAGGGAATCTCGGAAGTTGGGGCTTTGCGTCCAATCGTCGGTGAGTTGAAACACCGCCACGCTTCCCACCATCGAAGCCGGCCGCGGGTCGTCGAGGTTGTCAACACGCGGCTTGCGCGAGCTATCAAAAACGATCTCCCAGTTCGAGGGGTTTCGGGGAATCCCAGAAATGCGCTCGGCTGACTGGTCAAATTTGTTGATTCGGAACGGATTCACTTTGAAACGCTTGAAGGCCTTTGGCACTTCAACAAAGGTCCGCTCCTGGCTGTTCTTGACCCAGTTGGCGCTGTCCGTCTGGGACTCCGAGCAGCCAGCCATCACCAGCGCCACGAGGGCCAGCGCCACGCCAAATCGGCCAATCACGACTGCGGTGCTCCGGTCATGACCAGTTTGCGGGCGCAGGGAACGCAGACGTAGGAAATGACGCCATCCACCACACCGAGCGGGATCATCGTCTTTTGCATGACGTCGAGGCCGCAGGAGGGGCAGGCCACGATGACGCCGACTTGTTCGACGGGGGCGGCCATCAGCCGACACGGTCAGTGACATGGTTCATAAACCGAATGTAGACGGACCTGGGTGGCAACTCCATGAGGGAACGATGAAAATCCGGCGTTGCTTTTATTTCGGCCGAAGGGCCCTATCGCGGAACCGAGGAAGCACAGGCGTCCGTCGTGAGCCCCGTGCATCCTCGGTTTCGAAGACCCTGCGGTCCTCTCAATTATCTTTCACTGAATCTCATGCTTGTCGCCAACTCGAGAGTGGTGACACTGGTCACCTGAGGAGGGCAGCCCATGCCACGATTTAGGAATGGAAATGCATCTCGCGACGATCTGGGAATCCTTGGCCGACGCCATCGGCGACGCCGACGCGGTGATTCAGGGCGATCGGCGCCTCAGTTGGTCGGCGTACGACGATCAGGCGGCCCGGTTCGCTGGCTTCCTCCGCACCCACGCAATAGGTGGGCCGGCGAGCGTGCCCGTGGCCGGTCAGGCCAAGCTCGGCCTTTATCTCTATAACTCTCCGGAGTACCTCATTGCCCAATACGGAGCGATGAAGGAGCGCGTCGTTCCAATAAACGTGAACTACCGGTACCTCGACAATGAGCTTTCTTATCTCATAGACAACGCCGACGTCGAAGTGCTCGTCTACCACGCGTCGCTCGCCGACCGAGTGGAGCGGGTCAAGGAGAAAGCCCCTGGCGTAAAGCTGTGGATCGAAGTCGACGACGAACACGGGCAGGTTCCGCTTGCTGGCTCAGTGGCCTGGAGCGCCGTTGTCGCATCGACCCCCGCAGAGCGCATCACCCGTTCCGAAGACGACCTGTACATGCTCTATACGGGTGGAACGACGGGCATGCCGAAGGGCGTGATGTACCAAATGGGCGGGTTTTGTGGAGGTCTTCTACTCGGCTACCCGATGCTCGCCCAGGTCCCGCCGCCCGCTGATGCGGCGTCGGTGGCCCCGTTCGTCAAGGGCTTTCGCGAGAAGCTCGGTGGCAGGCTCCCTGTGAGTATTCCAGCGTGCCCACTCATGCACGGTACCGGCGTGTGGGTTGGGGTGTTTATTCCCGAACATCTGGGTTCGGCCGT
>JAYVSS010000005.1:0-2734 GCA_043775075.1 Acidimicrobiia bacterium
GGAATCGGCACCGGCCCTGCTTACCGGTCTGGAGCAGCGGCTGGAGCTGCTCGCTTCCACCGGTGTGGACGCCACCGTCGTCGTGCCGTTCGACGAAACCCGGGCGTCGGAATCGCCTGAAGACTTCGTGCGTGAACTCCTGGTCGATGCGCTCAACGCCAGGATTGTTGTGGTCGGCGATGATTTCCACTTCGGCCGGGAGCGCAAGGGCAACGTCGCTTTACTCCAGCGTATGGGGGAGGAACTCGGTTTCGAGGTTGTCGGCATTGATCTGGTCGGGAGTGACGGCCAGCCCACATCGGGCATGAAGGTGTCCAGTACCCAGGTCCGCCAGATTCTCCGGGCCGGTGATGCGGTCCGGGCGTCGGAACTCCTCGGGCGTCCGCATGAAATCCGCGGCATCGTGATCCACGGCGACGCCCGCGGGCGTCAGCTTGGTTTCCCTACCGCCAACGTCGCCGTTGATCCCGAGATCTGCCTACCGGCGGACGGAATTTACGCCGGTTGGTACCTTCGGCCCGACGGCACCCACCTCCCGACCGCCATCAACCTCGGGCGGCGACCGACGTTTCATGAGGCGCAGACCTATTCGTTGCTCGAAGCGTTCATCCTCGATTTCAACGATGACCTCTACGACGAGGTCGCCAGGGTCCAATTCGTCCGCCGCCTTCGGGCGGAGATGAAGTTCGACTCCATTGAGGCCCTCATCGACCAGATGAATTCCGACGTCGCCCACGCCCGCGAAATCCTCGCCGTCTAGCTACGCCTCGCCCAACCTACCCCCGCCCAACCCGGCCCCGAAGCCAAGTGTGAAATGTGCGCGTCAAAGTGGGCGTTCAGTGGGCCACTAAAACTTCACATTGACGCGCACACTTCACACTTGGGTGGGTTGGATGCGTGAACCACCTGCGTGGGTCATGGCCGGGAGTTTGTCCGCGTAGTCTGCGCCCATGAAATTTTCCGTGTGGCCCAACTTCAGCCGGCCGTGGGACGAGTTGGCGGCCTTTGCCCTGCATACCGAGGCCGCCGGTTGGCATTGCCTCTGGTATGCCGACCATTACATGGGCAATACCGGCGACGCATCCATCACGGCAAACGACGAAGGTGGCCTGGAGTGTTGGGCGGCCGTTGCCGCACTGGCCTCGTTGACCAGCCGAATTCGCCTGGGGACGCTGGTTTCGCCGACGACCGTGCATCACCCGGCCATCCTCGCCAATCGGGCGGCGTCGATCGACCGAATTTCCGGTGGGCGGCTCACCCTCGGCCTCGGTGCCGGCTGGCAGATCAACGAACACCAGGCTTACGGCATCGATCTGTTTGCCGCCGGCGATCGTGTCACCCGGTTCGACGAAGCCATCCAGATCGTCCGTTCCCTCTTCAGCGAGCCCCGCACCACGTTCGTTGGCAAGCACTTTCAGATCACCGACGCCCCGTGTGAGCCCAAGCCGGTGCAATCCCCACTGCCGATTCTGGTCGGCACGTCGGGGCCGAGAATGAGCCGCATTGGCGCCCGTCACGCCGACGAGTGGAATGTGTGGGGCACCCCCGAACGGGTGGCCGAGGCCAGCCTGGTTATGGACGAAGCGTGCGCCGCCGTGGGCCGCGATCCGTCGAGCCTGCGGCGCAGCACTCAGGGTCTGGTGTTCATGGTGGATAGTGACGAAACGGCGGCCAAGATCCGCGCCGCCGCCCCGGCTGACCGCTCGTTGATTGGCAACACCGCATACCTGACCGAGCAAATCGGTCGTTATGTGGACTTAGGGATCGACGAGTTCATCCTCCCCGACTTCACCCTCGGCGGCTCGGCGGCCGAGCGCCTGGAAAAGTACGATCGTTTCGCCGCCGAAGTCATCGCCCACTTCGCCTAGGGAGATCGTTGGCGAGATCGTTGGCGCAAGCGCGGCCCGAGTGCAGTCTCCGGATCGTCCAAGACCGGTGAAGCCTCAGCGGTATTGCCGTGAACTTTGAGCACCGGTTCGGCGCAGGCGTGACCCTTTGACGACGGGAAAGAGGGGCCGGCAGGGCTATGTTTCTTGCCCACTCTCAACGACGATCCCGGGGGATCCCCATGGCCAGAGTTGGTACCTATCTCAATTTTGAACGCGAGACTGAAGCAGCGTTTGGCTTCTATCGAGAGGTGTTCGGCGGCGAGTTCGAGGGAGCAGGAATCATGCGCATGGGCCTCAACGTGATGCCCGACACGCGAGACGAAGGCGACCGCCTGTTCAGCGCTCTGTCCGACGGCGGCTCGGTCGAGTCACCCACGGCCGACATGTTTTGGGGCGATTACTGGGGTAGCTGCAAGGACAGGTTCGGTGTGCAGTGGATGATCAACGTCATGACCGCTCCAGCTCCTTAAACGTTCGCTGCACCGCGGCCGAACTCGCTGGCGACGTTGCGACTGGTAGTCTTTACAACGACCTCTGGCTGGCACTCAGCACGAACGACCGGGACTGGCTCGGCGTGGTGACTGAGCGGGTCGTTGCTCCGATAGCAGCGAACCGGCGAGCCTTTTGGTGTCCGAATCAAGAAAGCACAGCATTTTCATGCCTGAGAAGCCCAACAAGCCCGCCACTATCGCTGCCCATGCGGTCCACCCGACCGATACCGGTTCGCCGGAAGTGCAGATTGCGATCCTCACGGAGCGCATCAACTATCTCAACGGTCACCTCAAGATGCACAAGGGCGACCACCACAGCCGTCGTGGCCTGCTCCAATTGGTTGGCCGTCGCCG
>JAYVSS010000006.1:0-6121 GCA_043775075.1 Acidimicrobiia bacterium
GCCAAGGACATTTTCGCCTCCTGAGTCCCTTTCGACGATCGGGCAGCTGCAGTCTTAACGGATTGCAGCTGCCCTTTTTGTCTAGGGAGAAAGAGGGACACCCATGCTGACCAATCCTGTACTCGCTCTCGCTATATTTCCCGTCGGGTTCGTCCTGATCGCCATTGCCGTCGCTCTCGTCACGTCGATTGTGCACGGATTTCGGACCAACGCCGATCGCACCACGCTCTGGCTCATGGGAGGCGTGCCAACTGCACTCCACGTGGCGTTCGTTTGGGTGCCCGCCCTGATGACCGTCGCCCTGTCGTTCACGAAATGGGACGGTATCGGCAGTCCAAGCAAAATCGCCTTTATCGGCCTCAAGAATTTCCGGCGAGTGTTCGCCGATCACACCTTCTGGCAGGCCCTGTGGCACAACATCACCTGGCTGGTGTTCCTCTTGCTGGTCCCGACCGTACTCGGCCTCTTTGTCGCCTACCTGCTTGATAAGAACCTTCGCGGTAGCCGCATCTATCAGTCCGTGTACTACATCCCGGTGGTGTTGTCGCTGGCTGTGGTCGGCTTTATCTGGTCGAACCTTATGTACTCACCCTCACAGGGTCTGATTAACAATGTGATCGGTCGGGCCGCTGACGGGCATCAAATCGACTGGATCGGCGACTCCTCGCGTATTCCGCTCTTGGGAATTCCGAAGAACCTGCTGGCCATGATGGTGGCCGGAGCGTGGCGGCACATGGGTTACGTCATGGTCCTGTTTCTGGCTGGCCTGAAGAGCGTGGATCCGTCGCTCAAAGAAGCAGCGGCCATCGACGGCGCCAATGAGTTCCAATCGTTCCGTCGCGTCGTGTTCCCGACCCTGCGGCCCATCAACACGGTGGTGTTGGTTATCACCGTGATCGAGTCACTACGAGCGTTCGACATCGTCTACGTCGTCAACAAGGGACGCAATGGGCTCGAGTTGTTGTCGGTCTTGGTGACCAACAACTTGCTCGGTGAAGGCGGCCAAAGTGTTGGTCTGGGGTCCGCCTACGGTACGGTCTTGCTGCTCTTATGTGCTGGATTTATTATCCGTTTCGTCACCAGTTCGTTCAAAAAAGATGAGGAGATCGGTCGATGACCGCTGTCGCTTCCAACGTGGCTACAAATGCCGCGTCGAGCCTGGTTACCCCGATCCCGAACGCCATCAAGAAGAAGCCCAAGTGGCCCCGCGCTTTGGCCCACGGATTTCTGATCACCATTGCGGTTACCTGGCTGCTGCCCCTGTTCTGGGCTTTCTACACGTCGCTGCGCACTGAGTCCGACACCACGACGCACGGGTATTTCTCGGTCGCAAAGCAACTCACAATGAAGAACTACTCAAGCGTTTGGAAGGACGGCCGAATTCTCCACTTCTTCCAGAACACGATGTTCATTACCCTTCCGGCGGTCCTCATCACCTTGGTGCTTTCGTCGATGGTCGCGTTCACCGCCACTCGATTGAGTAGCCGATTCAACCTGATGATGCTGGTCCTTTTCACCGCCGGAAACTTGCTTCCGCAACAAGTGCTGGTGCTGCCACTCTTTCAGATGTTTAAGCGTATGTGGGCGCCGTGGTTCCTGTCAGATGGCGGCCATGTGCTGAACTCGGCATTTGGCCTAATCCTCATCCACGTTGCCTTCCAGACGGGTTTCTGTACTTTTGTTCTTTCGAACTACATGAAAACGATTCCCGGTGATTTGACCGAGGCGGCGATGGTCGATGGGGCCAACATCTGGACCCAATTCCGGACCGTGATCATGCCGCTTTGTCGGCCCGCACTGGCCGCCCTCGGAACCCTGCAGTTCACCTGGGTCTACAACGATTTCTTCTGGGCTGCGGTGTTCATTCCGTCGGGCGATAAGCGTCCGATCACTTCGGCCATCGCCAACCTGCAAGGTCAATTTGCCGCCAACTACAACTTGGTTGCCGCCGCTTCAATACTCATTGCTGTACCTACCCTGGTGGTCTACGCCGCTCTGCAAAAGCAGTTCATCAGCGGGCTGACTCTGGGCGCCAGCAAAGGGTGAGAATTTCTCTGTGAAGCGGTTCATTGATCAGGGGCTTTATGCCCTCCACGGCCGGGCGATGTCGTTGGTTTTGGACACGTCCACGCCGTCTCCCACAGTCCTGCATTGGGGTGCTCATGTGGGCGATGATCTGCAGTCCCTTCGTGAAGCTCTGGAGAGGCCGATTCTGCACGGCGGGCTCGATGTTGTCGCCCCTCTTTCGGTAACGCCCGAACAGGGCTCCGGATACCTTGATCGTCCCGGTGTCGAAGGGCATCGCTCAGACGGCCGTGGTTGGGCCCCGAGGTTTCGTCCGTCGATGGTCGTGGAAACCGAGTTCGGGCTTCGGTGCGTGAGCGTCGACGACCATGAGCAGCTTGAGTTGACGTTGGAGTTCCAGATGCAGGAATCCGGCGTTTTGCGGATCAAGTCAGGTTTGCGCAATCTCGGTGAGTCGCCGTATTCGCTGCAGGCACTACGCGTCACGCTGCCGCTGCCGGGCCGGGCGATTGACACGTTGACCTTTTCTGGCCGATGGACAAACGAATTCCAAGTTCGTCGTCAAGTGTTACGTACCGGATCACTGTCGGTGGAGAACCGGTCGGGGCGCACCTCTCATGACCGCGTGCCGATCGCCTTTGTCGGGACGGAAGCCTTCACCGAGTCCGTCGGTGAGGTGTGGGGTGTTCACCTTGAGTGGAGCGGCAACTCCTTGGTTTCGATTGATGCAGCAACCGACGGTCGGCGCAGTGTGCAAGTCAGCGAGCTGTTGTTCTCGGGTGAGGCGGTCTTGACCGCCGACGAGGCGTACGAGACCCCATGGGTGGCGTGCGTGTACTCAGAGTCGGGAACGAACGGCGCCAGCCAATCGTTTCATCGTGAGCTTCGAGCCGACCCGTCGCACCCGAATTCCGTACGGCCGGTCACCTTGAACATTTGGGAAGCGGTCTACTTCGATCACCACCTTCCGACCTTGGTTCGGCTGGCCGATAGGGCGGCGGCGATCGGGGTAGAGCGGTATGTGGTCGACGACGGTTGGTTCCATGGCCGACGTAGCGACAACGCAGGCTTGGGGGACTGGTGGGTCGACGAGTCCGTTTGGCCCGATGGCCTCTGGCCGATCGCCAATCACGTGGTGTCGTTGGGTATGCAGTTTGGGTTGTGGTTCGAGCCGGAGATGGTGAACCCGGATTCCGATCTCTACCGGAGTCATCCGGAGTGGGTCCTTGCCGATCATCGGTATGAACCGGTCTTTGGGCGTCAACAACTGGTCCTTGATCTGGCCCACGATGATGTGCGTGCATATCTTTTTCAAAAGATCGACGCCCTGCTCACCACCTATCCCATCGCGTATGTGAAATGGGACATGAATCGGTCGCTGGTTCATCCTTCGCACCTCGGGCGAGCCAGTGTGCATGCCCAGACCGTCGCGCTTTACCAGCTTCTTGATGACCTGAACGGGGCACATCCGAACGTCGAGATTGAGTCGTGTGCCTCCGGCGGCGGACGCATCGATTTCGGTATCCTGCGTCGAACCGCTCGGGTATGGACAAGCGATAGCAACGATGCGCTCGATCGCCAGCGCATCCAACGGGGCATTAGCCACTTTGTTCCGCCCGAGTACATGGGTGCCCATATCGGTCCGCCCCGTTCGCACACGACGCGCCGAGCGCACTCGCTGGCGTTTCGCGCTGGCTCGGCGTTTTTCGGGCACCTGGGAATCGAATGGAACATTCTCGACGCCACCGACGAGCAGGCGAAGTCGCTCGGCGACGTGATCGACGCCCACAAACGTTTTCGTCATCTCCTCCATACCGGTGACGGGTTTCGTCTGGATCACCCCAATCAGGCCGTCACCGCCCATAGCGTGGTCTCTGGTGACCGAAGAGAGGCATTGGTTTCCATGGCGATTGTCGAGACGCCGTCCTCGTTGATGATCGAACCCCTGCGGATGACCGGCCTGGCCGACGACGTGACGTATCGGGTTGAATGGGTTCCCCTCGTGGCTCCATTCCTCGGCGCCGCCCGTCGCCAGCCCCGTTGGCTCGCCAGTGGCCTCACAATGAGCGGCCGGTCGCTGCGAACCATCGGCGTGCAGCCCCCAACGATTGACCCGGAGTCGATGATCCTGTTGCACCTCCAAGCGGTTTAGCGCTGGGCAAATCAGAGAATCGCAAGAGCTGACTCAGCGCACGTCAACGCTGACCGGCGAGGGCCGTTGAGCCCTAACTCGAAGCTCGAACTATCAACTCCACATCGAGCATGATCGGCATCTGCGGTAGCCCGGGAGCGGCCGAAAGACGATCAAGCATGGCCACCGCCTCCCGTCCGATTCGAGCGCGATCCATGCGCACCGAAGTGAGGGCCGGCACCAGGGCCGAGCAGATCGCCACATCGTCGAACCCCACCAGGGAAACGTCGTGCGGAACGTTACGTCCGGCGGCGGCGAGAGCTTGCAATGCACCGATCGCCATCATGTCGTTGTAGGCGAGGACCCCGTCGATCTGCGGCGCCCGATCGAGGAGTGCATGCATGGCGGCGCGGCCACCCTCGATACCGGGCGGCCCGCGCTGGATCCGGTCCTCCGAACATTGCTGTCCGGCGGCGTGGAGAGCGGAGCGAAAACCGCTTTCACGTCTCGGTGCAAGGTGCGAAATGGCTGATTGGGTGTTCCCGATCATGGCTATCGTTTTGCGGCCACGGGCGACGAGATGCTCGACCGCCAGTTCCGCGCCTCGCTTGATATCGGAGATGATCGAGCCGAGGTTGGGAGCTGTCGCCTCTACATCCACCATCACCGTGCGGAGTCCTTGCGCAGCGTGAGCCACCGACGATGTGCTGTCACCGTTCGTCGGAAATACGATCGCCCCGTCAACGGCGAAGGAAGCCAGCTTGGAAAGGATGGCGTTGAGCGGCTCGGTCTCCTGGCCGTGGCTGGCGATGAACATCGTGCGTCCGGTCTCACGCACCGCGGCCTGGACCCCTTCGGCCAGCTCGGCAAAGAATGGATCGACGATTTCGGGCACGACGAGGCCAATGGTTCCGCTCCGACGGGTGATAAGCGCGCGTGCTAAAAGGTTCGGTCGGTAGCCCACCATTTCAATTGCTTCAACAACGCGACGCCGGGTCTCTTCACCGAACCCGCCTTCGCCGTTCACCACGCGTGACACCGTGCGCGGCGAGACACGGGCCAAAGCGGCGACGTCGTGCAAGGTCGAACCGGAGGCCATACTGACCAGCTTGCCCTGTTCGGAAGCGGAATGCCGTCACCATGAATCTTTGCGCCAACGTTGACGTTCGGTGGCCGTCCCGCACCCTCAGACGAGGGAGATAACGGCCGCAGCGCCGGCGGTTGCGTTCGTGGTCTCGTCGATGATCACGAGGTGACCGGTCGAACGGCTGCGGGCATAGGAATCGGCGGCGACCGGCTCGTCCAGCGTCAGTTCCAAACGACCTAGATCGTTGAGCGAGAGCTGTTCGGTGGGTAGGCGTTCAAGTGTCTCTGGGCTCAGACGATGGACGATACCGGTGACTGAGGCACCGACTTGGCGAGTCAGGTGCTTCACGACCACTCGATCGCTCACCGAGACGGTCACTTCGCTCATCCAGCAGACGTCGACGGTCAGTGCACTTCCGATGGACACCTGCGTCCCGGCATTGGTTGCCACCAGCACGTCTCCGCGACCCACGTCGACATGGTCGGACAGTTCGACGGCGATGGCGTCGCCGGGTCGCGCCCGGTCGACGGGAGAACCAGCAATCGTGAGTGCACGTACGGTACTGCGCTGGCCAGATGGCAGCACGCTGATGTCGTCGCCAACCTTCAGCGGGCCCCCGGCAAGCTGTCCGGCGTACCCGCGATAGTCGGCACCGCTGCGGATCGTCCATTGCACGGCGAGCCGCGCTCCGATCGGGGCGTCGGTCTCGTCGATCTCGATGCTTTCCAATAGGTCGAGCACTGTCGGTCCTTCGTACCATGCCGTGTTCGTCGAGCGGTCCACGATGTTGTCGCCGTTCAGCGCCGATACCGGTATGGCGTGGAATGAGACGGCGGCATCCACCCCTTTGAGGACGGACTCCACCTCGGACACAATCG
>JAYVSS010000007.1:0-20389 GCA_043775075.1 Acidimicrobiia bacterium
CATCGGCCGCGAACTCGGCCCCTACGCCCTCGATGCCTACACCGAGACCAAGCAGATTTACATCAACCTCAACGGCTAGCTGAAGCTGCCCGTGCTCCAGCGTGAAGGTTATTCGTCACTGTGTTGCTTAAGCGTCGACGATCAACACTCACACTGACGAAACTCCTTCACGCTGGCGGAAGCGAGCTCAATATTCCTTTTGCGCGCGGTACCAGGCGACGGTAGCGGCGAAGGTTTCGTCGAGCGGGGTGGGCTTGGCGTCGAAGGTGGCCGTGAAGTCCGACGAATCAAGATCGAACGGCTTGGCGAACTGGTACTCGACCTCGACCATTTCCTTCATCAGCGGTGAAAACACGCCGACCAACTTGAGCACGCGGCTCGGCATGGTGCGGGCTTTCACTGTCACCACGCCGGCGGCCCGACACAGCGCGTCGAGGTTTTGACCGGTCGTTTGCGCCGGAGCCGTCGGTACGTGCCAGGCCCGGCCCAGGGCGCGATCGTCGGTGCCAAGAATGGCCATGGCCACGCCGACGTCGCCGATCGCAGTAACGGCGTGCGGCACATCGAGGCGGCCGAGCATGGCGACGGCCTGGCCTTTCAGAATGTGGGGAACGACCCGCTCGCCGAGGTGGGCATTGCGGACAAGCGGGCCCACGAAGTCGCTGGCTCGCGCTTCGGTGATCCGAACTCGACCGGCGGCGTGAGCGGCAAGGGCTTCGTTCCACATCGTCGCTCGGACCTGCCCCTTTGGGCCGGGGGCGCGAAGCGTGTCGGTCTCTTTGAACGGCTTTGTTGAAGGTCCGTACCCGTACAAGTTGCTCATGGTGGCGAGCACGGCTCCATGCCGCTCAGCGGCGGCAAGAAGGTTGCGGGCAATTGGCGGCCACTCCTGAGTCCAGCGGTGATAAGGCGGGTTCACACAGTTGTAGATCGTGGCGGCTCCTCGGGTCACGTCGATGAGCGTCGCACGATCTGATGCGTCGGCCTTTACCCGTTCCACTCCAGTGGGCATCTCGCCGCTGCCGGTGCGGGTGACTGAGCGGACAGTGTGGCCTTTCTTGATGAGTTCGATGGCGGTGGCGTGGGCCACCGGTCCGGAGCCGATGATGACGTGTGTGGCCATGGAACCCTCCAAGGGATGTGGAGAGCAGTGCTCTCGATGTGGACCAGTGTTCTTGAAAGGAACACAAATGTCAAGAGCACCGCTCTTGAATGTGCCTGTTGCTCTCGTCACGGCGTTCTCGGTCGTCTACGCTCAGTGCATGGCCAACGCCCCATCTGTTCGTGCTCGAGTTCGGGCAGAATTGATTGACGAGATAAAGGCCGCAGCTCGGCGGCAGCTGGCCACCGAGGGTGCTTCGGCGCTCTCGCTGCGCGCCGTCGCTCGAGACGTTGGCATGGTGTCCTCGGCGGTATATCGGTACTTCCCGAGCCGCGATGAACTGCTCACCGCGCTGATCATCGACGCTTACAACACCATGGGCGAACAGGTGGAAGTGGCAGAGGCGACAGTCAGGCGGATAGATTTTCGCCGCCGATGGATGACGGCGGCGCATGCCATACGTCGCTGGGCCGTAGAGAACGAGCACGAATACGGTCTCGTCTTTGGCACGCCGATCCCCCGGTACTCGGCACCGGTAGACACGATTGGCCCGGCCACTCGTGCGACCCGCGTGCTCATTCAAATAGTGCGCGAAGCGCTCGTCGCGGGTGCGTGGAACGGCTCGAAGGAGCCGGTTCCGCGGGCCGTAAAGGCCGATATCGCGACGGCGCGAGAGTTCTTCGGTGCCCGGGTCGATGACGACCTCGTGGTTCGATCGTTGATGGCCTGGACCCATATCTACGGAGCGATCAGCTTTGAACTCTTCGGCCATCGAGTCGGATCGGTCAGCAACCACGAGGCCTTCTTCGACCTGGAGATGCGTCGAATCGCCACCTTTGTCGGGCTCACCTGACTGCCCTCAAAAGGCGAGCCGACGAGTAGACGCAGCAAAATGAATCGGCCAGCTGCTGGTTGCCAAGACGCTCGACGCAAGAAACGTTGGCCTATCGGCGTGGGCTCTAAGCCGCGGAAGAGACCGTTTGCTGGCGCTTGGGGGGGAAGGGCGCGAGACTTCTTCCATGCCTAACGCCACTTTTACCGCCATGGACGTCTCCACTCGCGAGGAATGGCTGGAAATAGGAGCGCAAACGTCGGCCAATCAGGGTCGCGTGGCCGATACCGTTCTCTCGTTGCTTCGTTCAATGAGCACAATTTCTGACGGTTTTGTCACTGACCAACTCACCCATTGCTTGCAGACGGCGACGATGGCTGAGCGAGCGGGTGCCGACGATGAGGTAATCGTGGCGTCGTTGTGCCACGACATCGGCAAGGCGATCAGCGTGCCGAACCATCCCGCCATTGCGGCGGCGATCCTCGAGCCGTACGTGCGTCCGGAAGTGCACTTCATGATCCAGGCCCACCAAGATTTTCAGGGCAAGCATTACTATGCGCACTTTGGAATGGACCCGAACGCGCGGGACAAGTACCGCAACAACCCAGCGTTCGATCTCGCCGCCAAATTTGCCGATGAGTGGGACCAGAAAGCGTTCGATCCGGGCTACGACACTCTTCCGCTCGAGCACTTCGAGGACCGGCTTCGAGCGGTGTTCGCCAAGCCAAAGTTTCTCGCCAAGAGCTGAGTCCGGGCGAGTGGGCGCGTTGGTTGCGCCTCGGGGAAAGTGTTCGCGCCGACTCTCGTTGGTGGGTACGCTGCGGCAATGATTCTCATTGAACGGGGAGCGGTTGTCACCGTCAACGATGCCATGACCATTCACGATCCGGGCTGGTTGTTGAGTGATGGCGACACGATCGTCGATAGCGGAGCGGGAGACGCGCCGGCGTCGGCCCGACGCGATGCCACCGAGGTCATCGATGCCGACGGATGCGCAGTGATGCCGGGCATGGTGAACAGCCATACCCACTTGTTCCAGACCTTCTTCCGCGGGCTAGGTGACGACAAACGGCTGCTCGACTGGCTGCGGGACTACATCTGGCCGGGAGCAGAGAATCTCACGGCGCGGGACGTCGAACTGGCCGCCAGCATTGGTATGGTCGAGAACCTTCGGTCCGGAGCCACGAGTGTTCTCGACCACCAGTACGTTCACGCGGACCCCCTCATAGACGTTGCGGTGTGCGGCGCAGCGGAACGAATCGGTGTGCGCTATTACCTCGCCCGGGGATGGGCTGATCGAAACTATCCGGCGCGCTTAGAAGAGACCCCGGAACAAATTGCTATGCGCGCGGGCGAACTCGCAGCGACGTGGCACGGCGCGGCGAACGGGCGTATTCGCATCGAGCATGCCCCGTTGATCCCATGGGGTTGTTCCGATGACACCATGCGGGCGACCATCGCCCAGTCGAGGAGTTGGGGCGGTGGACTCCACACCCATTGCGGCGAGACTCGCGAAGAGATGACGCTGTCGCTCGAAGAACGGGGGATGCGTCACGTGCCGTGGCTGGCGTCCGTTGGTGCGCTCGGCCCGACGACCCAGCTCGCGCATTCGGTGTGGCTCGACGACGAAGAACTCGCCCTCATCGCGTCGTCAGGCTCCACCGTCGCCCACTGCCCGGTGAGCAACATGTACCTGGCGTCTGGAGTAGCCCGCATACCCGAGATGTTGGCGATGGGCATTCCCGTGGGCCTGGCCTCCGATGGACCGGGGTCGAACAATCGTCAGGATCTGTTCGAAGCGATGAAGATCGCGGTTTTGCTGCAAAAGGTGCACACGCTGAACCCAATGATTCTCCAGCCCGAGGACGCATTGCGAATGGCGTGCCGTGGTGGAGCCACCACGTTCGGGATGGGAGACATGATCGGCATGCTCGAACCGGGCCGCAAAGCCGACGTTGTCATCGTTGACCTCGCGTCGGTCTTCGTCGCACCGGTGCACCGAGTAATAAGCGCGCTTGTGTTCAACGCGACGCCGCGCGATGTGCGGGATGTGATCGTCGATGGCGAGATCGTAATCCGTGATCGCGAAGTGCTCACGGTGAACGAGGCCCAGTTGCTTGAGGACGCAGGCGATGCCGCTAGGGCGCTGTTTCGTCGCGCCGGGATCACGACTCGTGTGAGTCGGTAGAGCCGCCGCACAGCCCCACCGGCGATGGAGGAATTTTGGCCTGCGGGGTGGGTTTATCGGGGCGAAGTCGATTGCCGGGGTTGGCTGAGATCGATGGCGAGAAACTCGGGCATCGATTGGCTCTGCGCAGCAGTCATGGCTTCACTCGGGCACGGGTTCGGGCTGTTGCCCGGCGGTGGCTGAGTGCAGTGCCCCCGCCGTGTCGTGGACGAGGCGACGAGTGACTTCAATGAGATTGCCCTGCCGCAATGACCGAAGCCCCGCCCGCAAGTGGTCGTCCTTGTAACGGCGGACCGTTGACCGCCGAAGTTACGACTTGCCGGCCTCGGCCTCGGCCGCGGCCTTCCGGGCAGCCATGGCCGTGCGCCAGTACGCCAGGTCGGGCTCGATCGTGCGGTCGCGCTTGAGCTCACTGAAGTTCTCGTAGCGCACCAGCCATGACACGTGCTTCCACAGTTCGACCGAATCATGATCCGACGCCGGCTCGTTCGAGATGACCGGACCGAAGATGGCCGGACCAACGCCATCGTCGAGGCGAATCGTCGGTACCCCGAATGACCGAGTGTCGGTGCGGACAGCCTGATGCTCGGCCATCACGGTGTCCCACGTACCTGGGTCGGCGAGGGCCTTTGCACACCAACTGGCAGCGAGCCCGGCGTCTGCCAACGCCGCCTCGACCGTTGCGACCTCACCCAGCGGTTGCTCGCCTTCGAAGTATCTCGTGCCGATCGCTTCGTAGAATCGACCGGCGGCGGCTTGTCCTTCGGCCTCCCTGACAGCGACGAGGGTGCGCAGTGAGGGAGCGGCCACGCTCTTCGTCACATCGAACTCTTCGACCGGTTTGGCGAAGTTCTGTACTTCGAGGCAGAACACGCCCCAACTGACATCGATCACGTTGAGGCGGGCGAGGGTGCGAACCCACTTGGACGTCTGCCAGCACCACGGGCACCGGGGATCAAGATGGAATCGAACCTGTTCTGCAATCATGCGGTCGCAACCTTACGTACGCTTACTGGTATGGCGCTCATAATCGGGAGGCCCGTTATGGGATCAAATCCGGAGGCGCAGTCGCTGAGGCGACCTGTGGTGTCGCCGAGCGAGTAAGGGTCGGCTTTGGGGCCAGCCTCACCGGGTAGGTCTCCCCACGAGTGCGCCATCGAGATCGTTCCCTGTTTCACGTCTGGAGCGGACTTCACGACGGTGCGGATGGTTGACCGAGTTGACGTGATGTCAATCAAGTCGCCATCCACAGCACCCCAACCCGTGAGATCATCAGGATGTACGTGCGCGTACGATGTTGTCTCTTTGGACCGAAGCTTTTCGATTTCTCGCCCCGACGAGTTGAAGACAGCCTTGAGGCGACGAGACGCCATACGGTGCGTGTGAACGTCTGGGTCGAAGCCGTCGAGCAAATCGAAGCTCGTGGCCGACGACCGAATGCTGCCGAGTTCCTCGGGCACGCCGTACGGGGCGACCTGGAAGCGACCAGTGGCATCGGCGTCCGCGGGCAAAACAGTCATCGTGAGATCGTCGTGCAGTACGGCACCTTCCGACGCCCTCATCTCGGCCCACGGCACCCGCACGTGGGGATAGCTCAGCTCGAGAATTTCGTCGGCGGTGGCGTGCATCTCGGGGGTGAGCGGCCCACCGGGCAGGTCCAGGGTGACATTCATCCGACGGGCAATCTCCACGTAGAGCCCGGCCTCGTCGACCATCTCAGGGTCGGGTTCAAGAACGGCGGACGTGTACATCACATACGGCTCCTCGAACCACCGGTCCACGTTGGTCGGGACATCGGGTCGCTCCAGGGACAGTACCGACGGGATGACGTAGTCCGCCAGACGTGCGGTGGCTGATATCCGAATGTCTAACGCCACATGGAGGTCCAGGCTCTCCAGCGCCTGCACCACCTTGGCCTGGTCGGGCCAGGCGAGCACGGGGTTGCCGCCGACGGTGAACAATGCCTTCACCTGTCCTTCGCCTTCGAGGAGTATTTCGTCGGCCAGTGCTGCGGTGGGTGCCTGACCGAGGATGGTGTGGAGGTTCCGTACGCGCGCTTTCGGTCCGTTGGAAAGCATTTCTGGCCGGGGGGCATTGACCTGGGCCTTGGGCGCGCGTGGCTTTTCGCTCAACGAGAGAATGCCGCTCGGGCACTGCACGGTCTCGCCCTCACGCGGATAGCGGCCGCCAACGACGTTGAAGCACGCCACGAGGTGTTCCATCAACGTGCCGTGAGGCGCCATGTTTGGGCCCGTGCCGCACATCGCCGCACCGCGCGGTCCGGCTCCGAACATCCGGGCCGCTGCTTGGATCAGTTCGGCCGGCACTCCCGTGCGGGCGGCAACGTGGCCCAGATCAAAGCCCCGTACAGCGGCATGCAACGAATCCACGCCATCAACGAATCGTTCACAGAAGTCGGCGTCGATCAGGTCCTCGTCGAGCATGACTTTGAGCATCCCGGCGAGCAGGGTTGGATCTTCCCCCGGAGTGACTTGGAGATGGATGTCGGCCATCGTGGCGGTCTCGGTCCGACGAGGATCAAT
This sequence comes from Acidimicrobiia bacterium, assembly GCA_043775075.1. Taxonomy (GTDB): domain Bacteria; phylum Actinomycetota; class Acidimicrobiia; order Acidimicrobiales; family JANYDT01; genus JANLQX01. The sequence continues at coordinate 6,666 of JAYVSS010000007.1, forward strand.
GACGATGAGCTTCAGACCCCGCTTCTTCGCCGCCCGCAAGGCGGCAAGCGGATTGATGAACGTCGGCCCGCCCGGAATGCCAAACATGGAGACCGTCATGTTCGATCCGACGACGAGTGAAACGTCGGCGGTGGTCCACGGTTGCGCCCCCGCCGCCCACGAGCCAAGACGCAGCGGCGTCACCAGCTTGGCTGGTTGGTCGATGGTGATGGACGTGTAAAAAGACGGTGATTCAACCGCTTGGTGAAATGCCCGGATCACCGGATGGGCGGCGGCGTTTTGAAACGTGGCGGTGCCGCAGTAGCTGGCGAAGGAACGAGGACCGTTCTTGGTGATGAGCGCGCTGAGCTTTCCGGCGATTTCGTCGAGAGCCTTCGATGTCGGCAACTCGACGAAGGATCCGTCGGGTTGGCGTTTCAGCGCCGTTCGCAGTCGATCCGGATTGTGGTGCTGATCACCGAGAGCGCGGCCCTTAATGCAGGTATAGGCGCCGAAGATCGGGTCGTTGGCATCGCCGCGCACGGCGACAACCTCGCCCGTGTCCGGTGACACGTCGACCTCGATCGGGCACGCTGCATGGCAGAACCGGCAAAACGTGCGCTTCGTGATCATGGTGATCCTCCGTACGAATCAGTGGCGATTTGGCCATTTCAGACAGTACGGCAGAAGGCGGCACTGCGACAATCGCCCAGGATTGCCGGATTGATCGCCCAGGACCGTGAAATAGGCGCTTCCGTGCCCCGGAAATGCCCGAGCTGGGCGACCCAACCAGCCAGGCTGGGCGAAGCTGTGTCCATGCTGCGGAGCTCCGAATGACGATTCCTGGGACGAAGGCCGCTGACCTTGCCCGAGCGCTCGGTCTGCGCGGTGGGCACCATCACGTCGCATTGGTGGGCGGCGGCGGCAAGACGACCCTCATGCATGCCATCGCCGACGCGCTTGATGGGCCCACCGTGCTGACGTGCACAACGAAGATGGGGGCTGATCAACACTGGGGAAAGAAGGTGCTCGTCGACCCCACCGACGCCGAGGCGCGAGCACAAACAACCCAGCACGGCCGAGTGTTGGTCGTTGGACAGGTCAACGGTCAGAAGGCGGTCGGCATCAGTCCTATGCGCGCTGATGAACTGTTTGCGCTCGGCCTCAACGTCGTGTCCGAGTCAGACGGGTCACGCCGCCTCCCGGCGAAGGCCCCGGACTGGTACGAGCCGGTGCTGGCCTCCACGGTGACGCTGGTGGTGTGCGTGATTGGAGCCGACGCGCTTGATTGCACCATTAACGATCATTGTCATCGTCCGATGCGGGTCGGAGCGTTGCTGGGCTGCTCGCCCGATGACCTGCTCACGCCGGAGCGGGCGGCAGCGCTTGTGACGAACGCCGCCGGCGGGCGCAAAGACGTGCCTTCCACGGCCCGTTTCGCAGTGTGTGTCAACAAGGTCAACGCATCCGTCGCGCCGCTTGTGCAGCGCTTCGTCAACGAGGTCGCGGGGCGGGGCGTGGAAGTCCACGCAGTGGAGCATCGGGACGGTTGGTAGCGCCCCGCTCTTAGCGTCGGAGGTAGGCCTTGGTGAACTCGTTCTCGAACTTGCCGGTCGGGTCGTAGTGCATCGCCAGATGCGTGGCGGCTGCAATGTGCCGGTACTGAGCGACGACATAGTCGGCATCGAACGCGAATACCTTGCCCCAGTGAGGCCGTACAGAAAACGTGGAGAGACGCTCCTCGATCATCTGTAGCACCGGCGCAATCGCCGCGGCATCGGGCTTCCAGGTGAAGTGAATCGCCAAGCTGTTGCGACCGTAAGCCGGACTCAGCCAAAGATCGTCGGCTGCGACCGTTCGCAGTTCACTCACCAAGAGGTGGGGAGAAATATGCGCGCGTAGTTCGTTGAGCGCATGCATCGCCGGCACGGCGAATGCTCGGTCAACGAAGTACTCGGACTGCAGTTCGTCGCCGGCGCTCGGACTGAAATCGAGGCGGAAGTGCGGGAGCCGCTGATGCCAGGGACCTGTGACCCCCAACTGCGTTGTACAAACATCTCCGCAAAGCGAAGTCAGCGGATGGCGTTGGCGGGTTGCTAGCGACGCGCGACGAAGCACGTCCGGCACGTCCGTCGGTCGCATCGGAGCGACCCGGCTCTTCACCCAAACCTGATCGAACACCGGACGATCCCACAGAGTGAAGATGCTCACGCTGTATCCCGACCCCAGGATGTTGTCGAGATCGTGTAGGTCAGGATCGAACGGAATGTTTTCGTAGACGGTTTGGGAAACATCGTATGTGGGCTGAACATCGAGCGTGAGTGCGGTCACCACACCGAGGGATCCGAGTGAAATGACTGCCCCCGGAAAAATACCGGCATCGGCATCGCGGTCGACGGTGACCAGGTCACCTTCGGCGGTGAGCAGTTCAATGGCCCGCACGGCGGTTGCCAGATTCCCATTGTTGTTGCCCGAGCCATGGGTGCCGGTGGAACAGGCTCCGCCCACGCTGATGTGCGGAAGCGAACCGAGGTTGGCAAGTGCAAGTCCCCTGCTGTGCAACTCTGCGGCCAGCTTGCCATAGCTGGTGCCGGCACTGACGGTCACAGTTTCCGCCGACTGACCGATGACGATTCGCTCGGGCAGCGCTCGCAGGGAAACCAGGTCGTTCGGGGTGTCCGCTATTCGATTGAATGAGTGCGCAGTGCCGAGAATGCGGCACGATGTGGAACGGCCGATGATTGCTCGGAGTTCTTCGATCGACTCCGGTTGGTGGAACCGGGCCGCACTAAAGGAAATGTTGCCGGCCCAGTTCGTCAAAGTCACATCACCAGGTGTAGCGCAAACGCCTGCAGAGCCGAGACTGTCGATATTTGATCGATCGGCCTCCCGCCGAAGTACTTCTGACCAAACCTTAACCTTTGCTCAATGAACGACTTACCTTCACCGACCATCCTGAAGCCCATGACTAAGTCTCACGACCACCAAGTTGCCCGTGCTACCGCCATCGTTGGCCTCGGCGCCATTGCCCTTATTCATCTTCTGGAACTACAGGGGAAGCTAAAGGAAACGAAGTATCTCGGTTTCGGCTACATCGGCCTCATCGTGGCGTGCGTGGTCTCTGGCGCCATGCTGCTGCACCGAAACGATCGTTTCGGTTGGTTGCTTGGCGGGGGCGTGTCGTTGGCCACCCTCGTTGGCTATTCGCTCACTCGTACTGTTGGTCTACCCAGTGCCAAAGGTGACATTGGTAACTGGTTGGAACCCATTGGGCTCGCTTCGATCTTCGTCGAGGGCATCATCGTTGCCGTCTCCCTCTACGCCCTCTCAATGAAGGTCCGCTCATCGACTTCAATGGGTGAGTGAATTCGCCTCGCCTATCGGTCCTTGATCTCGCTCCGGTGCCGAGCGGGATGACGGTTGGAGACGCTCTTCGCGCCTCAATCGATCTCGTCCGTCAGGCGGAACGACTTGGGTATAACCGCTTCTGGGTGGCCGAGCACCACAACATGGCGGGGATTGCGTCGTCGTCCCCGGCCGTGTTGTTGGCCCATCTCGCCATGGCCACGTCAACGATTCGCCTTGGCTCAGGCGGTGTGATGCTGCCCAATCACGCGCCGCTGGCCGTTGCGGAACAATTCGGCATGCTTGAGGCGTTGCATTCTGGCCGCATTGATCTCGGGCTTGGACGGGCACCGGGGACCGATGGAATGACGGCTCGCGCCCTGCGGGGGAATCGGCTGATCGAGTCCGACGACTTTCCCGCCCGTTTCGCTGAATTGATTTCGTTTTTCGACGGAACGTTTGCCCCCGATCATCCCTATGCGCGCATATCTGCGGTGCCGGGCTACGGAAACAAACCGGCAATCTGGATTCTTGGTTCGAGTGATTTTGGGGCGCAGTTTGCCGGCCAACGGGGGCTCCCATTCACGTTTGCCCACCACTTCGGCACCGGCGGAACAGCAGCAGCACTCGATGTGTATCGACGATCGTTCACGCCATCTGCGACGCTCACCGCGCCATTTTCGATGATCGGCGTTTCGGTTGTTTGTGCCGAGACCGAAGAGCGTGCACGGTTTTTGGCAAGGGCCAGCGCTCTCGGATTCCTATGGTTGCGCCAGGGTCGACCGTCGAGAATGCCAACGCCGGAGCAGGCCCGTGACTACGAGTATTCGGCGGCCGAAGCGGTGTTCATCGAAGACCGTCTGGCCAGCGCAGTGATCGGCACGCCGTCCCAGGTCCGCCAACAACTCGATGCGCTCGTGCAGCGCTATGGAGTGGATGAACTCATGCTCACCACGTCAGTGCACGCTCATACCGACCGGGTCGCCTCGTTTGAAATGCTTGCCGATGCGTGGACGCAAGTGCCAACGAAATGAACTTCCTGGAGATGATTGCTGAACGTCCCCTTGTCGCCGATGGGGCGATGGGAACGATGATCAACGCCAGTGGGGTGGGATTCGAAAAGAATTTCGAAGGTCTCAACGTTGAACAGCCCGATTTGATCCTCGGCATTCATCGGGCGTTCGTGGCGGCCGGGGCCGACGTGCTGGAGACGAATACCTTCTCGGCCACGCCCATTCATCTTGACCGGTGGGGCGCTGCCGCCAAGTTTTTGGAGATCAACACGGCGGGCGCACGTCTGGCTCGGACGGCGGCTAACGAGGCCGGTCGACCAGTTTTTGTGGCCGGCTCAATCGGGCCAACGGGCGCTCGCTTATCACCAATAGGACCGCTTGGCGTGGATGATGCTCGGCGCGCATACGAAGACCAGGTTGGTGCTTTGGCCAATGCTGGCGTGGACCTCCTCGTCTTCGAGACCTTCGCTGACCTGGCTGAACTGGAGTTGGCGATCGCCGCGGCTCGGACCGTATGTGCACTTCCGATCGTGGCGTCAATGAGCTTTACTCGCGATGTACGCACGCTCGGTGGGGTGGTCCCGGAGATCGCGTTGGCCCGACTCAAGGTGGCCGGAGCGAATGTGATCGGGGCGAACTGTTCGACCGGCCCGCGGGGCGTCTTCGAGGTGCTCTCTCGCTATCACGCGGTGATCCCTGCGGGCGGCGCCAGCATGATGTTGTCCGCGATGCCCAACGCCGGGTATCCCGAGAGCCGAGGTGAACGACTGTTCTTTCCGGCCCCGCCGGACTACTTCGCGGACTACGCCAAGCAGTTCCTCAGCGTCGGAGCGCGACTCATCGGTGGCTGCTGCGGAACTACACCGGATCACATTCGGGGAGTCCGTTCCGCTCTGGACGATGCGCTCACGGAGCCGTCCGCGCGCCGTGCGCCGACCTTCAACGCGCCTGCGAGTGGCGCTTTGACTCCGACGCCCTCGGCCGAACGATTGCTGCCGGCCCTCGCTCAAGCTCTGCTCGATGGGAAGTTCGTCACCACCGTGGAGATGGAGCCGCCCAAGAGCGCTGACACTTCCGAATTGGAATCGAAGGCGCGCATACTTCGTGATGCGGGGGCGACCACGCTGAACATTTCCGATACCCCCATGGCTCGAATGCGGATGACCGGCTTGGCGGCGGCGGTAAAGGTACAGGCCGCCACGGGGTTAGAGGCGGTCCTCCACTTTCCGGTCCGTGGCCGCAACCTCTTGCGCGTGCAGGGTGATCTCCTGGCTGCTCACGCACTGGACGTCCGAACGTTATTCGTGACGATGGGCGATCTCGCCAGCATTGGTGACTATCCCCAAGCGTTCGACCATCACGACATCGTGCCGACCGGTCTCGTCAAGCTCATCACGCAACAGTTCAACGCCGGGCTCGACAGCGCCGGAACGTCGATTGGTCAAGCCTGTTCGTTCTTCGTTGGCGTCGCTGTGAATCTCACTCCTTCGGATATCGAAGCGGAAGCAAAACTCCTGAAACGCAAGATCGACTTCGGGGCGGACTACGCACTCACGCAACCTATGTTCGATCCAGTACGTGCACATACCTTCCTTGATTACTATGCCAATACTTACGGTCCGCTTGAACTCCCGCTTCTCTGCGGCGTGCTTCCGCTGGCGTCCGTGCGTCATGCCGTGTTTCTGAAGAACGAGGTTCCCGGCATGAGCGTTCCCGAGACCCTCGTCCGGCGCATGGGGATGGTGGGTGAACACGGCCGGGCGGAGGGACGACGAATTGCCAGCGAAATGTTGGAGGAAATTCGTCCTCTCGTGCAGGGTGTCTATTTCATTCCATCGTTTCGTCGGTACGACGTGATCGCTGATCTCGTCGCCGAGGTGGCCGCAGTGGGCGCAGTGGGCGGGCGAGGATAGTTCCTACACCGGTGCGACGGCGACGGTAACCGCACCGTTTGCGGGCATATCCGTATGCGCCCGCGTGAAGGGAACGGAGCCAAGACCGGACCACCAAATGTCGCCATGGCGATCGACGGCGATGAACGCCGGATAGGGCATGTCGGCCAACGCCCGCACGTCGTTTGGTCTCGGGAGTTTTACCTGTGAGCGAATCGCCAGAGTCTGCGGATCTAGGGTGAAGATCACCGAACCTCGACTCACGACAATGTCTGATCCGCTGGCTTTGAGCGCCGTTGCCGTGACGGACTCCGGGCCGAGGGGCTTTGGTGTGCGTTGGACCGTGCTCCCACTTGTGGCGTCGAGTTTCACGACGCCACCTCGACCCGCGACCACAATCGTGCCATCGTTGCTTACGTCGATGGCCCCGCTGCCGGCACCCGCTCCAACGTCTGCCGGCACGTCGAGACACTTGGCAATTCCCGTTGCCAGGTCGAGGGCGTGAACGAAGGTCTCGTTTGGCGCCTGGTACAACGTGTAGATCGCCCTGCCAGTTCGGGACCATACGTGTGCATAACGAGTGCCCTGCATCGTTTCGACGGTGATCGGTTGCTTGTCCTTACCAATCGGATCAGAGATTCGTCCGATACTTGGATCGAGAATGCGTACTCGGTACATCGTCGGAGCGGAGGGGGGAATGTGTTCGATCAAGGCCACCCGGCGGTCGAGGGCGTCGGCCACGGTAAACGCTTCGGCGACAAAGTTTCCGGGCAGCGTGACGAACAGTGCCGCTCTATCTCGCTCGATGATTGCCATCCTCGATTGGAGGCGGCCGCGGGGAACCGTTTCCGGATCAGGTGAGGCATGTGGGCTTCCGAGAAATACGCGGGTGCCGTCTGGCGACAACGCTTCTGGTCGCCAGAGCCCGTTGACGATGCTGGACCACTCTGTTGCCCCTGTCCACCCGTTGTGAACCGTCACCCTCGTGCGTTGATCCTTCGTCCTGGTATCTATCGCCGTACTGGCGATGAAGGAACCGTTGGCGTTGACGACGCCGGGACGGAGGTCGGCTGTCTTGGGTCCGCCGCCGTCGGCGATGATGCGAATGCCGCCGGCGTCCCGAATTTGCAGTGCCGGAATCCCTCCGGCGTGGGCCGGTCGAGCGGTGACTGCCGCACTTATGAGCAGGGCGGCACCCACGAGAACAGCTGCGGATGTGCAACGGGGAGAAAGCGAACGTTTCATACCTTGATTACACCGGCAACGCCGGAGAGGTTCCCTTACCTGACCGAACGAGCGAGCCGCAGGGCGACGGCTTTCGAGACGTTGCCTTCAAGGCGATACGTGTACAGATTGTCTGTCCACACCAGCGTGTTACCGGCGAGGCGTGGTGCTTCTGTCCGTGTTCCTGATTCGTCGATGATCTCGACGGCATGCAGGGGACCGGAAATCCACCAACCGCTCCGCTTTCCGACCGTGACGCCTTCCATGGTTCCACCGACAGAAATCGACTTCTTCGCCATGATCGGGTCGGCGCTGGCCGAACCCCGAAACTGGCTAAAGAGGAGACCGACATGGGGATCGCTCATCTTCGGAAGAAGTCCTGACGGCGACCACACTGCGGTCACGGTTCCCGTTCGCGGGGGAGTCATCCAGAAGAGGGACCGTGGTGCCGCCAACGCTCGGGGGAGTCGTATGCGCGCGTGATAACGACACCTGGCCTCAACCTCGGTAACTGGATCCCCCGGCCACTGTGTGACATTTCCGGGAATCGTCATTGCCACGGCCGGCGAGTCTGTCTCTCGGTGCAGGTTGATCTCCAGCCCGCCAATTCGAACCGTCGTACCGAACGCCGTGACCGCAGTCCCCGTCCCCACGACGAGAAGCGTTGCGCACGCCGCGATGAATCGTCGGGACCGGGTCCGGCGCAGCGAAGGAGCGATGCGTTGCGCGCAAAGCGCTAGACGTGGAACTGATGGGGCAAGAACGCGGTCGAGCCCGCGCGCCAGCTGAGCGAAATCGTCACTGGGGTAGGTGGTCATGGTCGTCCTCTTCTTGACGGTGTTCGGACATAGGGACGGTCACTGTGGGCCACTTTCAACGATCGATCGGAGGCGTTGCAGCGCCCGTGCACTTCGTGATTTCACGGTGCCTACGGCGATGTGGAGAGCAACCGCAGTTTCTGCTTCCGTCAACCCGGTGAGATGACGCAAAGCGAGGATTGATTGGTCGTCGGGCGAAAGACTTCTGAGCGCGGTGAAAACCCGTCCTCCGTCGGCCGGGTCCAAAACGAGTTCGACGGTGTCCGCGGAGGTGCCAACTGTTGATGATGATGATCGCGCCGCCTTTTCGAAGAGCAGTCGTCGTCTGGTTCGTCCTCGCCGACTGTTTCGTGCCTGGTTCACCACGATGCGGGCGAACCAGGGGGCGAGGGGACGATTCTCGTCGAAGCCCCGAAACGACCGGAACAGCGCAGTGAGCGATTCCTGCACGATGTCCTCGGCGTCCGTGGCCGAGCCGCTCACGGCGCATGCCAGTCTGATCATCGCTGGAAGGTGCGGACGGACGAGCGCGGCGAATGCTGGCCCGTCGCCTCGACGCGCCAATGCCACCAGACGGACCACCTCCGCCGGATCATCATCGACCACACCTATCTCTACACCGGCAACGATCCGAAAGTTCCGGTCGACTTCGGGCCGTATCGAGTTGGTGCAGGTTGCCGGTCAGCAGGGTCAGCGACTGAAGGCTTTTTTGGCGAGGTCGCGGGCGAGCAGGTTCGTCGTGCCTAGGTGTCCCGTGGTGAGCAGGCTCTGGGCCGCGGCCGTCATAGCGCCGAGCGCGACGTGCGACATCAATCCGCCGGTCGAAACGCGGCGTACGCCAGCGGCTGCGAGTTCGTTGACCGATGGGCCGTTCGGGAAAAGCAACACATTGATAGGCACGCGTACTTCGTTGACCACTCGACCAATTACGTCCAGGTCCACCAGACCGGGGGCGTAAAGGACCTCGGCCCCGGCATCGCGGTACGCGCACAGTCGGGCAATCGTGTCGTCAAGATCGGTGATCCCGTGGAGCAGGTTCTCGCACCGGCCAGTCAGTACCACGGCGTGGCGGCGCGCCTCCTCCGCTGCCGCGCCGACCCGCTCCGTGGCGACGTCGATGGGGTCGATGGCATCGGTCGCCGGGTTCCAGTCCTCGATCGAGATTCCCGCCGCACCGGCGTCGGCCAACAGACGAATCGTTTCCGCTACGCCGCTTGCGTCGTCGGCAAAGCAGCGTTCAGCATCGACATTGAGGGGGAGGTCGGTGGCGGTCGCCAGGGCCGTTGCGTGGTTCACGATCTCATCGCGAGTGATGTGCATGTCCATCCGACCGAGGGTGGCGGCAAATCCCGAACTCGTTGTGGCCAACGCCGAGAACCCCAAGGCCGTGAGGAGTCGGGTGCTTCCGATGTCGTAGGGGTTCGGGACGACGAAGGTCCCGGCTTCATGCAGCGCTCGGAAGCGCGTCCGCCGTTCGGCAACGGTGCTGGTGGGCTGTTCGGAGGTCGTCATTGGGCCATCATGGCTGAACTGGCCGACAGGCGCTGGCGGTTTTCGGACCGTTGCGTCCCGGCAGTGTGAAGCTTCATCGTCAGTATGAAGGAATTTCGTCGACGCTTATCTTTCACACTGATGGATTTCCTTCACGCAGTGTTCTACGCCGGGTAACCATCGGGTCCAGGGGGAACCGAGGGTCTCGTTCCCACTCAGATCACGTCAGTCGTTTCGACGAGCCAGGGTGTGAGTATCTGCTCTCACGGTGATCTAGGTAAAATACGGTCACTGTGGAACAGCTGGTTGCGTCCGCTCGACAGCGTGGACAATACGATCAAGTTGATGATCGACGCGAGAGATCATGCCGAAACTGAATATGTCGCCACGACTTGTCGCTAAATTCATCGTAGTGTTTACCTGCCGAAGCACATGATGGAAGGCGGGCTTCGCGGGCATTGGTGAGATTCGGGTCGGGAAGATCGTCGTCGGTGTGACGGGAGAACTACGGGTCCTCCTCCTCGAAAGGCGGGTGAGGAAAGAGCAACGGCACGAACAATAAACACGGCTGTTTCGGCGCATCGTCTAGCCAGCGTTTGGTGGTCCGAATACACGCTTCGTCGAAGTCAAGAACCGGTCCATCGGCCGGGTCATGGTTCCGTCGGCCGACGAGCATCGCTCACCATTCCGGACTTCCGGTCGAATACGGCGGCGGCGTAAATCCGTGACGAGGCTTGATGAGCCAACCGGACATGTCGGTTGACGACTCGGTGACGCCGGGCGCGAAAACATTGCCCCGTCGCCCGGCAAAACAAACGTTGCACCCGTCATCGCGCGCGATTGCAACATTTTAGGCTGCCAAGGCTGTGGCAGATTCGTTCAGGGTGCGATGGCCGTGCACATGCGGATACCAACCGGTCATCATCGACACAGGCGAAGGTCCACAGACGGGGTGCTGCACGTGCGCATCGGTACGACGGTCGAGCGCGTGGCCAACTCGGTGAGCACCGGGGTTCGGGCAGTCTTGCGATTCATCGTGCACAGGGCGAGGGCGTCGGCCCGGAGCTGGTCAGCCATAAAGATCACGATGTTTGGGCGGCGTTTCACGCTCCTATTCTTGCGCGCGCATTTCGCATCCTTCGGCTTCGGGTCCTGCTGAGAAATCTACGGCGCCACGGGCAGAATTTGTTACGGTGGCCATGGCGCACGCGCGCCGCATTCACCTCGACGCATCACGAAGGGAGCTGGGCCATGTACGCCAACCTTGCCTCTGCTTCTTCGTTGCGCGCTTGCTGAGCGCTTCCCCTCCTGGCGAGGCGAGCCGCTCGCCCACGTGAGGTTTCCGCCGTCTGAACGACGAGTGAGCCGCAACGAACTGCCCCTCCGGCCTCGTTTCGTCCAATCAGGAGATCTTGCTGTGCGCTATTCCCTTCTTGTCACGCTCGGTTGGACCGAATCACGTGACGCTGCAGTCCCTGCGTTTCTTGCCTCGCACAACCTCAGTACCGCGTGCGTTCCCGCCCGCGTCACTCGGCACGATCGCGGGAGGTGGACCCAGGCAACCGAAATGGGCGAAGCCCACGGCGAACTCCGCGGCCGCCTTCGTGAAACGCTCGATTCGTCGTCTCGTCCCACCGTTGGCGACTGGGTACTCGTTACTCTGCGCGCAGATGAAGCTGGCGCGTCAATCGAAGCCGTGCTTCCTCGTTCCAGCGCGCTCGAACGAACTGCGGCCGGTCGCGTTGCCGAGGCCCAGATTCTTGCCGCCAACATCGACACCGTTCTGGTTTGTGTTCCCGGCGACGCTCCGGACAATCCGCGTCGGTTGGAGCGCCAGCTGGCCATGGTGTGGAACAGCGGGGCCGCGCCGGTGGTCGTCTTGACGAAGCGCGACCTCGCAACAGACGTTGCCTGGGTGCCCGCCGTGGTTGGTGGCGCGTCGATCGTCAGCGTGGACTCGCTTGCCGGTGACGGCATTAGCGAACTCGATCCGTGGCTGGTATCGGGTTCCACTCTTGCCGTGATTGGCCCGTCTGGGGCGGGGAAGTCGACCCTCGCCAACGCTCTGCTCGGCCGCGAGGCCCTTGCCACCGGACACGTGCGAACGCTGGATCAGCGAGGTCGGCACACGACCACTTGGCGCGAGCTCGTGGTGCTGCCAAGTGGTGCGCTGCTGATCGACACGCCGGGGATTCGTGAGTTGGCGTTGTGGGATGCGGGCGACGGTCTCAGTCTCGCATTCGATGACGTGGCGGCATTCGCTTCGCTCTGTCGATTTTCGGACTGCCGACACGGCAACGAACCCGGTTGCGCAGTCCAAGAAGCGCTGGCCTCAGGTCGGCTCGCTGAAGATCGTTTCGCGCACTGGCACGGGCTGCAGCGTGAGCTGGCGTTTCAAGCCCGACGAGCCGACGCCCGGCTCGCCAGCGTGGAGAAGAAGAAGTGGGCGGCCATCGCCAAGGAGGCCCGAGGACGATCGCGTCGATGAGTCGACGGTCTGGGGGAGGCCACAAACAACCAATTTTTGAAGTTATCCTGATTTGTTCTTGACAGTCGAACGCACGTTTGATACCATGCGTGCATGGTTCATGTGGAAGTGCTCGAAGAGATGGTAGGTGCGCTTGTGTTGTGCGCCGAGTCGTTCGTCGATGCCCACTGCACCGATCAAGTTGATCGTGGTCTGGCGGCGTTGAGCGGCACGATTTCGCGCCTCGAAGGTTTCCGGTTGCGGCTTCTGCGGGAGCGGGGGATTACCGACCGGTCGGCGTTATCAGCGGAGTTTGATTTGGCCCGCGGTGAGGCGGCACAGTTGGAAAAGATGGTGGAGCGGCTCGGTCCGTTGACACCGTTGCAGGACGCGGTGGAGTCGGGTGGGGTGTCGATGTCGAAAGCACGGATGGTTGCCGACGTGGTGAACCGGGACCGGGCCGCCGCAGCCGAACGTGACGCCGAGAAACTCACCGCTATGGCCAGTGAACTAGCGCCGAGTCAGTTGGCCCGGGAGTTGGAACAATGGGGACGCCGAGCAGATGAGGAACGTGGCGTCGACACGAACGGGGACTTGCGGGCGAAACGGTCACTCGTCACCCAGAAACGCCAATCCGGGATGACCGAAATCATTGCGTCGCTCGATCCGGAATCGGCTGAGGTCGTTGCTGGGGCGTTAGATGCCCGGGTCCAAAGTGAGTGGCGCAACGAGACAGCGGAGGAACACGCGGAACGAACTTCTGCGCAGCGGCGTGCTGATGCGTTGGTGGGTATCTGTCGGGACTGGCTGAACGGGTTCGGGGCAACCAACTCCGATGGTGTCGCCGGTGGCGGAGCAAACACTGCCACCATCGCCACTCCGTCGCCCAAGGCCCGGCCGCATATGAGTGTAATCATCAATCTCGATGACCTCACCACCAAGACCGGGCACGGGGTCACCGAACGCGGGTCGCCGCTCTCGTCAGAAACAGTGCGGCGGATCGCTTGCGATGCCGGGATTTCGGCCATCTTCACGGACAGCAAACAACAGATCGTTGATGTCGGCCGTGAACAGCGAACATTCAACGGGGCGATACGAAAAGTCTTGGTGTTACGCGATCAAGGATGCCGGTTCCCGAGCTGCAATGCTCCGCCGAGTTGGACGGATGGTCATCACATCGAACATTGGGTCAACGGTGGTTCGACGACGACATCAAACGGATGCTTGTTGTGTAGCCGTCATCACCACTACGTCCACGAAGGCCAATGGACCATCACCGGCAACGCCAACACCGAACTCGCCTTCACCTCACCCACCGGGACCGTGCTTCGCAGCCGACCACCGGGCCTCACGACCCAAACCGCAGCCTGACCCAGTTGGGCCGGATGGGCCGGACCGCACATAGTTCCTAGACAACTGAATCGTTGCAACGGGCGGCTGCCGGTGCGTGGCTCGCCGTTTGGGGTGGCGGCGTCGTCCTCAAGGCGACGCCGCC
>JAYVSS010000008.1:0-32191 GCA_043775075.1 Acidimicrobiia bacterium
CCGTGCTGGCCACGTCGGTGGTGTGCGTACAGGCCTATGCCCTCGGTCCCCACGTCGCGGTGCAGTTTCATCCTGAGGTGACCATCGACGAGGTCACTCGATGGACCGAAGGCGACCCCGGCGGTCCGGCGTCGGCGGGAACGGATGCGCCCACGATCCTTGACCGTTTCGCTGATGAATTCCCCGCGGCGGTCGTCCGAGCGAATCGCCTGTTCGATCGGTTTCTGACCCACGCCGGACTGAGCTGAGCCGAGGACCCGAGTCAGTCAGATTCGGTGATAGTGACTGAGTTGATGATGACGTCGGTCAACGGTCGATCGCTGCGGTCGGTCGGCACGCTTTGGATGGCCTCAATCACATCGAGACCCTTCACGACTTTGCCGAACAGGGCGTACGCCGGGGGAAGACGAACGCCGCTGGGCCCGCTGATCACGAAGAACTGACTGCCGTTGGTGTTCGGACCAGCGTTGGCCATGGCCAATGAGCCAACTTCGTAGCGACCGGCCTTGGGTAGTTCGTCGGCGAATTTGTAGCCGGGACCACCACGGCCTGATCCTTCGGGATCGCCGCCCTGAAGGACGAAACCGTTGATCACCCGGTGAAAGACGATGCCTTCGTAGTAGTGATAGCGCGCCAAAAAGACAAAGTTATTGACGGTTATGGGCGCACCGATCGGGTCAAGGGCGATCGTCATCTCACCCATAGACGTGTCCATACTTGCCCTATATGTTTTGGCCGAATCGATACACATGGGGGGTTGAGCGGAAAATCGCTGGGTCTTTGGACTGGAACCGTCAGCGGCGGGGCAGGCGGGCGTAGACATAAAATAGGAAACCTCAGGTTGTGTGGTGGTTAGATTATTGAGCGCCGAACCGAACCGACCTATGCGGGGTCGGTGGCCGATGTCTGCGCGGCGAGTCCGGGGATTCGTTTCACGGACTCACCCTTGGCCGAGATCGTGATGGTCGTGATCGTGATCCGCCTCTGGGGGGCGAGTTCTTGACCATCGGGCGTGGGCTGCACGCCGAGGGCATTGATGGCGTCGAGCGTCTTTGTACCTTTCACGACGCGGGCGAAGATCGTCGAGGTGTTGGGAATGTTTTCGCCGTTCTTTCCCGTTACGACGAAGAACTGGCTCCCGTTTTGGTTGGCCCCGGAATTGGCCATCGCCACGGTTCCAACTTTGAACGATGCATTGGCCGAAAGCTCGTCGCTAATGACATAGCCGGGACCACCGGTCCCGTTGGCCTTCGGGTCTCCCCCCTGGACAATAAAATTCGGAATGACACGATGAAACGAGAGGCCGTTGTAGAAGCCTTTGCGGGACAGGAAGACAAAACTATTCACTGTTTTGGGGGCGCGTTTTTGGTCGAGTTCGATGGTGAACTCCCCCTCACTCGTGGTGATGGTCGCCCGGTATGTGGCCTTTGGGTCGATGCAGTCCACGGGGGCTGTGGCAAACACCCGTTCGCCGGTATGCGTCGCGTCGGGAAGCGGACAGCCCGACGAGGCTGGCGAGGCTGGCGAGGCTGGCGAGGCTGGCGAGGCTGGCGACGGAGCGGCGGTGGTGCTCGCCACGATTGTCGTGGCGGCCGTGGAGGCAGCAACGGAACTATCGCCCACGCCCGTATCGCCAAGGCCGACGGTGAGCGTGGGAGCCACCACATCTCCGGTGGCGGACGCATCCTTTGAAAGCGAAACGGCGCTCGCCGCTCCCAGTCCGAGCAGACCGACTATTGCGCCCGCGGCGAGTCTTCCGCCGATTCCGGGCGAACGATGGTCGTCTGAGTTCCCCGCAGTCGCCTTCACGCAATCGACATTACTGGCCGAGACCCCCGATTCGGTGGCTTCTCGCAGGTACCATAGGCACTGTCCGTCCGATGATCACACCAGACGGTTTTCTCCTCTCCATGGCTCAGCGCAGAGCTTCACCCCTGTTTGGACGGCACGTCCCGCGATGGCTGCTGCCATCTGTGATGGTTGGCGCGCTCGGATTCCCCGCCATGGTGGCGGCCCAGGCTGATGGTCCGACCACGTCGGAACCGGCGCCGACCGAGGCGACCACGGTGGCTCCGACCGTTGGCAGGCCACCCTCCACCGCCGCGCCCGTCGTCACGCCCCCGTCGCTGGCCCCGATCGTTGTACCGGCGGCGACTGTGGCCACGCTTCCGCCCCCGGCGACGGTCCCCGTCGAAGTGGTTTCCACCACGACGACTGTCGACCCCACGGCCTCCACCATCACATCGACATCGACGACCACCAGTTCCTCCACCACGATCCCGGTGGTCCTCCACGACGACGCCAGCGAGGAAGTGAGCATCGACGAACAGCCGCCGGCCTTCAAACCCGTGCTGCCCCCCTCACTGGTGATCCCTCCCCGCAACATCACGTTGGAAAAGGCCATCGCTCGGCTCACCGAGCAGCAACGAAAGATCGTCGACCAGGCCCAGAAGCAGTCCGACGCCGCCACCGAGCGCATTGCCCAGGCCGAGCGCGATCTCGATGCCCTATTGCTGAAGGAAGACGCCCTCAAGCTGCGTCGTCAAACGCTCCTGCAGACAAAGGAGGGAACGGCGATCAAGGTCCGCCTCCGGGCGCTTCGGCTCTATGCGGGCGAGAGCGTGGCTGATCTTGATGTCCTCCTGCAGTCCGCAGATGCCAACGAACTGGCGCGCAACGTCGACATCATCAATGCCGCCCAGAAGCGCGACACCGATCTCCTCGCCACGTTCCACGATGCCGAGGCTGCCCTCGATGCCAATACGGCGGAACTGGCCGCCCTCACCGAAACGAAACGCACGGAGATCGAGTCGTTGATCGTGGAGCAGGAAGTGCTCGGTGAATCGTTGGCCACGCTGCAGGAACAACTGAGTTTCGTGCTCAGCGGTCAGGCCATCGCCGTCGGTGGGTTTGTGTTCCCGGTAGGGGCGCCGTTCAACTTCGCCAGCACGTTCGGGGCGCCTCGTATGGTCGGGACGAAATATGAACACACCCATCAGGGCAATGACATCTTCGCCACCGCCGGTACTCCGCTGTACGCCACCAGCCGCGGGGTCATCGCCCGCAAGGCCGTGGCCGTGCTCGGCGGGAACAAGCTGTGGCTCGTGGCCGCCGACGGGACGCAGTATTACTACGCCCATCTCACGGCATACGCCGAGGGCATCGAAGACGGCAGCGTGGTCGAAGCGGGCCAGGTCATTGGGTACGTTGGCGATACCGGCAACGCCAAGGGCACTCCACCCCATGTACATTTTGAGATCCATCCGGCCGGCGGACCGGCCATCGATCCCTATCCGATTCTTGATGCCGTCCGCCGATCGGACTCCACCCGCCTGCTCGCCGCGGCCAAGGCCCTCACCGTCACCACCACGACCACCCTGCCCCCGGGCTCCGGCGTCGCCGGCGTGGGCGTCACGGGTGAGTATGCGCTTGGTCCCGTCGACGCCTCGGCCGCCGGACCGGCCCCCACCTCCACGGTCGCTATCGCCCCGACCGCGGTGCCGAAGACGACGAACTGACGAGCGCCGACCCGACCACGAGTCAAGCGTCGGTCCAATTTCGGACAATCGTCGTCCGTTGTTCGTCTATTGAGGCGTGCTGGTCGGCTCGGCGCGGGTAGCGTTTTCTCCCTGTGGCTCTCATTGTGCAGAAGTTCGGCGGCTCGTCGGTCGCTGATCCTGAGCGGATTCGTACCGTGGCCGACCATGTGGCGCGCACCGTGCGTCGAGGCAACCAGGTCGTGGTCGCGGTGTCGGCGATGGGCAAGACCACCGACGATCTGATCCGCCTAGCTAATGCGGTTCTCACCTCCTCGAACGGCACGATTGAGAAGGCCACGAGGAAGGGCGAAGTCCCGATCAAGGGCGATACCCGCGAGATGGACATGCTGCTCACCACCGGTGAACGCATCTCCGCCGCCCTCCTGGCGATGGCCATTGATGATCTGGGCGTTCGGGCGGCGAGTTTCACCGGCTCCCAAGCGGGCATCGTGACCGACACTCGCCACGGACGAGCCAAGATCCTTGAGGTTCGGGCGGATAGGTTGCGTGAAGCGCTGGCCAACGGGCAGGTCCCGGTGGTCGCCGGGTTCCAGGGAGTGTCAACCGACCGCGACGTGACCACGCTCGGCCGTGGAGGCTCCGACACGACCGCCGTGGCACTGGCGGCGGCGCTCGGAGCCGACGAGTGCGAGATATACACCGACGTTCCCGGTGTGTTTTCCGCCGACCCGCGGGTCGCGCCGAAGGCCCGTCGGCTCAAGACCATCTCGCATGAGGAAATGCTGGAAATGGCGGCCAGCGGCTCGGGCGTGTTGGCCTTACGGGCCGTGCAGTTCGCCGCCACCCACGGCGTGCGGTTGCAGGTTCGCTCCAGCTTCACCTGGGAGCCGGGCACCGTCATTACTCAGGAGGATCCGTCCATGGAACAAGCAGTTGTCGCAGCCGTTACCCACGACACGTCGGAGGCCAAAGTCACCGTGGTCGCCGTGCCCGATCGACCCGGCATTGCCGCCCGATTGTTCCGGTCGTTGGCCGATCGAGGCGTCAACGTGGACATGATCGTGCAGAACACCTCCCACGACGACACCACCGACATCTCGTTCACCGTACCGAAGTCGGATCTGGCTTCAGCGATGGAAGTATGCGCGCCTATTGCTTCCGATATCGGGGCGCGTCAGGTCACCAACGATTCGACGATCGCTCGCGTGTCGATCGTTGGTGCGGGCATGAAGACCAACCCCGGAGTGTCCGCCACGATGTTTGAAACCCTGTCGTCGAACGGAATCAATATCCAGATGATTTCCACCTCCACCATTCGCCTGTCGTGTGTGATCGACGCCGACCGGGTGGAAGATGCGGTGCAGGTGTTGCACACGGCGTTCGGGCTAGATATCTAGGCCGTACCCGTTTATATTTTTGCTGCCAGATTTCTGGGCCGGCCGGTCATCGTAATCTCTGGGGAACGACTGGGGTGGGAAAAAACCGACCTCGTTCGCCGGCTGGTGAAATTTCAAACGCCCTTTCACGCCGATTTCCCCCCGGAGCAGGTGGCCCGCTTCGGGCACGTGCATCCCATCTGTCGCTCGCTGAAGCGCGTGCGTTTCAGCCGCTCATTGGCCGAGAACTGCGTCGGATTGGGAAGCGAACGAAGGCTGCCACGAGGATCACGTGCACCCTGAATTCGTCGATTGACGCCTTGGGCATTGTCGCCCGAGTGGAACCCGAAGGTCATCTCCACGTGCCGCGCTCTACGGCGCACATCGGCCGAGGTCGGGCCGTCAGCGTGGTGAGGGGCCGACCGGAGTCGTTAACACCGCGAAGAATTTAATTTCCGTCCCTCCCGGTGGCGGGTCGTGGGATCATGGACGCGCCCGGAGAGCAGTCCTTTGGGCTTTTCGAGAGAGTGACGCACCCATGCGTATCGGAGTTGTTGGAGCGACCGGCATGGTCGGCGAGGCCATGCGCGAAATCTTGGAAGAGCGGAACTTCCCGGCCGATGAGGTCCGGTTCTTCGCGTCCGCCCGGTCCGCTGGCAAGAAGCTCAAATTCCGCGGCGTCGACATCACGGTGGAAGACGCCGACACCGCGGATTTCTCCCAAATCGATATCGCCCTGTTCTCCGCCGGTGCGTCGACCTCCAAGGCCCTCGCTCCCAAGGTGGCGGCGCAGGGGGCGTTGGTGGTGGACAACTCCAGCGCCTGGCGCATGGATGACGATGTGCCGTTGGTGGTCAGCGAGGTCAATCCGCACGCCCTCGATCACATGCGCAAGGGCATCGTGGCCAACCCCAACTGCACCACGATGGCGGCCATGCCGGTCCTCGCACCGCTGCACGCTGAAGCCGGTCTGATTAAGCTGATTACCGCCACCTACCAGGCGGTTTCCGGTGGAGGCGTGGCCGGCGTGGCGGAACTGGAGAACCAAGTCCGCAAGATCGCCGACGACTCGGCCCGTCTTGCGGTGCGCGGCGACGCGTTGGACATCCCGGCGTCGCAGAAGTACATCAAGCCGATTGCGTTCAACGTGCTGCCCTACGCCGGGGTGTACGCCACGGACATCTACGAAGGCGACGAGGGCTGGACCGACGAAGAGCTCAAGCTCCGCAACGAATCCCGCAAGATCCTGGAGATTCCCGGCCTAAAAGTGGCCGGGACCTGCGTCCGGGTCCCCGTTTATACCGGGCACTCGCTGTCGATCCACGCCGAGTTCTCCCGCGAGATTTCTGTCGATCGGGCCATTGAACTGCTCGGCGCGGCGCCCGGCGTTGAGCTGATGGACGTGCCGACCCCGCTAGACGCGGCGGGCAACGACCCGGCGTACGTGGGACGCATTCGCCGGGATCCAACCGTGGACCACGGTCTGGTGTTGTTCATCTCCAACGACAACCTGCGTAAAGGCGCCGCCCTCAACGCGGTACAAATCGCCGAACTGCTCGCCGCCCGCCTCTCCCGGTAGCTGCCCCTGCTCGGCTCGCCATTACCGCCGCTCGCCATTACAGCCGCTCGCCATTACAGCCGCTGGCTATAGCGACGGAACTTGATCCACAGCAGTGCGTCGTAGGCCAGTTTCATGGCGCCTCCAATGACCAGGGGCCAGCCGAAGGTGCTCTTGGTCAAGAGCCAGCCCCCGAGCAGCGGCGTGCTGGCGGTGGCGATACTGCGGGGCAGGTTGGTGAAGGCGGCGGCGGCGCTGCGCTCTTCCGGCTCCACCAGCGACATCACAAACGCCACCCGCGGCGGCACGTCGAGTTGAGAGAGCAGCGCCCGTACGCCGAGGCACACCACCGCCACCTGGGGATTGGGAGCAAAGGCGGCGGCAATGACCAGCACATTGGCTGGGGCGTGGGTCAGCGCCATGGTCTCGACGAGGCCGAACCGGGCCGAGAGCCGGGGCGCGAGAAGGGCTGAGGCGGCTGAACACAGAGACATGAGGCCAAGTACGGCGCCGATCTTGCCGAGGGTGAAGTCGAAACGCCGCTGCAGCCACAGGGCGATGAGCGTGTTGACGACCATGCCCCCGCCGGCGGAATCGAGGGCGAACACCGCCGTGAGCCGACGAATGATGCCCCGAGACGGTCCTAGACGGCTCGGATTGGTAATCGATGTCGATCGGGCTCGACGCATCGTGGGGACGTAGACGGCGAGCACGATCAGTCCGAGCGCGCCGTAGACGAGGGCGCTGAAGGCCGTTCCGTTCGTCGCCACAAAGCCGATTCGGCGACCGAGTTGGGCGATTGACCCGGCGAGAAATGCCCCGGCGGAGGCGCCAGCCGAAGCCACGAGGGCGAACCGGGCCAGGGCCCGGGTGCGAGCGGTTCCCTCCTCGGCCGCGCTCACGATGGTCTGTTCGGCCGGGAGGAACGGTGACACGTCGCCGCTCGATGGATTGAGCGGGCCGATAATGGAGATGGCCAGCAGCGCCCCGAGGGCTCCGGTGGCGGCGAATGTCAGCCCGGTGGCGACCATCAAGACCGACATGACGACGAGCACCCGCTGCGGCCGCAGCACTCGGGGGAAGCGGCTGACCAGCACCAAGTTGGTAGCCGAACCGAGGAGGGTGGCGGTGGTCACGAGGCCGACCGTGCGACCGTTGAAGCCCCGCGAGAAGAGCAGGGGCGTGAGGCTGGCCGACATGATCCCGTCGCCAAGCGCCCGAATGCCCCTTGTGACCAGCATCGACTTCGACGCACCAGGGGACACGCGGCCACCCTAGGCGGGCCCGCCCTGAGGCGTTCGTCGCCCAGGACGGGTCGATCCGTCGCCCAGGACGACCATTTCCGGGTCGGGTTGGTGTTTGTTCGGTCATCCTGGGCGGTCAATCGTGCGATCCTGGAAGATCTGCGCCGTGCAGTTTGCCCGTCCGGTGCACCGAGGTTAGGGGGCGAAATGGCCTACGGGCAGGCGCACGGGATGGCGGCGCAGCGGGGGCAGCCGGAGGCGAAGCGGGCGATTGCGTCGGACATCGACAGATCGAGTTGGTTGGCCAGCGACGCCACCCAGGCGATCACGTCCCCAAGTTCGTGGCGCTGTTCCTCCACGCTGCCTTTGCGGGCGGCCTTGGCCAGTTCTCCGACCTCTTCGGCCAGCCAGGCCACGGTGGCCGCCTGACCTCGGGCCCGGTCACGGCGGCCGTAGGTGGACTCGATCAGGTGCTGGAACTCGTCGAACGTCACGCCGAACATCGTCGCACCCGCTCCGAAGCAGGGTGTCGCACCGAAGTTTGCCGGGGGCGGGAAAAAACAAAACCGCCGCCCTCGGTGGAGGACGGCGATAGTGGTCGGGATGGGGGGACTTGAACCCCCGGCCTCCACGTCCCGAACGTGGCGCGCTACCAAGCTGCGCTACATCCCGTAGCGAAGGTCAACTGTAGTCGCGGCCACCGTGCGCCCCGTTCGCAGTTTCCCCTGCGGTGTTACCGGGCGGTGGAGTCGGGAGTGGCCCGATAATTCGTTGACGCGTCCGACTGGATCAATTTGTCCAGGAACGTGCCGCCGCTGAGGAGCGCGGTGGTGGCCCGGCGGAGACGCAGCGGATCGAGCGGCTTGACGAGGTACCCGTCGGCGTTGCACTTCTGGGCGAGAAACACGTCTGAGGGACGGTCCAGAAGGATGAGCACCGGCACGTGGGGCAGACGTCCTCCGGACTCTTCGTTGCGCAGGTCGTAGGTCACGGCCATGGCGCCCATATTGGAGATTTGGGAATCGAGGATGACCAGATCCGGAGTTTTCTCCTCGACCGCCGCCCGCACGGCGGCCCCATTGATCAGGCTACGAACCAAAGCATCGGCGGGAAGGGCACTGGCGACTTCCTCGTGAACCCAGGCGACGTCAGCGGCGATCAACACATACGGCACGCCCCTCACGATACTGGCCCGGCGTCACTCCGCCATGCTGGAGCGGGGCAACGAGAATTACGACGCACAGAGCGAAGCGGCGACCTCGGTCAGAGCGGCGAGATCGTGAATGTCCCCGGCTGAAAGGGGGACCTCAGCCACCAACGATTTTGGGCCAACGGCATGGCGCAAGGGAGCGAGCACCGCTCGATGGGCGCCCGCCCGCGCATGAATCTCGTACGCCCGTAAGACTGCGGTGCGTAAGGGCCCGGCCGACACGGGAATCGCCGGAAGCGGATCGATGGGGAGCTGCACGCGGTTGGCGACCAGCGCGTCGACGCGAAGGCCCATGCGAGCCAACTCCCCGGCGAAGAATATGGCTTCCTCGACCGGTTCGATGCGGGGAGTGGTGACGAGGACCCAGGCGGTGGCGCCGTTCCGCAACAGAGCGAGCGACGCCTGGGCCCGTTGACGAAACCCCTCCTCCATCCCATCAAACGCTCGAAAGAACGCCACAGCATCGCCGATGACCTCCGATCCCACCACCTTGCCGAGCCCGGCGAGGGCGGCCTGGGTCGCCACTCCGACGACCCGGAACCCGCTCCGGGCGGGGGCCATCATCGCCCGGAACACCCGGTTGTCGAGGAACCGGGTAAGGCGCTCGGGGGCGGCCAGCACATCGAGGGCGTTGCGGGTTGGCGGAGTGTCCACGATGACGCAGTCGAACGGGGCGATCGACGCCCCGGAGGCGTCTCGGGGATTGGTTACCAGCTCGTGCAATTTCTCCACCGCCATGTATTCCTGCGTACCCGACAGAGCCCCGGAGATGTTTCGGTACAGCGGATTCACGAGGATGCGCTCGGCCCGCTCGGCCGACGGGGCATGCAGGCGCACGAGGTCGTCAAAGGTGGCCCGGGCGTCGAGCATCATCGCCCACAGTTCGCCCACTCCCCCGGTCTGCCCGGCGATCGGCGCCCACCAGTTGGCTCGTTGCCCTTCGGCCGCGGCGTTCATCCCGGTCGCCACCGCCGACAGATCGACGCGTTGCGGTTGATTGCCCAGCGCGGCCAAACCCAGCGCATCGGCCAGGCGGCGAGCGGGATCAATAGTGACCACCGCAACGCGTCGACCGCTCAGTGCTGCCGCCACTCCGAGGGCCGCGGCCATCGTGGTCTTGCCGACGCCACCCGCGCCGCAGGTCACGATGACCCGTCGGTTGCGAACGAGTTCGGCCAGCCCACCAACGCGGCCGACGCCGTCGTGGCTGCCGGAGCCGTCATCGCCGTCGGAGCCGTCGGAGCCGTCGGAACGGGGGACCGCGCTCACGACCGGACTCTCGCGTCGATCATGGCCAGGGAGGCAACGAACGCCGTCCCGAGGGCGGCGTAGTCCACGACGTCGAGACCAACACCGACGCGCTCCGGGAGCACGATATGGGGCAATGGCAGGCCGGCGGACAGACGCTCGACCTGAGCGTGTTGGGCAAGCGCGCGCTCCCGTTCCACGGCGAGGGCGTGGCCGACGGCCGCGCGCTCGGCTGGGTCCAGGCGGGCCAGCGCACCGACGGGGACGGCTGGCGGAATGTCGAGAAGGGCATTGATGACAACCGGGGCCAGGGCCACGCCGATGGAGTCTTCGAGGGTGAACGCCGTCTCGATCGTTTCGTTGACCGGGGTTTCCTCGGCCAGCGTCACGAGCAGGACGCGGCAGCGATCGTGATCTCCGAGAATCGCCAGGACCTCCTCGGCCTGGCGGCGAATCCGCCCACTTCCCACCGATTCCGCCAGCGCCGACGCGCTCCGGAGGAAGGTGACGGCGTGCCCGGACGCTGGCGTGTCGAGGATGACGAGATCGTGACGGTTCTCGGTCACCAGCTGCTTCACCTTGCCCAGTACGAGCAGGTCTTTGATTCCCGGGGTGGCGGTGGCGATGACGTCAACGACACCGTTGGAGGCCAGTTTGCGGGCCAGGCGCCCCATGCCGTGGTCCGAGAGATATTCGACTAGAGCGTCGTCGGCAGTGAGGGTTCGACCACGAATTTCGGCCCGGCCGCTCGCCGGATGGGCTGCCAGAAGTACCTGTTCGTCATAGGACAGTCCGCTGATACCAAACGCCATTGCCGCCCCGTGTTTGCCGTCCACATCGGCCAGCAGGACCGACCGTCCAAGTTCGGCTGCCACTCGGGCCACGGTTGCGGCCACACTGGTTTTGCCGACCCCGCCCTTCCCGACGACGAGGAGGAGGCGAACGGTGTTGAAGAATTGCTCTACCTCCACGTGTTTTCACTTCTCTCGAAAGTCTCCCTGTGCGCCTCCTCACGCTACGTGCCACCCGGCGCAATGCCCGACGAACCGCCCGACGAACCGCCCGACCAACCGCCCGACCAACCGCCCGACGAACCGCAGTAACCGGACGCCGTTTTTTCCGGTCGTTGGTCCTGTCGACGGTGTTTGCCGCCACGTTCGCCGCAGCAGTGTCGGCGGCAACTGCCCCGACGAAGGCGACCA
Organism: Acidimicrobiia bacterium; assembly: GCA_043775075.1. Classification (GTDB taxonomy): domain Bacteria; phylum Actinomycetota; class Acidimicrobiia; order Acidimicrobiales; family JANYDT01; genus JANLQX01. The sequence continues at coordinate 11,339 of JAYVSS010000008.1, forward strand.
CGGGGACGAGCACCGCTACGCGCCCGTCGAGAGGAGTCAACGTGATCGAAGTGACCGGATATATCGATCCAATCATGAAGCGCTTCATCCTCGAATCGATCGACAAGGCCGTGGCCGACAAGGTCGAGGCCCTGGTCATCCAGCTGGACTCGCCGGGTTCGTTGCTGCCCCAGGCTCAGCTTGACCTGCTGGAGTTGAAGATTCGCAAGGAGTCGCGCGTTCCGATCGCAGTATGGGTTGGCCCGCTCGGTGCCCGGGCCCAGGGTGGCGCCGCGCGCCTGGTGGCAGCAGCTGATTTCGTCGGTATGGCGCCGTCCACGAAGATTGGAAAGTCGACTCCGGGGATCATCAACGACGACGCCCTCGTCGGCCGGACCTTCACCGAGACCCAAGCCGCCAAGGCCAAGCTCATCCAGAGCAACGCTCCGGTGCTCGTGCAGTTCGTGGGTGAACTCGACGGCACCAAGCTTGATGGCAAGACTCTCGACACCGCTTTTCCGGCGACCGAGGCCAATGGGAAAAAGACCGCCCGGGTCAACGCTGTGCGGTTCGCCAAGCTCAATCTGCTCGATCGCCTGCTGCACACCGCCGCCAATCCGTCCGTGGCCTATCTCCTCTTCGTGATCGCCCTGGCGCTGTTCGTGTTCGAGTTCTTTACCGGCGGGATCGGGATCGCCGCGTTCGTCGGGTTGGGGGCATTTGTGCCGGCCATTGCCGGTCTGGGGGCGTTACCGACGCGCCCTCTCGGGGTGATCTTGATGGTGATCGCCATGCTCGGATTTGCCATCGATGTACAGGCCGGCTCGCCTCGCTTCTGGACGGCGGTCGGTACCTTCGGCTTGGTGGTTGGCTCGCTCGCCCTTTTCACCGGCGGCGTGAAGGTTCCGTTGTACATCATCGCCGTCATGGTGGTCATGGTGGTTCTGTTCATGGTCAACGGCATGCCGACGATGGTTCGCACCCGATTCGCCACCCCCACCATCGGCCGGGAGGCGATGATCGGTGAAGTGGGGACGGCGATCGAGGCTGTCGGTCCCGAAGGAGTCGTGCGGGTCATGGGGGCGCCGTGGCGGGCCCGGACCAATCGGGCCACCCCGATCGGCGTCGGTGACTCGGTCCGGGTGGTGGCGGTGGACGGGCTGCTGCTGGAGGTGGAGCCATTGCAGGGTGGGGCAAAAGACGCGGGGCACTGAGCCGGGTCTGGCGGCGCGGGGGCGGGAGCGTCGTGCGAAAGATGCCGGGCACTGAGGAGGCCGTCAAGTTTTTTCGCTCGACCCCTTGTGTCGGGCGTCACACGTGGGTACGCTTTCCTCGACCGATCTGGGGGGAGGGTCCATATGTTGCAACTCAACGAGAGCCACACTTGGCAGGGCAGAGCCGCCTGCCGGGGACCGCAGTCCAATATTTTCTTTCCGCCGAACAGTTTCGAGCGCAAAGACGAAAAGGACCGACGGGAATACAACGCCAAGGGAATCTGTGCTTCGTGTCAGGTTCGCCAGGAATGCCTGGACTACGCCGTCGCAATCCGTGAACCTCACGGTATCTGGGGCGGACTTACCGAAGGCGAGCGACGCTCATTGTTCTCGCGGTTAGCGGGATGACCAACGTATTTGCGTTGACCGTCCGGTAGGTCTCGGCCCATCCTCGGGGGAGGGGTGGCCGAAGTAGGCGCTCGCCTACAGCTCCAATCAAGATGAGCCGTTACGTTTTGTACAGCTCGCTGCGTTCTCCCCACCTAACTCATGCCCACACCGACACTTCATATCGTCACATCCGAGGCCGGTTCGCCCCCCAAGGCGAACGCTGGTCACCGCCATCTGATCTCGATCGATGAGGTGCGCGTTGACACCAAAACCGTGCGTTACACGGTGGGCGGCGAGGGTCCGACGGTCTTGTTTCTGCACGGCTGGGGCCTTGGCCACCACGCCTACCGGTCGGGGCTGCGTCGCCTCGCTGGCCTCGGATACCACGTCGTCGCTCCCGCGCTTCCCGGCTTTGGGGGTACTCCCGATCTGGAGCCGGGCAATCGGACCTTCGTCGGGTATGCCCGGTGGGTGACGCGTTTCGTCAAGGCCACGGGCGTCGCGCCCACCTTGATCGTTGGGCATTCGTTCGGCGGCGGTGTGGCCATTCGCGTGCTCGCCGACAATCCCGGATTCGCCCAGGGGTTAGTGCTGCTCAACAGCGTTGGCGGGGTGTGGCGCCAAGACGAAGCGGGCGAGCGGCCCATGTCTGATCGCCCGTTCTGGGACTGGGGTAAGGGGATTCCCTCCGATGTTGCGGGACTCCTGGGGTCGGCGGTGAGCGTGCTGCCCAGCGTGCTGGAGGACCTTCTTCCCAATGTTCTGCGTAATCCGTTTGGCGTGGCCAAGGTTGGGCGCCTCGCTCGCACCGCCGACCTCTTGGCCGAACTGGCCACGGTCGCTCAGCGGGGGCTACCGATCTCGCTCGTGCACAGTGAGGGCGACGGCGTGATCCCCGCCGCTAGCCACCAGTCGTTGTGTGAGGCCGCGGGCGTCGAAGGCCGAACGGTGAAAGGCATCCATTCCTGGCCGCTGACTAATCCCACGCTGTTTGCTGAGTTGGTTGCCGCCGCCGTAGTGGGCGCCCGTCAGCGCGCCACGGCCACGGCCTGACTCCCGGCTGAGAGCCCGAAACCTGGCAAGGTGGTAGCTATGCGTGCTGTCGTCCTTCGAGACCATCAGATGCACCTCGAAGAGTTGGCGAATCCCACCCCCTTGGCCAGTCAGGTGCTGGTGCAAACAAAGGCGTGCGGTATTTGCGGGTCCGATCTCCATTTCGTTCGTCACGCCGAGAAGATGTTGGCGTTGGCCAGAGACGGCGGGAGCATCAGCACCCTTGATCTGTCCCGGGGCGTAGTCCTCGGTCACGAGTTCGTCGGCCAGGTGCTCGAGGTGCGGACCGACAGTATGACTCCGGCCAAAGTCGGGGATCGGGTCGTGGCCATGCCGGTGAATTTCGTCGGCGCGCCGGTTCCGGAGAACATGCGCGCGGTGGGGTATTCGAACGACTATCCCGGGGGGTACGCCGAGCAGATGGTGCTCTTTGGCCCGCTTCTCCTGGTCGTTCCAAACGGTCTCTCCACGGAAATCGCGGCGTTGACTGAGCCGATGGCTGTCGGTCTGCACGCCGTCAATAAGTCAGGGATCGTCGCCGGTGGATCGGCCGTCGTACACGGCACCGGTCCCGTCGGGCTGGCGGTCATCGCCGCCCTGCGCCTCGTCGGAGTGGAGGTCATCGTGGCCGCGGACTTCTCGCCGAAACGACGGGTTTTGGCGGCGATGATGGGTGCCACCGAGACCGTAGATCCGCGAGTCGAGGGGGCGATGGACGCCTGGACACGAGTGACGGGGGCGACGCTGGCCGCCCAGGGTGGCCTCGTGCAGTTTGAGTGCGTCGGCGTGCCCGGGATGATCGACGAAACAATGCGTCGGGCCCCACGCCACGGTCGGGTCACCGTGGTCGGCGCATGCATGGAGGCCGACCGGATGACGCCGATGTTCGGCATCAACAAGGAACTTCAGCTCACGTTCGTCCTCGCCTATTCACCTGACGAGTTCGCCGCCTCCCTGCACAATTTGGCCGAGGGACGCATCGACGCGGCGCCGCTCATTACCGGGACCGTGGATCTGGAAGGGGTGGCCCAGGCCTTTGTTGACCTTGGCGACCCGGAGCATCACGCCAAGGTGATGGTGATTCCCGGGTAGTGATGGTGGTGCGGCCTGCGTGTGGTGGCGATCGGGCAGAGTGATTCCCGGGTAGTGATGGTGGCAAGCTTGCCGCTGGGAAACGCAGGGCCTCCGGTAGCCTGTTCGCGTGTCGTTTTCTCTTGACGTGGTCGTCGTTGGCGGGTGTGGGCACGTCGGCCTTCCCCTCGGTATCGGGTTTGCTGATCGAGGGCTGCGGACGGTGGTTTACGACATCAATGCCGCCTCGGTGGCCATGGTCAATCAGGCCGAGCTGCCGTTCGACGAACCCGGTGCCGCACCCGTCATCGCTCGTGTCATCGCGTCGGGCATGCTGAAGGCCTCTGATGATCCGTCGATCATCAGCGAAGCTGAGCATGTGGTGGTGGTGATCGGTACACCGGTCGATGAGCATCTCAATCCCGATGCACGCGCCGTACCCGACGCGGTTATGGCTATCGCCGATCGCCTTCGCCCAGGTCAATTGTTGGTGTTGCGTTCTACCGTGTTTCCGGGTGTGACCGCCCTCGTGGAATCCGAGTTGGCGAAACGCGATGTGGCCGTAGACGTCTCGTTCTGCCCCGAGCGAATCGCCGAGGGCAAGGCGATGACCGAGCTTTTCTCGCTCCCTCAGATCGTAAGTGGACGTACTGATTCGGTGGTGGCCCGGGCGGAGAAGTTGTTTTCTAACCTCACGTCGGTCACCGTGCGCCTCGCCCCGGAAGAAGCGGAGATGGCGAAGCTGTTCACCAATGTGTGGCGATACATAAAGTTCGCCGCATCAAACCAGTTGTACATGATGGCCAATGACGTCGGCCTGGACTTTGAGAGAATACGAAGCGCGCTTGCCTTCGAATACCCGCGCGCCAACGATATTCCTCGCGCCGGTTTTGCCGCCGGACCGTGCCTGTTCAAAGACACAATGCAATTGGCGGCCTTTACCGACAACAAATTCGTGCTTGGCCACTCCGCCATGCTCGTCAATGAGGGCCTTCCGCTCTACGTCGTGACCAAGATGGGTGAACGTTTTCCGGATCTCTCGTCGAAGACCGTCGGCATTCTCGGCATGGCGTTCAAAGCTGAGTCCGACGACACGCGATCAAGCCTCTCCTACAAGCTGCGGCGCATCCTTCGTTTCCGGGCGGGCACGGTGATCTGCGCCGATCCTTTCGTCACCACCGACCCTTGTCTGGTGTCCCAGGAGCAACTGCTGGCCGAGTCCGATGTGGTGGTTATCGGTGCCCCGCACGACCGGTACCGCGACCTCAAGTCCGACAAGCCAGTGGTCGACATTTGGGGCGTGACCGGCAATGGCGTGCGGGTTTAACTCCCTCCCGAAATCCTCATGACCCGTACTCCCCGCCGACTTAGCGACCCACCCGACCTCGATTCCGCCCCCCGGGTCTCGATCGTGGTCACCGTGTACAACGAGGGCGCCATGGTCACTGAGTGTCTCGACCGCATTGTCGAGGCCGTGCGCCTACCGTGCGAAGTTCTCGTGGTCTACGACACCCCGGAGGACACTTCGCGTCCGTTCGCCGAAGCGTTTGCCGCACGTGATCCCCGGATCAAGCCGACGTTGAACACCTATGGTCGGGGACCGGCGTTTGCCATTCGCTATGGCATTGACCATGCCGTTGCGCCCGTGGCCGTAGTCACCATGGCCGATGGCTGTGATGACCCGGCGCAGATCGATCCCCTGACCAAACTGGTTGAACGCGGTGTCGTCGTTGCCGCCGCCTCACGCTACATGCGCGGTGGCCAGCAGGTGGGAGGCGAATGGTTTAAGACCACGCTGTCCCGCCTGGCTGGGCAATCGTTGCATGTGCTCGCTCGCGTGGGTACTCACGACGCCACGAATTCGTTTAAGGCCTACGACGTTGAGTTCGTGCGTCATGTTGGTATCGAGTCCGACGCCGGTTTCGAGGTTGGCCTGGAACTCGTCTCGAAGGCGCGCAGGTATCGTCAACCGGTGGCTGAACTTCCCACAATTTGGCTTGACCGGGCCTTCGGCCTGTCAAACTTCAAGCTCGCCAAATGGCTCCCTAAATACCTTCGCTGGTACTGGTACGCCTATGGCCGTCGTCTTCCCTATCCGCCCGTCAACCCGTCGACATCCGGCGTTGTGGCGGCTGTATCTACCACTAAAGGTTCGTAACTCATGGCTCGTGTTCTGCTCTCCGGTTCCGCTGGTTTCATTGGCGGCTACATCGTCGAAGAACTTCTAAATCGTGGCCATGAGGTCGTGGGTATCGACAACTATTCGAAATATGGCAGGGTCGCCAAGAGCTATGACGATGATCCGCGCTACACCTTTGTGGAAGGCGATTGCACCGACGTTGCGCTGATGACCACGCTGTGCTCAGACGTCGATCACTTCATCGCCGGAGCTGCGCTCATTGGTGGCATCACGTACTTTCATGCGTACGCATACGATCTCCTCGCCACCAACGAGAGAATCATGGCCGCGTCATGCGACGCAGCGTTGAAGGCCTACGCCCGCGGTACCGGACGTCTGAAGAAGGTCACGTACCTGTCTTCGTCGATGGTGTTTGAGTCCACGCCACACTGGCCCTCGGCCGAAGGCGACGAGCGCCAAATTCCACCGCCACTGTCGTCCTACGGTTTTCAGAAGTTGGCAGTTGAGTACTTCGCCAAGGCGGCGTTTGATCAATACGGGCTGCCGTACACGATTGTACGTCCGTTCAACTGCGTGGGCATCGGCGAGTCCCGGGCGTTGGGTGAGCATCAGGTGCTTTCCGGCAACGTCGAACTGGCCATGAGCCATGTCGTGCCGGACATCGTGCAGAAGATCGTGAAGGGTCAAGATCCGCTCCACATTCTGGGCGAAGGTCACCAGGTGCGCCACTACACCTACGGTGCCGACCTGGCGGCAGGCATCGTGACCTGTATGGAGCACGACGCCGCCCTCAACCAAGATTTCAACATCTCCACGGCCGAATCGACCACGGTGCTCGCTCTCGCCGAGATGATCTGGGACAAGGTCCACCAGGGAGCAAAGCCGTTTGCCTACGTGTCCGACATAGCCTACGAGTACGACGTGCAGAAACGCGTCCCTGACGTTTCCAAAGCGAAGAGCCTTCTCGGATACGAAGCCACCACCGGCCTTTCGGACATGCTTGATATCGTGATCCCTTGGATCGCCAACGCCGTCAAAGACGGGACTATCTGAGGGTGAGTGCGTCGGCATCCATTGGTGCCGTTCGACGTAACGGTTTGCCGGGGCTTGTTCGCCGGTGGCCAGAAGTACCCATCACCATTGTTGGAATTGGATGGATGTTTTGGCTTGCGGTTTCTAGCGGGCAGTGGTTTTTTGCTGATGAATGGGACTTCATCGCCAAACGGTCACGCCCACCGTTTTCGTCACCGGGACGCATCGCCGACATGCTGCTCTCTCCACATAATGAGCACTGGTCAACGCTTCCGATCATCGTATATAGGGCGGTGTTTGGGGTCGTTGGTCTGCGCGCATATTGGCCGTACCTCGTCGTTCTGTATGTGTTTCATCTCGCCGTTGTTGGGCTCATCGTCCGCCTCCTCCGACGCCATGGCGTGCCGATGGTGGCGCGCTGCTTCGCCGTGGCGATCTTCGTGGTCTACGGAGCCGGAGCGGAAAACCTGCTGTGGGCATTCCAGTTTGCGTGGATGGGTGCATGCATCGCTGGTTTGTTGCTGGTCGAGATCGTCGACGTCAATCCTGACCGTTTTTCGAGGAGCCGCCTCATTGCGACGTGGGCGGTCGGAATAGCTGGGTTGATGTGTGCTGGCGTCGGTGTTTCGATGGTCGCTGCAGGTGCCTTCACCGCGTGGCTTCGCCTTGGCTGGCGGAGGGCCGCGCTGGTAGCCAGCGTGCCGGCACTGGTCCAGGTGGCGTGGTCAGTGGCATACGGGCAGAACTCGTCGCCGACCGACACCCGAGCGACCACCATCCCCCATCGAGCGGTTGGCTATGCCTGGCGAGCGGTTTCCACCACCATTGATCGCACGCTGGGGCTCCCCGGGGTTGGTGTGCTCGGGGTGGTCGCCCTGCTCTTCGGAGTGGTCCGCCTCTTCCCCGACCTACGGGCCCATCACGCCTCGATCGTGGGTTTGGCGGGCGCCTCCATTCCGTTCCTCGGCCTCGTCGCCATCGGCCGGGTGGATGTCGATAATCCGAATGCGTCCCGGTACTCTTATGTGCTTTTTGTCCTGCTCGCACCGTTGGCATTTCTGCTGATTGCCAAGGCTGTGGCGGCCCAGCTTGAACGGGATCTTGGGCGTGGTGCCCGAGTCCTCCCGTGGTCGAAACTGGCGTCGGGAGTGGGCGTGTTGTGCGTCATTACGTCGGTGGGTACGTTGGCGGACGCGGCCGACAAAGAGGGCGCGACGGAAACGCAAACGCGCAAAACGATCGTCGCCGCTTTCGCCGTTGCCCGGTCGAACTTTGCCGCCGCCAACGCTATGCCAGATCCGCAAAGTTCCGACCTGACGATCGCCGGTATCCGCCAATTGCTGGGCCAAGGAAACGTGCCGCCAGGGCGCGTCGACCCGCAGTCCCTCACGGCGGTGCTCGCCCAGAGTTCTGTTGACGTGACGCCTGAACCGCGGGTACCCCTGGACGGTCGCAGCGTCACGATTGCGTCGCTCGGACGGGTGACGGCTCAGGCGGTGGAGAGCGGCTGCGTGGGCTTCTTCCCCCAAGGGCCCAATCCCCAGGTCTCCCTCCTTCCGCGGCGTCCGGCGTCGATCAAGGTCGTGCCGCTGGTGGACGGAACGCTGGGCGTGGTCGTCCGTCGGGACGGTCGGTCCGCGGAGTCGCGCCCGATACAGGTGGTCGCCAACAATCCGGTCTTCGTGAACCTGGCTGATCCCCGCAACGAATACGTGCTCAGCTTTCCTGCGGACGGCGAGACCAAAGCGTGCGGTATCGGCCAGGCCATTCCCGAAGGCTGAGTCTTCCGAGACCAACGTGCGACTCCAAGACCAACGTGCGACTTCGTTTTCCGGACAGAGAGTCGTCGATTGGTCTTGGAGAATGCGGCGACGTCCGGGCCTCAACTCATCTTCGGAAACTGCCGATAGGTAGGGGCAATGCCGAGGAAGCGAAAGCCGTTGTCGTTTAACGACGCCGTACGTCTTGGCGCTCGGGTGCCGATCCTCTTCGCCCTCCTGGCCCTTGCCCTTTTGGCATTGGTGACCACATCATTTTGGCCCTACGTTGACGCGGCTCTCAGGGACGCCCCGGTGGCCACGGCCAAGGATCTCTCCGGCGGTCACGTGGGTCCGGTGCGTGTACGGGTGGACGTTGTTGTTCCGAAGACTCCGCTCACCAAGACCAACGCCGTCATCGTCGTTTCGTCGGATCAGCAGGTCGTCGGGATCGCCGGGACGAAACGTTCGCTACCCACCGAAATGCGAGCGGGTGCGGCGATTTGGGGAATGCTTCGCCCGATCAACGAGGCGGAAAAGGAGACGCTGCGCATGGAGAGTTCGGTCGGCGGGCCGAGCGCCGACGCCGGAATGCCGCGCCAAGTTCTGAACACCGCCGTGGCGACTCGGGCCGAACTCCTCGGAGTTCTTGGTCTGGCGACGTTCGGCGCTGTGGTGGCCTGCTTTGTCATCATTCGCTCCATCGGCATCGTTCAGGATCCGCTTCGCAGCGCTTCTGGGCGCGCCCTCGCGCTCTTCGGTGACGCCGCTGCCGTGCGCCAGTCTTTCGACGCCGCCATGGCCGATGAGCATCCCGTGGTCGGGAGTCTTCATGGCCCAAAGGGCTTCATCGCCTTTCGACGCCGTTCGGGCTTCTTAGTGTTCCCGCGCCCCGACGTGATGTGGGTGCGCCAAAGGCCGGGAGTTGAGCCCGCGTTCCTTTCCGTGATCTCACTGCCGGTTCTGGCGTTTCGGACGCTCGCTGCGCGGTCGCTCTACATCTACGAACGATCCGGCTTCCGTCTCCGGGTGCCCGTGAGCTCGCGCTACGAGCGAGCGGCCATAACCCGCGAACTCGAAACACTCTGCCCGCATGCGATCTTTGTTGACGACGAGGCCACCAAGAAGTTTTGGCGGGTCCATCGAAACCATTTCGTTGAGGCCGTCGATCAGCGCCGGATCGCGTTGGAGGTGTACCTGGCCGGGGCCATCAGCGGCGGCTCCGCCGATCGCCTGGCGCGCTCGGCCTCGCCTGCCACGCCGCCGCCCGCCGCGCCCATGCCGGTGACCCCACCGGCAAGATGAGGCGGCGTCCGCTTCGCATCCTCTTCGGCGGTCGGGCGACTGGTCTGCCGCGGATCGTGTCCGGGGGGCTCCTTTGCTCAGTCTTTGCCGTTGTCGCGTTGCCCCTCGCCGTCGGGCAACGATCCGTTACCAGCGGTCCCCATTGGGATCCCGAACTGGCGCCACGGGCTCTCGGTCGTTACTCCGGCGGACGGGGGAGGCGTGGTCCGGCGACGCGAAGATCCCCGCGGCGCCGCAGCACACCACTCGAATCGAGAATTGCGAGGATCGGTAACGCGAATTTACGGGTCGTCGCCAGGGCGTCGCGAATCTCCGACACGGTGATCCCCTCGGGCTGGCGGACGAGCAACCCGGCGACGAGTTCGGCCGCTCGGTCGATCGCCGCGGGAGCGAACCACAACCCGTCCTGCTCGACCACGAGTTTACGGCGAACCAATTCGCGGAGCTCGGCTCGATCGACACCGGTGGCGTCTGGCGGAGAGAACCCACCCTTAATGAGCGCGCCTATGAACCAGTGATTGGCCAGGGGATCGATCTGCTCGCGTCGCACGATGCGTCCACCGTCGATCCGCACCTCTTCGGTGAGGGAGTGTTGCACGACGCTTCGGTCGCGTTCGCTCAGCACTGCGGCGTCGAGCCCGAGGCTACCGGCCGCATCAACAGCGTGGAGCACGCGGGTGCGGGCGGCGACGAGGGCGTCGGGGTCGAAGGCCCACCCATCGAGAACTTCGCCGGTCCACGTTTGGCGGCTGCGCCGGTGCAGATCCGTGACGAGGATGGTGCGTCGTTCGCGCACGATGTGAGCGATGTCGTCGGTCGGTCGGGCTTTGCTGGCGGGGCGAATCGGGTCAACGTCGAGAACCGCGCCGCCGCCCACGGTCTCCTCGCGTCCATGTTCGCGCAGCACGAAGCGGTCCCCCGGCAGGAGCGGAAGGGCGTGGGGAAGGTGGAGGCGAACGGGCCCCGTTGCGCCGGGCTCAAAGGCCAACTCACCGAGTATCCGAACCTTGGTGCGATGTTCACCCGAGCCGATATGGATGGCGTACGCACCTCGCCGCGACACGGGATGGTCGAGGGAGGCGAGCACCGTGAGCTGGGCGTCGAAACGCCGCGTGGGAAACCACGCGTTGGTGCCGACCAGGGCATCGCCACGGGCGACACCGTGGTGATCGAGACCCGCGAGGTTCACGGCCAGTCGGGTGCCCGGACCGACTGAAGTGCGAGTGGCGTTGTGGGCCTGCAACGATCGTATGCGCGCTGTTTGTATACCCAGGGGGCCATGGACCTCGACGGCATCGTCGACAGAAAAAGAACCACCGGTCAGCGTTCCGGTAACCACGGTGCCCGAGCCCTTGGCCGCGAAAACCCGGTCCACCCACAGCCGCGGTCGGGCGATGTTGTCTGGTGGATCGAGCGTGGCGAGAAGCGAATCGAGGGCATCGCGCAGGTGGTCCACGCCCCGACCCGTCGGCGCGTCTACGGCGATGATTGGTGCACCGTCGAGAAACGAGCCGGCGACCCGGTCCTCGATGTCCATGCGGGCGAGTTCGGCCCATTCGTCATCCACGAGACCGACCTTCGTCATGGCGACGATGCCTTGACGAATACCGAGCAGCTCAATGATGCGTAGGTGCTCCTCTGACTGCTCTTTCCACCCCTCGGTCGCCGCCACGACAAACAGGCAGGCATCCACGGCGCCGATGCCGGCCAGCATGTTGCGTAGAAAGCGGATGTGGCCGGGGACATCAACAAAGCTGATGCCAATACCTGAAGGCAGCACGGTATGGGCGAACCCAAGATCGATAGTAAGTCCGCGTGCTTTCTCCTCCGCCCAGCGATCTGGATCGATTCCCGTAAGTGTGCGTACGAGTGTGGACTTGCCGTGGTCGACGTGACCGGCGGTGGCGATGACTCGACTCTCGCTGACGATCTCCTCCGTCATCACAACCCGAAGTGGATGCAACGGATTGCCGAGAGCACGACCGCATCGTCCAGTGGGTCCACGGTTCGAAGGTCGATCCATGTTGCCCCGTCGTGGCCCCGAGCAATGATCGGCACCGACCACTCACGTAATAGGTCCACATATGATCCAGCAATGCGTAAGCCATAGGAGGCGATCTGGGTATCGGGCATCGTTCCCCCTCCTGGGGTGGACGAACACTCCGCCGCTCGAACCCGATCATCGACCACCGCCTCAGCTATCGCCGTGGCTCGGGCGTGAAGTTCGGCCACGGACCGGATGGCCTGCTCCCAGAACGGGAGAACGCGGGCGTCGCTGCGGGCGTAGGCCAGAAGGGTTTCTTGCAGGGCCTCGATCACCAGTGTTCCCGCTCGGAGAGGACGCATCAGCGGGTGACCGGCGCAGGCGGCGACGGTGGTGTCGCGCCCGAGCACGAGGCCAGCTTGGGGGCCGCCAAGGAGCTTGTCTGCGGACACGATCACCACGTCGGCCCCCTCGCGCACCCACTCCCGCACGCTCGGCTCGTTGCGTATCCACGCCACGTCCGGTTGACGACCCGATGCATCAGCCAGCCAGGGAGTCGCCGCGTCGAGAAGACCGGTTCCGAGGTCCCCGACCACCGGAAGGCCGAGGGTGGCCAACGCCGCAATGCTCACCTCCTCCGTGAATCCGGTGATTCGGTAGTTCGATGGATGGACTTTCAACACGACGGCCACATCGTTTGTCTCGATCGCCCGCTGGTAGTCCGCCAGGCGCGTTCGGTTCGTGGTGCCGACCTCGATCAGCCGACACCCTGATTGTTCGATGATGTCAGGAATCCGAAATCCACCACCGATTTCGACGAGTTCCCCGCGGCTGATCACCACGCCACGGCCATGGGCCAACGCCGCGAGCGCGAGGACCAACCCAGCGGCGCAGTTATTCACCACGACAGTCGCCTCGGCACCCGTGAGGCCGACGAGTAGGTCGGCCACTGCGCCGTGGCGTGAGCCGCGTTGGCCGGTCGCCAAGTCCAGTTCGATCGGGGTTGCCCGGACCCGGTCCGAGACGATGGTCGGGAGGGGGCGGGGAGCGCGACCGAGGTTGGTGTGCAGCAGCGTCCCCGTGCCGTTGATGACCGGGGTAAGCAGACGCCGAGTCGCCAGGCGGGCCAGGTCGACAGCGGCGGCTTCGGCCTCGTTCGGCGCCATGCCGACAGCGCGGCGAGCCGCATCGACCAGCATCGTCCGGGGCAGCCGATCGAACGCAGGCTGTTGCGCCAGGTGCCGGGCGAGGGCATCCACCGACGGGGGATGGGCGGAAGCAGACATCACTACGAAACCTAGAGCCCGCGCCGATGGGTCAACGTTTCTCGCGTCGATCGTCTGAATCGGCCAGCACGCTGGCCGATTCATTTTGCCGGTGTCTACCGGTCGCCTATCGGCTCGCTTTCCTCAAGGTCTGGTTGTTCCGAAAGGGACCCGCCAGCCGTCCGTCGGCTGCGACAATGGAGCGGTGCTGCGATTGATCGGTCGGTTCGTGCGGATCGTGGTGAAAAGTGCCACCGTGCTGACCTTCTCCGTCACCGTGGTGCCGCTGGCCCTGGTGGCGGCGGTGCTCGGCGTGGTGCTGTTCGCTCCGGTCCCGGTGGCGATCCCCGCTCGTAAGGTCCAGGCCGCCGTTCTGCCCACGAGTGTTTACGACGCTAACGGGCAGCTTCTCACTGTGTTCCGCCGCTTCGAGTCCAACATTCCGATGGGTCGTGGCGATATTCCCCGGGTCCTCCGCCAGGCCGTGCTGGCGTCGGAAGATCGCCGGTTTTACGCCCACCAGGGCGTCGACATCAAAGGCCTGGCCCGAGCTGTACGCCGGGACCTCAAATCGGGTGAGGCTGAGCAGGGCGCGTCGACCATTACCCAACAGCTGGTGAAGACTGTCTATTACCCCGAAGACGATCTCAAGGATGCCGAAACGGCCAACGCCACGCCTCTTCGCCGGACTCTCGATCGAGGTTGGCGCAAGCTGCGAATTGCCATTATTGCCAATCGTCTTGACCGAGAACTTGGCAAAGATGAAATTCTGTATGAGTACTTAAGTAACATTTTTCTTGGCAACGGTGCGTATGGAATGGCCGCGGCTTCGGAAAGCTATTTCCGTAAACCAATCAAAGAACTCACGGCATCTGAGGCCGCCACGCTTGTCGGAATCATCCCCGCGCCGAGCAAGTACGAACCCCGCACGAACATTGCGAATGCGGAGTTCAAGCGCAAGGCCACGCTTCACCAGATGAACGATGTCGGCTACCTGAACGATGTCGAACTGGCAGACGCGCTCAGTCAAGAACTGTGGGCCGTTTCGCAGGGCGACCCTCCTGCCGGCAAAAAGGTCACGATTGTCTACGGTGCCCGCGAAGTCCAAACCCAGTACCCCTACTTTGTTGACTACGTGCGTCGGTATCTGATCGCTCGCTATGGTGACGTTGCGGTGTACAGCGGTGGCCTACGCGTGACCACAACAATTGATCCCCGGCTCCAGGCGGCGGCCGAAGCAGCCTCGAAGAACACCCTGGGCGGGACGAACACCAACCTGGAGATGTCCATCGTGAGCGTGGAACCACTTACCGGATACGTGAAGGCGCTGGTGGGAGGACGGGATTTTGCCGCCCCGGGAGGGCAGGTCAATTTGGCTCTCGGCGATTGTCCGAAACCGGCGAAGTTGCGGACCCTGCTGCGCGGCCGCGACCCGAAATTGGCGCCGACGTGTACGGGTCGGAACTACGTGGACGGAGGCGGGTCGGGTCGGTCGCCCGGATCCTCGATCAAGCCCATTGTGCTGGCCGCAGCGTTCGCCCAGGGGGTCCCCCCCACTCAGGTGGTCAGCGGCGCACAATACGTGGACCCGCGATGCAAAAAGCCGGTGAAAGGTTGCATCATCGGCAACTATGAAGGTGCGGCCTATGGCCCGGTAGACCTGCGTACGGCAACAATTAAATCAGTAAATACCGCCTATGCCCGTCTGGGCTATGACGTCGTGGGCATTGAAAATGTGGCGAGAATGGCCCAGCGCCTCGGTATCACCTCGGCCTGGTACGACCCCGCTCGGCACGGTCCGAGCTATTCCCTCGGCGGTATCGATGTGAGCCCGTTGGAGATGGCGGCGGCGTACTCGGTGTTCGCCGGTCGGGGACTGCGGGCGGCCGCCACGCCGATCCTTTCCGTAGTTGATGGCAGCGGAAAAGTCCTGGAGGACAACACCCAGACACGGCCCCGACGAGTGCTCAGCCAGGCGGTGGCGGACAATGTCAATCAGGTGCTCCAAGCGGTGGTGACCGAGGGAACGGGCAAGCGGGCGGCGCTTGGCGATCGGCCGGTAGCGGGCAAGACCGGGACCAGCCAGGGCTATGGAAACGCCTGGTTCGTGGGGTACACGCCAACCCTTTCCACCGCCGTGTGGATGGGTTACCGGGATCGGCCGAGACCGCTGTACGGGATTCGTGGAGTGGCTCGCGTGGCCGGTGGCACCCTGCCCGCCGCTACGTGGTCGGCGTACATGAAAGTGGCCATGAACGGTATTCAGGCCACGACCTTCGACGAAGCGGCGCCGATCGTCCGTCCGAAAAAACTCACGGTGGCCGAAATCAAGGCGAAGAAACTACGCGAGGGCATCGATCCGGGAACTCGACGCAAACCGTCCGGTACGCAAACGTCGACGTTCCTCTCCGCCGAAGGCCCTCCGCTGCTCGTCAGTCCGCCGGTCGACGACTCGTTTCGTCCGTCGGCCCCGGTCACCACCGTGGCTTCGCCTCCGGGGGTTCCGCCATCGGTGGTGCCCGCCGTGGGGGCGTTGGCGCCAACGGACGGGGCCGCCAACCCGTAGAGCGACGCGGGTAGGTCAAGGGTGTCGTCGAGGATGTGTTCCCCCGGCCGGCCCGCCGACCAAAAAACACTGTGCCGTGCCCATTGGTCGCCACGCCTATCGTCTCGTCTCCTTGGGGGGGGGCTTAAGAGAATGGGCCCGTCGGTCGATGAGTAGAACATGTCGGCAACGTTTGCGCGCGGTGGCCTGTGTTGAATCGAAAGGACATCGCCGAGAGCGACTTTCTGCGGGCCATCGTCGACGTGGCCGGCGACGCCCTCATGGTGATCGACGCCGAGGGCATGATGCTCTACTCATCGAGCGGCCTCGGCCGGTTTGCCGGCGTGGTCGCGACCGACCTGATCGGTCACGGGTCCGCCACGCTCTTCCACGTTGATGACCGTGCGGGCGTGGTCAACGAGGTCGTCCGCATGGTCAAGGGGAAGATCAAACGGTCGTTTCTGGACTGTCGATTGGTGTCCCAATCGGGGGATATCCATCCCGTGCAGATCGAGGTCGTCAACGAGCGGGGGAACCCTGCGGTCGACGCCATCATCATCATTGTCCACGACGGACAGACCCTGCGTCGGGCCCAGGCTGACGCAGTGGCGGCATCGGCCGATCGTGCCCTGCTGGCGGCCAGTTCGGCCCGGTTCGCCAACAGCACAGTGGAGGACACGGAGCGCGATCTCCACCAGACCCTCGAAGACATTTGTGCCCACGCCGGAATTCGGCGGGCCATGCTTTGGTCGCTCGACGAGTTTGAGCGTTTTCTCGTTCCCAATGACGTGGCGGACGATTCTGCGCACGATACTCACCTCGGGGTGAGCACGCCCGACTTGCCTCTGGTCCTCCTGCGAGCGGCCTCGCCGGCGTTTTTCGACGGAGTGATTGCCAATATCGACGGCGCCAGCACGAACACCGATGAAGCGGCACTCCATCTGGAGCTCCTGGCCTCCATCGCCCCGGCGTCTGAGCAGCCGATGGAGCGGATCTTGTTCGTTCCTCTGCGATTGGCGGGAACGCTGGTCGGCGTTTTATCGCTTACCCCGACTATTGCCACGCAGCGATATTCGGTGGAGAACTACGACATGTTCTCGGGCTTGGCCAACGTGCTGGCCAATGCCATCGGCCGTCGTAACGCCGAACGGGCCCTCGCGCACCAAGCGCTCCACGATCCGTTGACCGGCCTTCCGAATCGATCGCTGCTGCTTGATCGCCTTGAACTGGCCTTGGCCCGCAGCGTTCGTACGGGCGAAAACGTGACGGTCATGCTCATCGATCTCGATGGGTTCAAGGACGTGAACGACACCCTCGGGCATGGAGTGGGCGACGAATTGCTCCGGATCATCGCTCGACGGCTTCAGCAGACCCTGAGAGACGCCGATTCCGTGGCCCGTCTGGGTGGAGACGAGTTCGTGGTGGTGGCCGAGACATCGATCGACGCCTTGCATGCGGGGACCGTGTCCAGCCGCATCCTTGAAGCGCTGCGTGAACCGGTGAGCCTCGTTGGTCAACAAATTTCCGTCAGTGGCTCTATCGGCGTGATGGTGGGGAACGCCCAGCAGGATCACACCATTGATGCCGCCACGCTGCTGCGCAAGGCCGACATTGCGATGTACCGGGCCAAGAGTGGTGGTCGCAATCGCATTGAGGTCTTCAGCGATGAGATGGAAGACAAGATTCTGCGTCGATTCGCGCTTTTAGAGGATCTCCAGCGCGGCTTGAGAGCAGGAGAGATCGTTGCCTGGTTCCAGCCGATAATCGATATCTCCTCCGGTCAGCTGACCTCATTTGAGGCATTGGCTCGATGGATTCACCCCGAGCGAGGAGTTGTCCCGCCCCTCGATTTCATCGAACTGGCGGAAGGAGGCGGTGTCGTACACGCCCTCGGACAGCGCATTCTCGAACAAGCGGTTTCGCAGCTCGCGCACTGGCACCGCAGCGGCCTCGTTGGTCCGCACATCACGGTATGTGTCAACGTCTCGGTTCGTCAGCTGCTCGCCCATGACTATGTGGACGCCGTGGCGCAGACGCTGGCTGCACACGGACTGGCACCGCAGAATCTGCACCTCGAACTGACGGAGACAATCCTCGCCGACCGCCAGCTGGCAACGGGTCCGTTACTCCGATTGCGTGACCTCGGCGTGCGAGTTTCGATTGACGATTTCGGTACCGGCTATTCGTCGCTCTCCTACCTACGCGATCTGCCGATTGATTGCTTGAAGATCGACCGATCGTTCGTGCAGGGTCTGGGTACTGATCGCCGCGATAGTGCGCTCGTGGGAGCCGTTGTGACCATGGCGCTCGAGCTCGGTCTCGATGTTGTGGCCGAGGGCGTGGAGACGCTCGAACAGTTCGCCCAGCTTGAGCGACTCGGATGCCAACAGGCGCAGGGTTTTCTGTTCGGGCGTCCGGGGCCCGCCGCTGATGTCTCGGCGGCGATCGAGCGGATCTCCCAGTCCACCGTCAGCGCCAAGCGTTAGCGCTTCGCTCCGGCTCCCCGCACCACATCAGCGTCGCAGCGCAGCACCTTCTGGCAAGCGGCACCGATAGGCGGGGCGAACCAGACGCCGTCGGAAGTAAATCCGAGCGGGGCGAACGTCCGAGTCGCCACGCCGACCACCTTGCCGTTGTTGTCCACGAGCGGAGCACCGCGAAACGCCACTCCGAGCGGCGCCGTGTGCTGTATGCCGGTTGATGACACATCAGCGACGAACCCCTGGGTTACTGCGCCGCCGGCCGTGCCGAGGGCACTCATGGCGAAAATCTGGGTGCCGAGGCGAACCTCGTTAGGGCGTCCCCACGGCAACTTCGGAAGGCTTGGCTGGTCGACGATGAGTAATGCCACATCGTTTGTTTCGTCCCATGTCCAGAGGCTCGCCGGGAGGTCCGTCGTGCCCTGTCGAAGGGTGACGGCAGGCCCCGGATCGCGCGTGGCGGCCTTCACTACGTCGTAGGACGTGAGGAGAAACGACCGCTGTCCATCCGCCGCCACGACAAACGCCGTGCCCACAGCCGGCGCGCCCGCCTCGTCGAAGGTCCGCACTACCCACAGCGAATTCTTTCCGGTTTCCAGCAGGTTACTTAAGGTGTCGCCGGTGGCGGCCAGTTTGCTCAGAGGCGCCAACTCGTCCTGAATCCGCGCTTGGGCATTCGTCGCCTCGTTGGCGATTTTCTGTGAACCCTCGCGAACCCGTCGATCAAGGCCCTGCACAAGAGCCTCCGAACGGTCCTTTTTATAGGCATAGTTCATATAAAGCACGGCGCTAATACCCCCAACGGCGAGTGCGGTTGTGAGAAGTAAGAGGCAAATACCGATCGCTGTGCGGGGTAAAATGCGACGGCGTGGAGCCATGCGCTTCCGGCGTCGCTCCAGCGCTTGCCGCCTTGCCTTCTTCGCTGCTTTCACCCGCTTTTTGGCCGCTCGGGTCCTTGATCGGTCCACTGCGCTTGCCGGTGCGGTCGGGGCGGAAACTGCTTCACTCGTCGAGACGCCGGGATCAGTTGGCGTGGCCATCTGAGGGTCGGAAAACTCAAACGAGTCTGAGGTATCGCCACTGAGCCAGTCGGCGTCGTCTGGAGCCCACTGCGGGTCACTACCGCTCCGCGCCCCCGCGGACCCGTCGAAGTCCAATCGATCTGACGGTAGGGACATGGAAAAACGGTAGCGGTGATGAGGTGAGGTGCTCGGCACTTGGTGCCGGTACCCTCAACAGGTGACCGCACCGCCGCCGCTCGCATCGGTCCCCGTCCACCTTTCGGCCACCGTCCTCGTTGTTCGTCCGGCACCGATTGACGGTCACGAGATTGAAGTCCTCCTCCTCCAACGCAATCACCGCGGGACGTTCGTGGCCGGCGCGACCCTGTACCCCGGGGGTGCGGTCGACCCTGACGACGCCCACGTGCGCACCGTGCCCCACCGTGCGGGCGCCGCCGGTGGAGTGGGCGATGAAGGATGGTCGACCAGCCTACGGATGTCGGCGGTGGCGGCGGCACGCGAATGTTTTGAGGAGGCGGGAGTACTGCTGGCGGCCAACGACGACGGGTCGTGGGCCTCGTCGTCCCAGGTCTCGTCCCAGGTCGCGGCCATCGCCGCGGGGTTGAGCTTTTCCGACTCCGTGCATGCGGCCGGTCTGCATGTGCCCGTCATTCGGTTTCTGCCGTGGGGACGTTGGGTTACGCCGATTGGAGCGTCTCGCCGGTACGACACCGTATTCTTCGTCGTCGGGGCCCCGGTGCATCACGAAGTGCGCGTCGATGGTGTGGAAATCGTCGGAGGGGCGTGGTGGAGCCCGGCGGCCGCTCTTGACGCCGAAGCCGCAGGTGAGATGCGACTGGTCACCCCGACGCGAAAGACCCTGGAACGGCTCGCTGCCCACGGTTCGGTCCACTCGTTGGGGCTGTACACCGGTGATTCCGGTGATTCCGGCGGCGGGGATGGCGGGGATGGCGGGGATGGCGGGGACGGTGGGGACGGATCGTGAGCACATCGATCGGTGCTCGTTCTCGGCGAACCCGTCGTCGTCGCTGGTGGCGTCGGGCGGACACCGAAGAGACGGTCAAGACCAAACCTAGGGGGGCCGATGACTCACCCGTGGCCGTTCTCTTCACTGACGCTGGACCCGGGGCGACGACCGGCACCATTGTGTTGATCAATGGCGTGCCGACCCCCGTCCCGCTTGACCGGGCGGCGGCGATCGACGCCGGGTACGTGCTCGTGGACGTCGCCGTCGGGGCGCCCGCGTCCTCCGGCCGGCCGCGCCAGTCCGAATCCTCGGTGCCTCTCGCCAGGGACCGAGCAAGCCAAGTTGAGTTTCTTCGTGAGCTCTCAAGGTCCCGCCGTGCGCCGACTACTTCGACTCCGTCAACGATGTCGCCGGTGACGTATGACTGGCCGCGGGCGACTGCGGCCCCGTGGGCGCTGACCGAAACCACGGAGAGCACGGCGGATGCCACCGTGGATTTTCTCGCCGATATCGACGAGGAACCCGTAGAACATGTGGTGCCCGCAGCGCGCCCGGCAGTCGAGATGGCGCTTCCTACTTGGGGCTTCTCACCCGCCTCGTCCGCGGAGGCCCCGTCCTTCCTTGACGAGCCGACCTACGCTTCGTGGAC
>JAYVSS010000009.1:0-3246 GCA_043775075.1 Acidimicrobiia bacterium
CTTGTGGGGCGCACGGTCGTTGGCTGCCACGGCGAGGACGTCGGGCAAATCGGCCAGCACGCGCAACACTTCGAGTTCGCGTTCGTGGGTGAGCAGGCCCAGATCGACCAGCTCCAGGGGCAGTCGAACAATGCCCTTCTCCTGCGCCTTCCGGACTAAGCCATAAACGCGGGCGTGGGCATAGTGAATGTAGAAGACGGGATTGTCTAAGGACTTCGCCACCAGCGCGTCGAGGTCGACGGTTTGGCGGGTATCGATCGACTGGAGGAGAAAGGTCAGCTTGGCGGCGTCGGCACCAAACTCGTCTATCAGCTCGGCTAGTTCGATGATGTCGCCAGTGCGCTTGGACAGCTTTACCTCGGAGCCGTCACGCATCAGTACGCAGTTCTGACCAATGAGAATTTCGAGATCGTCGGCGGCGTGGCCGAGGGCCATCATCGCGGCTTTCATGCGGCCGACGTATCCGTGGTGATCGGCCCCCCATATGTCGATGAGCAGGTCGCCGCGACCGTACTTGTCCCAGTGATAAGCGATATCCGGCATGAAGTATGTGTACTGACCATCACCCTTCACCAGGGCGCGGTCACCATCGTCGAGGGGCTTTTTGCGCTTCGGATCAATGAAACTGGTCGTCCGCAGCCAGGTGGCGGGAGCGGCATCAACCGGTGCGTCGCCACCAGCTTTGTGCGACTGATCGCGGTCCGATGTCTTCTCGGGTTCCACCGATCGATAGGTGTGGTCGCGGCGTTCGAGTTCGGCCAGCGTTGCTTCCACTGCACCGCTGGCGGCGATCGCCCGTTCGGAGGCGAACGTATCGAACTCCACGTTCATCCGGCGCATGGTGCTCTGCTGGTAGGCCAGAGCCTTGGCGTATCCCCACTCGAGCGCTTGGTCGGCGTCGAGCCCGGTTGGCATTTCCTTGACCCAATCGATGATGTATTGACCTTGATAGCCACCCTCGGGTAAGGGTTCGTTGGCCTGGCGAGCCAGCAGTGAGAGCGCGAATTTCTGCATCTGGACGCCGCGGTCATTTATGTAGAACTCGCGATGCACGTGGTACCCGGCACGCGTCAATGTGCGGCCGAGTGCGTCACCGTATGCCGCCCATCGGGCATGACCGGCATGCAACGGCCCCGTCGGGTTAGCGCTGACGTATTCGAGATTTACTCTGCGCGCATTCGGCATTGCTAGGCGCGCGTAGTTCGCCGTTCCCTGTTCGGTCACGGTGGTCAGAACTTCGTACAACCACGTTGGGGCGAGACGGAAATTAATGAATCCCGGTCCGGCCAGTTCGACCGCGGTGGTGTGCGACGGGAGGTGTTCGTTCAGATACGCGACGAGGGCGACGCCCAGTTCCCTGGGGTTACGACCAACTTTCTTTCCCGTGGTTAGTGCGACGTTGGACGACCAGTCACCGTGCTCGGGGGAGGCCGGGCGTTCGAGATTGACAGATTCCGGGCGATCGAGCGCAAGGGCAGCAAAGGCATCGGAAACGGCGGCGGCCAGTGAGGTGCGGACAGCGAGAGACATTGTTCCTCCAGCTTAGGAGACGGGCATTCTCGCCAAGGGGGTGTTTCCTCACTCCTCGGGCCATTTCGGGTGCGCAGTCTGCAATGGGTGCCGTGGCCACACACTGTCGACGGCGCCACGGTTCAGTGTGTTTGTCCGTTCGGCGCGGGGCCGTGACGGCTTCGTTAAAACAGCCCTTCTCGCTAAGGATGCCCCCCCGAGTCGCTCGTCCGGGAATTGTTTACGGCGCTCCCGTAGCGTTGCGGCATGCACCTAGAGCCGACGAGGAGCCCGATGAAAAGCCTCGGCCTGGTGATCGTGATTTTGGTAGGCGCCGTGTTTATGCTCGCCGTGATGGCGATGCTGATGCTCGCGTACATCGTCCATCACGTCTTGCGGGGATCGAAACCGTGCGCCGGTCTCGGGCGTCCGGGTTGGCGTCTGCCAATGAGGCTCAGCGGCTAACGATGTACCGCGGTCGAGACCTCAACGAGCTCCCGGGCCCGGCGTCCAGTCGGGCCAGCTAGGGTTGACCGGTCATCCCGCCCTCGTAGCTCAGGGGATAGAGCACCGCCCTCCGGAGGCGGTGGCGCAGGTTCGAATCCTGCCGAGGGCACCAACGTTTCCCCAGTTGAGCGGCACTTTCTGGCGAGGTTCGGCTCTGCGATCCGACTGATTGGCAATCATTTTGGCAATCACTTGGGGCAAACTTCAGGTTTGCGAGAGGAGAACGGCAACGCATGAGCGGACACCTGCGCCAACGATGAACCAACTCGTGGCAGCTGATGTCTTCAACGGATTCGACTCGCAGGGACGCCGGCAGTATTCCCGCAACGGCATCCACGGGACGAAGAAGCAAGCCGAGACAGCACTTGCCGCCTACGTGATCGACGTCGGCCGCCGCAAGGCCGACGCCGTAGCCGAGGGACGAACGTTGATAAGCGTGCTCGACGACTGGCTCGAACATCGGAGTGGCCAACTCTCCCCGGCGACCGTCGATCGATATCGCGTGGCTATCAATCGCACTCGACCGGTCATCGGCAAGATGGGCGTAGCAAGGCTTGAGGCGATTGCCTTGGTGGAAATCCACTCGCCGGCTCGCAAGCACGGCTGTACCGATGACGACATTCACCATGCCGTCGACCTTCAACTCGTCATCAACGACCTCGGCGATGATGACGAGGTCGTTGATGACGAGTTGCCCTACCGACTCCTGGTGATCGGACCGGACCGAGCCGGAAACGTTCTGGAGATCATCGTGCTGATCTTCGATGACGAACGGCGGATGGCCATCCACGCCATGCCGATCAGGCCGAAGTACCCCCCCTCCTCCCACCGCAAGGATCAACCCATGACTGAGAAGAAGACATACGGAACCTCTCGGGGTCACGTGGTCGACGATGACGTGATCGAAGTCCTGGCTGCTGAGGCGGAGGTGGGGTATGAAGTCACGAAATTC
Organism: Acidimicrobiia bacterium; assembly: GCA_043775075.1. Lineage (GTDB taxonomy): Bacteria > Actinomycetota > Acidimicrobiia > Acidimicrobiales > JANYDT01 > JANLQX01. Next base: position 2,969 of record JAYVSS010000009.1, read on the forward strand.
CGACGTCGCGGCGGACGCCAACTCATGGGTTCTGCCCCGGCCGAAGTCGTCCCCGTCCGTCTCGATCCCGAACTCCGCGCCGAAATCGAACGCCGGGCCGAAGCCGAGCACACCACCACCAGCGAAATCATTCGCGCCGCCATCCGACGGTTCCTCGACGTCGCATAACCCGATCGCCACTCGGATACGGAACAGTCTGATCGGCGGGACGAATGTCGTCGTCGGCCTGTGTCGGCTGGGACTCTCAGATGTCCGGGCCCCGCCATCCACGTTGCTGG
>JAYVSS010000010.1:0-2652 GCA_043775075.1 Acidimicrobiia bacterium
GTTGGCTACGGATTCGTCGGCGACTCCCCCGTGGCTGGCCGCGACGTCCTAATCGGCCCGACGGACGAACCGATCCATTCCCTGCATATCGTGTCCTCGATATCAGTGGTTCTTCGTCGATAGTGCGCTTGCGGCTCACCTTGCTGGGTGGACTTCGTTGTCGCTCCGTCAGAACGAGGCTGCGGGCGAGCAACATCTTGAGGGCTTTGTGATCAGCGCGGTTTGTAAGCAGCTCGGGTGGTCCCGAACGGCAGCACGGCCGCAAACCCGTCGAAGGTCTACGGCCTTCGCCCACAGCGACTGACGGAAGCCTGCCGTCTAGTCTGTCAGCACGGATCGACCGACACACAAGGTGCCCAACCCGAAAGGACTCAACATGTCTACTGATGACAAAGTGGTAATTGGTCAAACACACGGAACCAACGACCCCGAGGCCGTGCTCATCGGCTACCTCCTCGGGGTCGAGTCGCTACGTGCCGGCAAACAAGCGCTGATGTGGCTGACCAAAGACGGCGTACACGTGGCCACCGTCGGATATGCGGACGGCATCTCGGTGCCCGGCGCGCCCTCGATCAGCGCCCTCCATGCCGAGTACATCGAACGAGGAGGACGGTTCTACGCCTGTCCTGTTTGCGTCAAGAGCCGTGGCCTGGAGAACGCCGAATGGGTACAAGGTGCCGAGGTCAAAGGAGTCCCTTCGCTCCTCGAGTTCACCCAAGGCGGCGCCCTCACCTTCAACTACTGACCAGAACTAGTCGCAGCAGCACGCCAGCAGTTCAGGCACGTACATAAAGGGTTCTTTGGGCTTCAGTCGGCATCGGTGTCTGCGCGTCGATCAGAGCTATGTCAGCAGTTCAGATTTTGGTTGCTGTTCCCTTGTAGCAACCGATGAAATAGGGAAACTCCAGGGTTGTGGAGTAGTGGTACATCGTGACGACCTGGCCGTCGAGAAGGATCGGCGATGTACGACCGTGGCATTCATCGAGATCGGCATTTGTCGGCAGTGCACCGCTGGCATCTCGTTCCACCACAATCGGGAACCCATCGGAGATCCACCCGACCACCGTCGACGGACCGGTGGACGCGATTCGAAGGCACGACGGAACGTTGTGATAGTGGTACGTGGTCATCGCCGGATGGCCCTGACACAGGTCCTGCGACTCGTGAGCAACGGCGTCTTTGCCCTTCCCGTCGAGTGAGTTGAAAACCAGGACGCCGTTTTTCATCATGCCGACCGGCCCCTCGGACATGCATGAAGCTTTCAAGGCTGCCGTTGCCGTTTCGACCAGAGTTACCGTCGTGTCGGCTGACGTGATTCGTCCTGGATTCCTGTCGTAGGCGTATGACGGATCGTCCGGCGCGATCGGAAACGTTCCGGACTTCATGTCGACGGGCAGATTGTTGGACGTGAGGACCCGTTTTCCGTCACCCACAATCTCGGTGTACTTCGCCGTCGGCCACGTCACGTCACCCTTCACCGCAAGTTTCGTGGTGGAGTCCCACGTGTTCGCCGCGATGTTCAGCCATGGACCGTCGGCTGATGCTCCCGGTGCGTTTGGATTTCCACCCCGACACGAGAAGAGCTTGCCAACGCCGGTCCCGCTCGTGGTTACCGAGGAGTCGCCGATCGGGAGCTTCGTCGGATCGACTTTTGTTCCGGTCCACGTGTTCACCACCGCGCCGCCGACTGCCGTGATTGAAACCGTCGTGCCCGCCGTTGAGCTCGTTGAGGTCGGAGCAGCCGTCGTGGTTGCCTTCGTTGTCACCGTTCCCTTTTTCTTGGTCGTTGTCGTCGTCCGGCGAGTGGTTGGCTTCTTGGACGCCGCGCTCGCGACAACTGTTACTGATCCAGCGATGAGGAGGCCGGCGGCGATCAGTGCGGCAATCGATGTCGTCGTTCGGACTGGGGAATGACGGGTGCGGGTGGGGAAAACAGGATTTGGCATGAGATCAGGTTTACTCAGGTTGGCCACTCGATCTGGCCCACCACCGGCAACCCGGCGTTCGGCAACGGTTACGTCGAGGGACATGACCGGTCGGGGTTCGGTGAAAATGTCACCCCGTCAGGGAGACCGAAGCGGCGGACGCTGCGCTTTCGTACGAGGCGAGCACCAACCGCACCGCTTCGAGTCCATCGGCGCCTGAACACACGACTTCCCGTGATCCTTCGATCGCCGCAAGGAAGTTAAAGATGTGTTGGGAATGGGCTTCCATACCCTGTAGGTCGTACCGGGCTACGTCTGTCAGCGCCCACGAAGTTGCGTTCGAATGGCGGTACCGGTGAGTGAGGACATTGGGACCCACCCGGTTGTCGCACTCAAGCGATCCGTCCGTGCCGAACACCCAGAACGCTTCCTGCCAGCCCGTGCCCGTCCATGCGACTTCGACCTGGCCCATTGCTCCGGACGTGAAGCCCAGTGAAGCAATGGCGGTGTCCTCCACCTCGATGGCGAACTTGCGGGTAGCGATGCGGGCGAAGACATCGCTGACATCGCCGGCAAAGTAGCGGGCGAGGTCAAAGAGGTGGCATCCGTTGTCGAGCAGGGTGCCGCCCCCGGACTGCGCCTTCGATCCGAACGCCCCACGCACTGCGCGGGCACCGCCCCAGTCGTGCGCCTGGCGGAGCCGGATGTAGGTGAGCTCGCCGATCCG
>JAYVSS010000011.1:0-3083 GCA_043775075.1 Acidimicrobiia bacterium
GCGTGTGGGGTGGTTGTGTCGTCCCAGGGCGACGCAGCCACCCCACACGCGTTCGAGTTACAGGCCCTTCACGATTTCGGCCATGAGTTCGCCAGCCTCGGTGGGGTTGAGGCCGACGCGCACACCGGCGGCCGCGAGGGCGTCCATTTTGCCCTGGGCCGTGCCCATGGCGCCGGAGACGATGGCGCCGGCATGGCCCATCTTCTTGCCGACCGGCGCGGTGACGCCGGCGATGTACGCCGACATCGGCTTGGTCACATTGGCCTTGATGTACTCGGCCGCCTCCTCTTCTGCCGTGCCGCCGATTTCGCCGATCATGATGATCGCCTTGGTCTCCGGGTCGGCTTGGAACAGGGCGAGAACATCGACGAACGAAGTACCGGGCACCGGATCGCCGCCGATACCGACGCACGTGGAAACGCCGATGCCTTGCTGCTTGAGTTCGTAGAGCGCCTGATAGGTGAGGGTGCCCGATCGGGACACGATGCCGACGGCGGGCTTGCCGGGCTGGGGAGCGAGGGCAATGTCGCCCGACGTGATGCCGATATTGCAACGCCCGGGGCTGATGATGCCGGGGCAATTCGGCCCGAGCAGGCGGGTGTTTGGATAGTTGCGCTTCAGCAAATTGAAGGTCTTTGCTTCATCTTGGGCGGGGATCCCCTCGGTGATGCAGACCACGAACGCCACGCCCGCCGCAGCAGCTTCGAGGATGGCGGCCGAGGCGGCCTTGGGAGGGACGGCGACGAATGACGCGGTGGCGCCGGTGGCCGCAACCGCTTCAGCCACGGTGTTGAACACGGGAATGCCTTCCACGTCCGTGCCGCCCTTGCCCGGGGTCACGCCGCCGACGATCTGGGTGCCGTAAGCCTTGTTGCGAAGGCCGTGATACTTGCCCTGCCCGCCGGTGAGGCCCTGAACAATGACCTTGGTGTTTTCGTCAACGATGATGCTCATTTGTATGTGTGCTTTCTATCTACTGAGTTCGTACGTTGATGAATTACTTGGCGAGCTCGACGGCAGCGCGTGCTGCTTCGAGCATCGTGGCTTTGGAGATCAGACGGTCTGCCGGAATTCCTGCGCTGGCGATGATTGCCCGGCCTTCTTCGGCGTTGGTGCCATCGAGACGAATCACGATCGGCGCTTTTAGCTGCACGCGTCCCATTGCTTCGACGATGCCCTTGGCCACCTCTTCGCCCCGGGTGATGCCGCCGAAGATGTTGATGAAGATGCTCTTCACCGCCGGATCAGTGTTGATCACTTCGAGGGCTCCAGCCATCACGTCGGCGTTCGCCCCGCCACCAATGTCCAAGAAGTTGGCCGCGGTTCCGCCGACTTGATTCACGACGTCGAGGGTGCTCATCGCCAGACCGGCGCCGTTGGCGATGATGCCGACGGAACCCTCAAGGCCGATGTACTGAAGTCCCTTCGAGTGGGCGAGCGTCTCGCGAGCGTCACGCACGACCATGGCTTCGTATTCCGCCCAGTCGTGGCGATACATGGCGTTTTCGTCGAGGGCCACCTTGGCATCCAGGCACAGGACCTGGCCATCGGGCGTCAAGACAAGTGGGTTGATCTCGGCGAGATCACAGTCGCCCTCGGTGAAGCATCGATAGAGCTTCACCAGAATCTCGGCGGCCTGTTCAACGGCGATTGGATTGAGCTTGGCGTCTACGCAAGCCTGGCGGGCCTGCTCGAGCGAGATGCCGTCCACTGGATCGATATGTACCTTTATCAACGCGTCGGGGTTCTCCACCGCCACGACTTCGATCTCGACGCCACCCTCGGCGGAAATCATCAGCAGGTGCTTCTTGGCGCTGCGATCGAGGGTGAACGAGGCGTAGTACTCCTCGGCGATATCGGCGGCGTTGCCGATGAACAAGCGATGGACTACGTGGCCCTTGATGTCCATGCCCAGGATGTTTCCGGCGTGGAGGCGAACCTCGTCGGCATTGTCGGCCAGCTTCACGCCACCCGCCTTGCCGCGTCCACCGACCTGTACCTGAGCCTTGATGACCACGGGATAACCCGCCGCCTCGGCCACCGCCACGGCGGTTTCAACGTCGTCGGCGATTCCTCCCGAGGGAACGGGAAGCCCGAAGCGGGCGAACTCGGCACGGCCTTGGTACTCGAACAGATCCAACGGAAAGCTCCTCGGTGCAGCGGATTAGGGGTGATGCAAAGCGGCGGTGATGCAAAGCGCGTGATGCAGGGTGGAATGTGCAGAATGACGATTGTTAGACGGCGAGACGCTCGCGCTCGTCGAGCGTGGTCTCCAGCCATTCGGTGATGGTGTCCAGCGGAGCGCCCGGAGTGAACAGCGCAGCGACGCCCTGACCCTTGAGTATGGCGATGTCGTCGTGGGGAATGATGCCGCCGCCGAACACCACGACATCGTCGACGCCCCGATCGCGCAGCTTGTCGATGACTAACGGGAAGAGGGTGCGATGGGCGCCGGAGAGGACAGAAAGGCCAATGGCGTCGGCGTCCTCCTGGATCACCGTCTCCACGATCATGTCCGGCGACTGGAAGAGGCCGGTATAAATGACTTCGAATCCCGCGTCTCGAAGCGCTCGGGCGATAATTTTTGCCCCGCGGTCGTGCCCGTCAAGGCCTGGCTTGGCGACAATAACCCGGTAGCGGCGCAACATCGAGAGCAGATCCTACGGTGGGAGTGGCGTCCCGTGAAATCCGGCATCCGAACCGTAATCCGGAATGTGGGGTGGCTACGCGCCCCTCCGGGCGACGCAACCGCCCCGCTCCGACCGGACCACTAGCTTCGGGGCCGTGGCTCGTACCCCTTCATCGCCCCCGGCGCCGACGCCACCCGGTTGGCGACCCCCGGGAACGGACAGCCGTCGTTCCCACTCGATCCGCATGCTCGTCGCGGTCGTCATCGCGCTTACGGTCAGCGCGGTGGTCCTGGCGCTGTTCTCCAGCGTGGCGTCGAAGCGGCCGAACAAGGTGAACCTCGGTGGGCGGCTGTTCGTGATGCGTCAGTTGGAGCGTCGGACCCAACAGGCCGACATCGGTCCGCTGTTCTTCAACGACCTCGTGAAGGACAACCGTCCCCTTCCGCTCGCCCT
>JAYVSS010000012.1:0-3339 GCA_043775075.1 Acidimicrobiia bacterium
GCCGTCGAGCTACTCCAGCCGTCGACCCCGAGCTGGCGGGCCAACGCGTCTGGTCGACCGGCGGCAGCTACGCCGTTGAGCCATCCAAGGTTGGCGCGATTGGCCAGCGCGTTGGCATAACGGAGACGGCTGAGGGAGGTGGCGGTGGAGAGCCAGTATCCGTTCTGCGGCCAACCGCCAACGCTCGGGGGATCGAATGGAATCTGATCGAGTTCTCGCAGCGCCGGAAGGGGGTCAGGTCCGACAACTTCAAACTCATTGGCGCGCATACCAACTGCGCGCATAGCTCCTACCACCCACTCGATGGGTTGTTTGATTAGTCCCTGACGAGCCTGCGTGCTGACGAATTGAGGGTGGCGAAAAAGCCCCTTCATGACAGGGGTGAGCTCGCCGTTTTGACGAAACACTCCGGCGAGATCGGCCACGACCGGATCGGTAACGGCCACGGGATAGGCGAACCGGCTCCACAGTTTGGCGCTGACAAACGCTGCCGTCTCCGGCCGATTGGCGAGGAACGACACCGCTTCTTCAAAGGCGAAGGGTTGCGTTTGCCCCAGAATCGTCTTTGCCGTCTTGTCGGTTTGGTTGGAGTTGACAAACGTCGTGCCCGTTTTGCGATCAACCCGCGTGCCGGTGAACGCCCGGGCCGCCTCCCGCACGTCGGCGTCCGTGTAGCTCCCGATCCCGATGGTGAAGAGTTCCATAAGTTCACGGGCGAAGTTCTCGTTCGGGCTGCCCTTCTTATTGTCGTTGGCATCAAGCCATACGAGCATCGCTGGGTCTTTCGCCACCGCCTGGGCCAGTGGTTCGAAACGCGTCAGCCCCAATGAGCGGAAGATTTCGTTTTGTCGGAGCATGAACGATGCCTCGGCGACCTTGTCGATTCCGGTGGCGAAGTGGCCGTGCCAGAACAACGCCATCTTCTCGTTCAGCGGCCGCTGGGTTGCCGTCATGCGGTCCAGCCACCAACGGACCAAGGCGTAGTTCTGCGTCTTCCTCACCATGTTCGCCGCCTTCTTTTCCTCGCCCGAAACGCGAGGAAGGGGGGCGATGAGGGCGAACGTTGTGCCGGGGTGGCGTCTGCCCCCGGATCGGGCGAGGTATCGAAGAGGGCATCGACGGTGGCGTCGTAGCCCCGGGCCACGGATGCATCGATCTCCGCCGGCGTTGCGCCGAAGCCGGAGCGACGGGCGAGATGGGCAATACGAGAGCGAAGATCGTCAGCCATGGCTCTCATGTTCCTTCGTGCATGTGATCGACTGATGAACGCCGGGTGACCATCGTTACGTCCCGGTGGTCCGATGTCCGCCGGGCCCGAGTATGTGGAAGGAACACGAAGACGCGGGAAGTCGGAGGATGCGGGCTGAGCAGCCAGTACCGTTGGCGGCGTGTGCTCCTGCGAATCGATTCGAACTCACCGACAATGAGCGGACGCCCACTGGAACTGTCGTTCGTGCGCTCGGCGGTAGATCACACGACCTTCGATGACCTCGGCCCGGAGGTGGCGTTCGTCGGCCGGTCAAATGTCGGGAAATCTTCAATCATCAATGCGCTGTCGAACCGCCGCGGCCTGGCCACCGTTTCCAACACCCCGGGGCGTACCCGCGTCCTCAATCAGTTTGCCCATAAGGGTGGCGGCGCATTGATCGACCTTCCCGGCTACGGCTTTGCACGGGTCAGCGACGCTGAACGGGTGCGCTGGCAGTCCATGATCGAGAACTACCTCACCCAGCGCGAGCAGTTGGCCATGGTCGTTGCGCTGATCGACGGAGAAATCGGCCCGGTCAAGTTGGACACCCAACTTCTCGATTGGTTGGCCGCCGCCGGCATACCGCATGCCATTGTGGCAACGAAAGGTGACCGACTGAAATCGTCCGCCCTCGGTCGTCGGCGTTCGGAAGTGGCCACAGGATGTGGGCTCCAGATCAACGATGTGCGCTGGGTGAGCGCCACTGCGGGTACTGGAGTGGAAGGTATGCGTACATGGGTTCGCAGCCTCCTCCTCGGTACCTGAATATCGGCTGTTTCCGCGCCGTCCGCCGCCGGTTGCGCCGTGCGCGCCGTTAACGAAACAGTTCGTCGATCGTTGTCCAGTGGGCGTCATCGTTCGTCGCCAGGAGGGCAGGCAGTCCCACGTCCTTCGCCCCGCGAACGTTCTGGGCAAAATCGTCCACGAAAAGACAATCCGCCAGCGTGAGGTTCTGTCCTCGCGCCGAGCCCAACTCGGCAACGGTGTGGAGGTACACCGCCGGCTCGGGTTTGCGCATTCCGACAACCGACGAATCGATGACCACGTCGAACAGTTCGTAGCCGCCAGCATTGACCAGGTTGGCGGTCCACAACGGTCGCCACTCGGCCACGTTGTTCGTCAGCAATGCCAATCCCACGCCTGCGGATTTCCATGCGCGCATACGATCGATCACATCGAGACGCACAGCGATCGAGGCCATCAAGGACGCCGGTCCAACGCCAGCAAAGAACACCCCAGCCCCCGGAACAATCGACTCCACCTCATCAAGGAGCTCATCAAGAGGAGCCTCTCCTCGTTCCAGTCGGTTCCACAATCCTTTCGGATCGGCGTTATTCAGCTCATGGGCCATGAGCGCGCGTAGCGCGCTCATCGATTCGGAAGCACGGTCTGCGTCGGCCGGTTTATCATCTGGCGGCTCGGTAGACGATCGTCCGCCAAACGGGATCGGCACCGTGATCACGCCGGTGTAGTCGAGGATCAACGCCTTGGGACGATTCGTCATGCCCGCCCAGTTTGGTCGGTTTGGCGCAAATGGTCGGCGCGGGCTTTGGAGGCGAGCCGTTAGGCGAGCCGACCAGTGGACACAGCAAAATGAATCGGCCAGCTTGCTGGGCGTCAGGACGATCGGTGCGAGAAGTGTTGACCTTTCGGCGCGGGCTCTATGTTTCGTGCGTGGTCTCTTCTCCCAACGGTGGAACGATCATCACCGAACCCCCACAGGGCGTCACGGTTCGTTCACCCATGTCGGCGATCCGTGTCGGTGTGGCCGCCGTGGCGATTGCCTTGGTGTTGATTCCGCTGGTCGGCAGCGGCGGCGATTCGTCGCAGTTCCAGAAAGACTTTCATGACCTGTTAGTGGGCGTTCCAACGTGGATTCTCAATGTCGTGGCGAGCTCCTTGCAGCTCATCACCCTGTCAGCCTCCGTCGTTGGAATACTGGCGTTGGTTGCACTGCGGCGGTACTTGCGCCTCGTCCGATTAGTGGTCGCCGCAGCGCTGGCGTTCCTCGGGCTCTTCGCCATTTCGGCCCTCGTCGGGAACGATGTTCTCTACCTTGGCCGTCCGTTACCGGCGATTTACGGCCAGGG
>JAYVSS010000013.1:0-3314 GCA_043775075.1 Acidimicrobiia bacterium
GCTTCGTCGACTCGCCCGCGCCGTTCAGGAACATGGGTCAGAAAGAGCGGACCAGGCGGGCGTCGCAGACTTAGCGACCGTCCTCGTCCGCTTGGCCGCGGGAGCGTCGTCGCCGTTTCCGGCGTTTCGTCGCAACGCGTCGACTTGGTTCGAAATGTCGTCGCTGCTTCAGGCCGCAGTCGCTCAGGCGCAATCCCCGTCAGCATCGTCATCCCCGTCATCATCGTCATCATCGTCATCGCAACGTCGATGGTGGCTCCTGGGAGACCCCGGATGGTGTGCCCACTTCGGCACCGACGACGACGCTCCGGCCGCGCTTTCGGTGCTCGGTTCGTTGCGATGCCTCGACGAACCCCGAGTGGCCATCGTTGGAACGCGCTCGGCTTCGGCGGCGGGATTGGCGTTTGCCCGCCAACTTGCCTGCGAGCTTGCCGATGCGGGGGTGTCGGTGGTCTCCGGGTTAGCGCGTGGGGTTGATGGCGCCGCCCACCGGGGCGCCGTCCGCGGCGGGTCCGAAGGTGACCACGGACCGGTAGGGATCCTCGGCACCGGCGTCGCCGTTGTCTATCCGCACGAGCATCGTGACCTGCAACGCCTCGTCGCCGAGCGCGGCGTCCTCCTCAGTGAATACGCCCCGCTGGAGGGACCGAGGCCCGAGGCCTTCCCTCAGCGCAATCGCATCGTCGCTCAGCTGGGGGAGGTCGTGGTGGTGGTTGAATCGGCGAACCGCGGCGGATCGCTTCTCACGGTCAACGAAGCGGTCTTGCGGGGTCGCCCGATTCTCGCCGTGCCGAGCAATCCACTAGTGCGGTCAGCAGCTGGAACCAACGCGCTTCTGCGTACGCAACACGATCAGCCCGCAGTGGCGCTCCCCTGTCACGGTGCATCCGACGTCCTCGCGCTGCTCAACGTGGTTCAAATCCAGCGGGCGTCGTTCCTTGATCCTCGTATCGTTCCGACGGCCCATGGCATGCAGGTCCTCGACGCCCTCGGATGGGATCGCCGCACCACCTCGTCACTGGTTTCAGAGCTGTCCCAACCGTTGGCGGAAGTGGTGCGGACCCTCGCCGAACTAGAGGGCGGGCAATGGGTCCATCACGTCGGCGGGCGTTGGGTTCGGCGCAGCGCATGAATGGTTCCGTGGTTCTGCCCGGACTCTCGGTATGGTGGTCAAGGCATGTTCGAGACCGAAGTTCGCGCCGCCGAAGGCTGGCGGATCGATCCGTTCATACGCTCGCTCGTCAATCTGGCGCCCTCCACGAAGCTCGCCTATCACGACGACGTGGAACGCTTCGTCCTGTGGTGCGAAGCCGCCGACGTGTCTGGACCATCGGTGGTCTCTCGGGCGGAGATTCGTCGATGGATGGCCGACCTAACGCGAAATGGGCTATCGCCGTCCACGAGCAATCGACGCCTCGCAGCGGTCCGTCGGTACATGGCATTCCTGCGAACGGCGGGGATTATCAATGCCGACCCGACGGAACACATCAAGGCTCCGTCGAAGGCATCACGTCTTCCACGGGTGCTCACGCAGGGCGAGATTACCGATCTCCTCGATCGTCCGCCGTTGGCCGGGAGGTCCGGTCGAGCTTTCGACGGTGTCGGGAGTGGCGTGGAATCGGTGAGCGGTGTGGATGGCCGGGATGGCTCGGACGGTTCGGTGGACAGCGAGAGCAGGCACTGGGCCACACAAGACCAGGCCGTGCTCGAGTTGCTGTACAGCTCGGGTCTGCGGGTCGCCGAGTTGTGCTCCATGCGCGATCGTTCCTGGGATCGCCGCCGCAACGTGTTGACCATTCTGGGCAAGGGCAGCAAGGAGCGGCTCGTGCCGATTGGCGAACCGGCAGCCGTTGCGCTGGCATCGTGGATCGACGAGGCCCGACCGAACCTGATGGAAATCTCCGAAACGATGTTTGTCAATCGACGGCGGCGTCCGCTCGGCCCGCGAGACGTTCGTCGGATTCTCGATCGTCGGTCATCTCGCCCCACGCACCCTCATGCACTTCGCCACACCTTCGCCACACACCTTCTCGATGGTGGTGCCGATTTACGGGTCGTGCAGGAGCTTCTCGGTCATTCCGACCTCGCCACCACACAGCGGTACACCCATGTGAGCAAGGAACGGTTGCGTTCGGTACACGAGTCAACCCACCCCCGGGCTGGGAGTATTCGCCAAGGAGGCGCCGCCCGCTCCGCCCTCGGCGACAGTGTTCACGGGCACAATGCCGACTGAGGCAACGGTCGGCCACTAGCCTCCAGCGCTCAAGGGAATGTGATGAGCGACGCCACCGATCAAGACGACAAGAGCGAGGAGCAGCGCTCCGTCGACGCGCTCTGGCGAGAATTCAAGACCATCGGGTCCCAAGAGCTGCGGGACCGTCTTATCGTGCATTACGCGGCGCTAGTCAAGTACGTGGCCAACAGAGTGGCCGTTGGACTGCCGTCCAACGTGGAGCAAGCCGACCTGGTCTCCTACGGCTTCTTCGGCCTGATAGACGCAATCGAGAAGTTCGAAATCGACCGCGGGATCAAATTCGAGACCTATGCCATCCGGCGGGTCCGGGGCGCGATCATCGACGAACTTCGTTCCATCGATTGGGTGCCGCGCTCCATTCGCTCGAAGGCGCGCGCTATCGAAAACGCGTTCGGCTCGCTCGAGGCCGACCTGGGGCGGGCCCCGTCCGACGCCGAAATGGCGAAGGCGTTGGAGATGTCCGAGCCCGAGTTGCAGCAGATCTTCACGCAAGTGTCGTTTGTGGGCTTGGTGGCGCTGGACGACGTTTACAGCCGCGGTGGCGAGAGGGGCGAAACCACCACGCTGGCCGAGACGATCGCCGACAAGGGCGAGGGTCCGAGTGGGCTCTACGAAGTCGAAGAGTTGCGCCAATCCTTGGCCGCGGCCATCAACCGCATGCCGGAGCGGGAGAAAATCGTGCTCACGCTTTACTACTACGAAAACATGACGCTGGCCGAGATCGGCCAAGTTTTGGGAGTGACCGAGAGCCGGGTGTGTCAAATTCACACTCGGGCCGTTCTCCAATTGCGTTCGAAGATGGGCATCGCAATCAATTAGGCGACGGATTGGGTCATCGGTCCGCCGTCCCTGCCCTCGGCGTGGCGCTACTGGTGCTCCTGGCTCTGGTGCTGATGGGGAGTCCGCCCGCCCACGGGGCGACGACCGTCAGACGCGTGCTCGGTGTCAGCACGACCGTGGCCTCTGCGCCATCAACGACTCGTCCGCCAACCGCGACTCGTCCGCCGCCCGCATATCCCTCGGTGACGGTGCTGCGATCGGCACCGGTGCGCGGCGTGGT
>JAYVSS010000014.1:0-1993 GCA_043775075.1 Acidimicrobiia bacterium
TGCACGCAGCAGTAATCGAACTCGATGCCCTGGCCGATGCGGTTCGGACCCGAGCCGAGAATGGCGACCTTCGGCCGATCAGAAGCTCGAACCTCGTCATCGTCTTCGTAGGTCGAGTAGTGGTACGGCGTTTTGGCGTCAAACTCAGCGGCGCACGTGTCCACCGTTTTGAACGTGGCGATCACCCCGAGTGCGGTACGAGTGGCCCGCACGGTGGCTTCGTCGGTCTTCCACAGGTACGCGAGTTGGGCGTCGGAGAAGCCCAGTTGCTTGGCCCGCTTCCACTGCCGCTTCGTAAGCGCGCTTGGGTTACCGAGCGCAGCGAGCGCATGACGCTCTTCCACGATCATCAGCAGCTGATCGAGGAACCACGGGTCGATCTTGTTCGCATTGTGGAGTTCATCGACGGACACCCCACGTCGCAGTGCTTCACCCACATGAAACAACCGTTCGGGAGTGGCGATCGCCGTACTCGCCACGAGATCGATAGTTGCTATGTTCGCGTAGTTTTCCTCGGCCGGGTCGCAGTTCAAACCGAACCTTCCCTGCTCAAGGGAACGTAGGCCCTTCTGCAGCGATTCGGCGAAGGTGCGGCCGATGGCCATCGCTTCACCGACGGACTGCATGCGGGTGCCGAGCACACCGCTGGAACCCGGAAGTTTCTCGAACGCCCATCGGGGGATCTTGGTGACGACGTAGTCGATGACCGGCTCGAAACTGGCGAACGTGGTTTTGGTGATGTCGTTTGGAATTTCGTCGAGCGTGTACCCCACGGCGAGCTTGGCGGCGATCTTGGCGATCGGGTAGCCCGTGGCCTTCGATGCCAACGCGCTGCTGCGCGACACACGCGGGTTCATCTCGATGATCACGACGTCGCCGTTCTCCGGATTGATGGCGAACTGCACGTTCGAGCCACCGGTGTCCACGCCGATTCGTCGTATGCACGCAAACGAAAGGTCGCGCAGGTGCTGGTATTCCACGTCGGACAACGTAAGGATCGGGGCCACGGTGATCGAGTCTCCGGTGTGCACACCCATGGGGTCCACGTTCTCGATGCCGCAGATGATGATGCAGTTGTCCGCTTTGTCTCGCACCACTTCGAGTTCGTATTCCTTCCACCCGGCGATGGACCGCTCCACCAAAATTTCGCTGATGGGCGACGCCGCCAATCCGGTGATGGCGATGGCCCGAAACGCCTCGTCGTTGTCGGCGATACCCGTGCCGGCGCCACCGAGGATGTAGCTCGGCCGCACGATGATTGGGTAACCAATCTCCGCGACCACGGCCATGGCCTCTTCGATGGTGTGGGCGAAACTGGACTGCGGCACGGCAATACCGATGCCCTGCATTGCTTCTTTGAATCGCTCGCGGTTCTCCGCCGTCTCGATGGCCAACGCGTTGGCACCAATCATCTCAACGCCGTACTTTTCGAGCACGCCCCGCTTGTCCAGCTCCATGGCCAGGTTCAGTGCGGTCTGGCCACCAAGGGTGGGCAGGAGCGCGTCGGGACGTTCCTTTGCGATGATGGACTCGAGCACGTCGGGATCGAGCGGCTCGATGTACGTCGCCTGCGCGAAGTCCGGATCAGTCATGATCGTGGCCGGATTGGAGTTGGCCAGGACGACGCGATAACCCTCCTCTTTCAGCACCCGACAAGCCTGGGTTCCCGAGTAGTCGAACTCACAGGCCTGTCCTATAACAATCGGACCCGATCCAATAACGAGGATGGTGTGGATGTCCGTGCGCTTGGGCATCAGGCACCGACCTTTGCGGTTGGATTCGTATGCACACGTGTCATCAGGGCGGCGAAATCGTCGAACAGCGTGGCGCTTTCGTGCGGCCCGGGTCCGGCTTCGGGGTGATGTTGCACGCTGAACATGGGCAGGTCGCGGTAGGAGAGCCCTTCCAGCGTGCCGTCGTTCAGGTTTATATGGGTGATGTCTGCGGTGGTTTCGAGGGTGGAATGATCCACGCAGAAATTGTGGTTCTGGCT
>JAYVSS010000015.1:0-3843 GCA_043775075.1 Acidimicrobiia bacterium
GTGTTTGAGGCGGTAGCTGTCGCCGGTGGTGGTGATGATGTGGGCGTGGTGGCAGAGGCGGTCGAGGAGGCTGACGGCGGTTGGTTGGTCGGGTAGGAAGCGGCCCCACGTTTCGAATGGTGAGTGCGAGCCGATGGCTATGGAGCGTCGTTCGTAGGCGGCGGAGATGAGTCGGAAGAGGAGTTGGCAGCCGGTGTGATCGAGTGGAGCGAATCCGATTTCGTCGAGAATGAGGAGGTCGTTTCGGCACAGCATTTCGATGGTTTTCCCGACGGTGTTATCTGCTGTTGCCCGGTAGAGGTGTTCGACCAAGTCGATGGCGGTGAAGTAGCGGACTTTGTAGCCGGCGTTCACGGCGGCGTGTCCGAGGGCGATGAGGTAGTGGCTTTTCCCGGTGCCGGCGGGACCGATGAGGCACAGGTTTGTGGTTTGGCGGATCCAGTCGAGGGTGACGAGGTAGTCGTGGGTTGGCTGCGGGATGGATGACTCGGCGACGTTGAACTCGGCGAGCGTTTTGCGGACGGGGAACTTCGCTGCGGTCATGCGGTTCGTAGTGTTCGATTTGTCTCTCGCGACAAGTTCGGCGTCGATAAGTGTGCGTAGGAATTCTTCGGGTGTCCAGCGTTGCGTTTTCGCAGTGAGCAACAGTTCGGGGGCGATGCGGCGGATCGTGGACAGCTTCAAGCGTTTCAGTCCGTTCTCGATTCCTGTGTCGAGGACCGGCGGCGCAGCGAGTGTTGGTGTGGCGGCGGGTTTCATGCGAGGTTCTCGATCCGGTAGGCGTCGAATGAGCGGACCTCGACGGTTGGGAGTTCAACGACTACGTTCACGCCGGGCTCGACGGGTTCTTGTGGGGCGGGGCCGATGGCCAGGATCGAGCGGATATCGGCCGCCCGATAGCGGCCGAAACGCACCGCTCGACTGAGAGCTTTCACGACAGCGTCTTCACCATGAGCGGGAATAAGTTCGCTTACTATCTCGACGATCTCGCGACCCAAAGTGGCGATCCCAGCCGCGGCGCCGTCACGAACGAACTGCTCCGCCGTTTCACCGAGCGCCAAGAATTCTCGCTCGGTATCGGTGCGTGCCCGTGGGCCACGCGACGCCGGTTTACGCGGCGTCGGGTAATGCTCGTCGAGGACCGAAGCCTCACCGGGACTGAGTTGCGGGTGCTGGGCGATCAGTTCGCCGTCGGCCGTGTAGATGCGTACTTGACCGTCAAACACGACAACTTCGACGTGACGACCGACCTGGAAATGCGGGGCCGAGTAGCGGGCCGAACCGACCCGAACGGTTGCGAGCTTGTCGACTTTGCGGATCTCAACATGACCGATCCGTGGCCGCAACGACGGCAACGCACGCAACACCTCACGCTCGACAATTAATCGCTCAACCGGAGCCGTGCACGTTTCGGAATGCACCCGGCCGTTGACCTCGTCACACCAGCGGGCCGCCGCCGTGTTGATCACCGAAAGGTCGTCGGTGTCGGGGATCACGAAATCGGTTTTCGAATAGCCGACAAGGTTTTCGACGATGCCTTTCGATTCCGGGTCGGCGGCATGACAGAAATCGGGGCGGAACCGGTAATGCGTAGCTGGGTTGCATCTGATTTCGTGCAACAGGATCCGGTTTTCTTCAGACCACATCTGACAGGGTTTCTGGCTCTCGAAAAGGAGACCCAGTTTCATGTCCATCACTCCACGCAAAACGAAGAAGATGTTGTCGGGCGAGCAGAAATACGATCTGTGGTTGCGGATGTTGACCGGCCAGATCACCACGGCACAAGCAGCAACGGAGTCCGGTGTCGACCGGTCGACAATCATGACGGTCCGCAAGGTCGCCCGCGACGCTGCGGTGGCGGCGTTGTCGACACGACCGGGGCAACGCAAAGTCGATCGGGCCGAGCAGACCGAGATCGCCCGTTTGCAACGAGAGGTCGAACGCCTGACATCGACGATTGTCGAGCAAGCCATCGAGTTGGCGGTGTTGCGGGGAAAAGCCGCCTGGGGTTGAACGGCCCGGTCCCAGCGCGTGTCGAAGCTGCCGTGAAAGAAGCGATCGTGGAACTCATCGACGACGCGGTCGCTGGCGGCTGGACGGTGTCGCGAGTCTGTGGCCTCCTTGAGTTGGACCGCGTTCGGGCGTGGCGCTGGAAGCAACGTGCACTTACCAATGAGCTGACCGACAAGAAGCCCGGCGGCCGACCTATCCACACGATTTTGGCGTGGGAAGAAGAAGCAATCTTGCTCCTCTTCGACGAGTGGGGACCACTCGACCGGTCACACCGAAAACTCGCCCACCGCGGCTCCTACCTCGACCGGGTGTACGTGTCCCCGTCAACAGTTGACCGTGTCCTGGCCCGCAACGGCCTGGTCCTGGCCGGAAACCCCCGCCCAGCCCGGACGGTGAAGAAGGATTGGCCGGACTGGGTGCAGTGGCGCCCGAACCAACTGTGGTGCTGGGACGCCACGCATTTCATGCGCTGCGAATCACAGATCGTCTACGGGATCGTTGACATCGTTTCTAAAAAATGGATCACCACCCTGCTGTGTCCGGAAGCAACGTCGGTCCAAGTGAAAGTGGTGTTCCTCAACGCCCTCGAAACCGAAGGGTTGCTCGAAGATTTGGAGTGGCGTCTCGATCGGCCCGACGATGTCGACCTCACCGAACCAGCCGCCCCTATCCTGCTCGCCGTGTCAGACAACGGGCCCGAGATGCGATCCGACGTCACCCGGACCTTCATGGCGCTCGTGACCATCGGGCAACACTTCGGAAGGCCGTCAACACCAACCGACCAAGCCTGGATCGAAACGCTATGGGGACATATCAAAGCGGAGAACCCGCATCTCCTCACGATCACCGACCCCTTCGTTCTCGCCGCCGAGCTTGAACGGGTCCGCCACGAATACAACTCTGTGCGCCTCCATGAGGCCATCGGATATGTGACCCCCAACGACGAACACCAAGGCCGAGGCGAAGCCATCCGCCAAGCCCGCCTCAATGGCCTCACCGCCGCCGACGCGGCCCGCCGCCAACACCACCGAAACATGCCATCATGACCAACCACCAACCCCAGCCCGAAACCCAAAAATGTGGCCTGAACAACCAGCCATCCTGTTGCAAAGAGTCAGATACACCTCAGTAATGCGTAGCGAAACGCACATACTCAGCCGTCGGGATCACCACGTTCGCCACGGTGCCTGCTTTCAGACATCCCATCCGGTCGGCAAGCACCGACGCTGGAACCCCGCCGAGCTCCTCGAAACACTCAGCAAGAAAACCGAATGTCGTCACCGCTTTCTCGTCGCGAGCGAACCGGATGAACCGGACCCGAGCCCACGCCAACACCGCACAAAACACGTGGAGGTCAGTGCCCACGATGGTGCCCCAATCAATCACCACCGTGGCACCAGGAACCCAGATCGCGGGGCGTCGCTGATAACGGCCCTGCTCAACCCGGTAAGCCTTCCGGACCTCCGACACCAAGCGACGGAAATTGCGGGCCGAACCCGAATAGCCCGCTGCATTAGCGATCGGCAACAACCGTTTCGCCGTCATCTTCCCTTTCGTCTCGGCAATCTTCTCGGACACGACACGCCGAGCAATCTCGGTGTTACGGACCGGTCGCACTCTCGGACTACGCCGATCGCTCAACACCGACCGGCGATGCGCTTCCACTTTTCGTTTCACAGTTTTCGGATCAACACCGCACATTGCTGCGGCTCCCCGATACGTACCTACGTTCTCAAACGCGGCAACAACATTCATGTTCTCTCTCGCTGTCAACATGGTGCAACCCCTCGGGACGGATGATCGGATCTGACTGGCGTCGATCACGATCAC
>JAYVSS010000016.1:0-23085 GCA_043775075.1 Acidimicrobiia bacterium
CCTCCGGTTCATTCTCAATATGTTCTCATTGTTGTTGCGACAGCGCAAGGAACGGGGAATACGCGACATGATCCGGCTGCCAATAGAGTGCGCGCTGACCGCTCGCGGGCCACTATCTCGAAGGGCATTCCCATGATGACTGCAGTAAAGCCAGAGAACGTCGTGGTCGTGCTCCTTGACTCGCTCAATCGTCACATGCTCGGGAGCTACGGAGGCACGGAATTTTCCACGCCAAACCTTGATCGGTTCGCCGCCCGATCAACCAAATTCACCAACCACGTGACCGGGTCGCTGCCGTGCATGCCCGCGCGTCACGACCTTTTGGTGGGATCGATGGATTTCCTGTGGCGGCCCTGGGGTTCCATCGAGTTGTGGGAAGAGCCGATTACTGCGACGTTGCGTCATCAGGGCGTGGTCACCATGCTCGTCACCGATCATCCTCATCTGTTCGAAACCGGGGGCGAGAACTACCATACGGATTTCACCGCGTGGGAGTACCTGCGGGGGCATGAAAGCGACCCGTGGAAGACCTACGTGGACACGTCGTCGATAGGCGCGCAGACGATCGAAACGGAGCCCCAGGGATGGTTCTGGAAACGTCTTGGTGCGCCGCCGATGGAGCCATGGGGGTACGACCGAGCCCGGACGTTCTTCCGTGGGGAGGAGGACTATCCGGGCCCGCGGACCATGAGAGCGACCGCCGAATGGTTACGCCGCGGAGCGCCGCAGCACACCGAGGCGGGGAAACGTTGGTTTTGTCTCGTGGACGAATTCGATCCCCATGAGCCGTTCGATGTGGCGCCCGAGTGGTGCGGTCGATACGATGACGCACCGGTTGACGGTCCACGTCTGATCTGGCCTCCCTATATCGACGGAGGTCGGTCCAAAGGTCTCCTAACCGAAGGGGAGAGCCATCAGATTCGGGGGAACTACGGGGCTAAACTCTCGATGATCGATCATTGGTTCGGTGAGATCCTGCGAGCATTTGATGACGGAAATTTGTGGGACACCACGGCCCTCATTGTGTGCACGGATCATGGCCATTATCTGGGGGAGGAGCGTGAGGGGCGCGACGTTTGGGGTAAACCAAGAGTTCCCCAATTCGAACCGCTCGGCCATGTTCCGCTACTCATTCACTGGCCGGGACTGGTTCCGCTTCGTGAAGTAGGCGCGCTTACGACAACGGTCGACCTTCACGCCACGCTGTGCGATGTCTTCGATGTTTCTCCGGACCACCGGATCCACGGTGTGTCGCTCATTCCCCTGCTCACCGGTGAGGCGTCATCGATTCGTGAGTGGGCTCTCGGTGGTGTCTACGGATGTTGGGTGCAGGTAACCGATGGGCAGCGCAAATACGCTCGGGCCCCGGTGGGCGACGGTTTCCCGCTCTCGATGTGGTCAAACCGATGGTCGTCGATGCCCGTCCATGTGAATGGAATTATCAATCTGCCCAAGCCGGACGAGCGGGCCTGGCTCGACCGCATGCCTGGATCCACGATTCCTGTCATCCGTCAACCGTTCGCGGCCGGAGATCTGCTGCCGATGTGGGCGGGCACGGAAAAGATCATCGGCCGTCACCACGCCTACGACCTCGGGATCGATCCCGAGGAGCAGGAGAATCGTGCATCAAAAGGCGAGACGTTGGAAAGGGAGATGACGGAACTTCTCCATGCGGCGTTGCGGGCATCCGACGCGCCACACGAACAGTTCTTGCGCTTGGGACTCGCCGTCTGACGGCCGGCGGGTCACCACAAAAGACCGACGCAGGACTCCGGGCTGGACAAGACTGGCCGCCTGTGGTTCGAGAAGATGAGGCCAACCCCCCGGCCTCGGCCAGCCAACGTGACTCTTTCCTCGACCTCCTACGGGCGGTGTCGATTTGTCGTGTCGTGCTCCTTCACACCCTTTTACGTCCCCCTGTTGTCTACCTCCCTTGGGTGATGTGGATCTATCCGGGGATGCCCGAGGTGTTCTTCGTGAGCGGTGCGGTTACGGCGCAAATGCTTCGCCGGCGCCCCGCTCGCCAGGTGATTGCTCGGCGATTCCGACGCATCGCCCTGCCCTATGCGTTTTATGCCGTAAGCGCGCTTAGTGTCATGGCTGTGACCGACGCGCGAAGCAGCGCCCCGGGAGCGACACTTCCCACATCGACGCTGTGGCATTGGTTCATTCCCCTCCTCGCGCCGATCGGATCGAAGGATCGAGTGTTCCTTTGGGGGCAGCTTTGGTACGTCGGAGCGTTCCTTCTCTTAGTGTTCGCTTCGCCCGTGTTGTTCCGCTCTGAACGACGTATCGGCGCGACGATTGCGCTTGTCCCGCTCGCCGGGTTTGCCGTTTGTTTGTGGTTGACGAAGAAGCACAACGTGCGCGTCGATGAGTCCATCATCACGGCCTGTCAATTCGGGGTCTTTTTCGCTCTCGGACCTTCTTATTCGCGCTTACTAACGTGGTCATGGCGGAAATTGGTCGCGCTCTCCGGCGTACTCGGCGCCGCCGGAATCGTCACCGCTTTCGTTATCGAACCGATCCGAGACAAGGGGACGCAGGAGCTGTACGCCTCTCGATCGGCCCACCTATTTGTCGGGGCGGCTTGGATGCTGCTGGCTCTCGCTGCCCAGGCTCCGGTACGACAGTGGATCGTCAGTCATACGGGCATCGTCCAAGGGGTTATCGGTCGGATCAACCAGCGAACGTTCACCATGTATCTTTGGGGACTTCCGGCGAATGGCGTGGGAAACGCGGCAAGCCGCAAAGTTGGCGGGGCGAACGGAAATCTCCTTGTGTACCTTCTTGTAAGCGCGCTTGCTTTTGCTGTTTTTGTGCTCCTTTTTGGGTGGATCGAAGACGTTGCGGCCCGACGAAGTAGGCGACTCGTTCCTCCTGCTAGCGCGTTTGCTTAATCGGGATCGAGTCGTTGTAGTGCGTGTCGGAGGAACGCCGTGAACTGTTCAAGTTCCGGTTCCAAGACCTGGTCGAACATGTATCGACGCACTCCGTCCACGTGAATTGGGGCGAGGCGCTCCACCGCGTCCAGGCCAACGGAGGTGAGGTGGGCGAACGACCCTCGGCCGTCGGTCTCGCACTTGATCCGCTCGACGAAACCGCGTTGAACCAGCTGGGTGATGCGGTACGTCAGCCGACTGTTGGGGAACACCGCGACGTCGGCCAGCTCTGACATTCGAAGCTGGCGGTGTGGCGCTTCGGAGAGCAGCGCCAAGATTTCGTAGTCTGCCTGATCGAAACCAAAGGGGCTCAGGTCCTCATTGAGCCGGTCGGCAAACGTCCGGTAAAACCGCAGGAATAACCGCCATGCCTCCTGCTCATCTTCGGACAACCAGCGCACACCCCCCATCCGTCCAATCTACAAGCGACTACGGACCCAGCAACCATCGATATGGTCGTTGATCATTCCGGCCGATTGCATGAACGCATACATTGTTGTCGGTCCGACGAAGCGGAAACCTCGACGTTTCAGTTCCTTCGACAGCGCAACCGATTCCGGGCACATGGTCACCAGTTCGTCCTTGGACGAGCGGGAGTTGGTGCTCGGGGGAGGCTGAAATGACCAGCAGAGCGCGTCGAGCGACTCGCCGCGATCAAGCATGGCCACGGCCGCCCGAGCGTTTCCGATGGCCGACTCGATCTTGCCCCTATTGCGAACTATGCCGGGGTCGGTAAGGAGGCGCTCCACGTCGGCGTCGGTATAGGAGGCCAGGGTCGGAGGATCAAAGTGGGCGAACACCTCGCGGTACCGATCCCGTTTGCGCAGAATGGTGATCCAAGACAGGCCGGCCTGAGCGCCTTCAAGGCAAAGCTTTTCCAGGACTTTGGCCTCCCCGTGCAGCGGTCGGCCCCATTCCTCATCGTGATACCTGACGTACTCCGAGTCGTCGCCACACCACCAGCATCGAGTTCGCCCATCGTTCCCGGTCACCACGTGGCCCTTCATTCGGCCGACGCTATCCGCCCCGCCCCGTCCCCTGTCCCCGTCGCTGGATGGCTTGTCGGCCTGGCCCCGCCCGGCGGCCGCAGATTCGGTTCGGTCACCGACGAAGGGCCCCGATAAGATGTGTGTCCATGTCGCACACTTCGGACCAGCGCTTCTTGGTTCTCCATGGATGCAAGCTCAAGGGCTTCTCCGAACCGTCGGCAATCGGTCCGGCGATCGGGATGAAGCCGCCTGCGGTCACCAAAATCCTTCAGGGACTGGTGAAGGAGGGGCTGGCGAAATATCTCGAGGGTGGTCGGATCTCGGGGTACGCCCTCACTCCGGCAGGCAAGGAGGAGCAAGTCCGCATGGCCGCGGCTGACGTGGCGGCGAGCGGTGCCCAGGCCATGATGCAAAGGAGCTACGAGCACTTTCTCTTGCTCAACGCCGATCTTCTGGCCGTGTGTACCGCCTGGCAGGTGCGCGACCTTGACCGCAATACCCTGAATGATCACAGTGACCGCCAATACGACGCAGGCGTGATCAAGCGATTGGCCGACGTCCATACCGGGGTCACGCCGATCGCTACCGTGCTTTCGGCCTCACTGGACCGTTTCCACCATTACCAGCCGCGGCTGCAGGCCGCGTTAGACAAGGTAAAGAAGGGCAACCAGGAGTGGTTTGCCAAGCCGATCATTGACTCCTATCACACCGTATGGATGGAGTTGCATGAAGACTTGCTCTCCTCATTGCACATCGAACGTGCGTCGGAAGACGCGTAACTCATGCCGGCATAGTGCCGGACGAACCCTGGGACGACCCGGGGAAAGGAACAAATCTGATGTTCAATCCAGGCGAAGTATGCACCGCTGTGCCCGTTGACGGGCGGAGCGTCTGATGTCGCGTTTCGGTGAGGTGCTAACAGCGATGGTGACGCCTTTCGACGCCAACGGCGCCCTCGACCTCGATGCCGCCCAGGCGCTGGCCAAGTGGCACGTAGAGCAGGGCAACGATGGGTTGGTGATCGCTGGAACCACCGGTGAAGCGCCCACGCTGACCGACGAGGAGCAGCTCGACCTCATAAAGGCGGTGTGCGAAGCGGTGACCGTTCCGGTTATTGGCGGCGCCGGCTCCAATGCCACCCCCCACGCGCTGTCTCTCACAAAAGCAATGGCGGGCCTTGGCTGCGCCGGCGTTCTCACCGTCACGCCGTATTACAACCGACCATCGCAGGCCGGCATTGAGCGCCATTTTCGCGCTGCCGCGGCGGCCACCACGCTCCCCGTAATCATGTACGACATCCCCGTTCGAACCGGCCGAAAGATCAGCAACGACGTCATGTTGCGCCTCGCCCGTGAGTGCTCCAACATCGTGGCGGTCAAAGATGCAGCCAGCGACGTTTCTTCGTCGGCTCGTCTCATGGCTGAGGCCCCGGCTGGGTTTGAGCTGATTAGCGGCAACGACGACGCCACGCTTCCGTTGCTGGCAATCGGTGGAAGTGCCGTCATTGGTGTGGCCACGGCCTGGTCGGCGGCCGAGCACAAAGAAATGATTACCTCGTTCAAAAAGGGCGATGTGGATCGGGCCCGTTTGGTCAACGCTCGCCTCATCGAGTCGTACCTCTTCGAAACGGGAGACGACAACCCGAATCCTCAACCGACGAAGGCCATGCTGCGCACGCTCGGGCATGCTGTCGGCCATTGCCGACCACCGATGGACGGTGAGCCCGATGGTTTGGAAGATCGAGCCCGCCAGGTCTATGCCAACCTCAAGGCAGGTTCGTGAGCAAGCCGAGTTCGACCGCCGCCTCGGTGGCGGAGGCCCTTGCCCCGGTGGGACCGGCGCCCCAGGGAACCGTTCGCGTCATCTTCCTTGGCGGCCTCGGCGAGGTTGGGCGGAACTGCTGTGCCATCGAAGTCGACGGACGGCTCATGCTCGTCGATGTTGGCTTGATGTTTCCCGACTCGGACATGCCGGGCATCGATTTGGTGCTCCCGGACTTCACCTATCTACGAGACAACGCCCACCGTATCGACGGCGCCATCCTCACCCACGGTCATGAAGACCATGTGGGCGCGCTGTCGTATCTTTTGCGCGACATTTCGTTCCCGCTGTACGCCACCCAGCTCACGCTGAATATGGCGCGCGGGCGAATCGAAGAAGCGGGGCTCGTCGGTCGCACATCGTTCAATCCGCTCGTCGACGGCGAGCGTCGGATGATCGGCTCGTTCGATGTTGAGGTCATCCCGGTTTCGCATTCGGTGCCTGACTCCATCGCCGTGGCCTTCCATACCCCCCAGGGCGTCATCATGCATTCCGGTGATTGGAAGCTCGACCTCACTCCGATCGACGGTCGCACCACGGATCTTTCGCAGATTGGCGCCATCTCCCGTAACCACGGCATTCGGCTGCTGATGGGTGATTCCACCAACGCCGAGGTCGACGGGTACACCGAGTCCGAGCGGGTGATCGGCAAGTACGTTCGCGACATCATCCGCGACCAATATGGACGCCGCGTCATCGTGGCGTGTTTTGCGTCCCATATTCATCGCGTGCAACAGATCATTGATGCCGGTATCGCGTCGGGCCGCAAGGTCACCACGCTTGGTCGTTCGATGAAGCGCAACCTGCAGATCGCTCGGGAAATGGGCAAGCTCACGGTTAGCGACAAGGATCTGTTCGAGATCGAGAAGCTCGGCGATCACGATCCTTCCCGCGTGCTCATTCTCTCCACCGGGTCGCAGGGTGAGCCGATGTCGGCGCTCTCCACTATGGCGGCGGGGGAGAACCGGTTCGTGAAACTCGGCGACAACGACACCGTGATTCTCTCCAGCCATGCCATTCCTGGCAATGAGACAAGCGTGGGTAAGGTCATCAACGGCCTCTGTCAACTCGGCGTTGAGGTCATTCACTCGGGACTGGCGAAGGTCCATGTGAGTGGTCATGCCAAGCGGGGCGAACTGAAGACGCTGCTGTCCGTGGCCAACCCGGAATTTTTCATTCCGATTCACGGCGAGTTCCGTATGCTCACTCACCATGCGCGCTTAGCAACGGATATGGGAATTAAACCGTCGAACGTTCTCATCTGTGAAGACGGCGACACCGTGGACATCACGGCGAAGGGGATCGAGTTCGGACCGTCGGTGCCCAGCGGCTATCTGTACGTCGACGGGATCGTCGGCGACGTCGGCCAGGGCGTATTGCGCGATCGCAAAGTTTTGGCTAACGAGGGCGTCCTCGTGGTCATTGTGACGATCGACGAAACCAACGGTCAGATTATCACCGAGCCCGAGCTCATCACCCGCGGCTGGGTCTACGCCCCCGAGGCCGAGACCCTGCTGGGCGAGGCGGCCACGGTGATTCGCAAAGCGCTGGAACAGGCCATTGCCGACGGCGCCCGTGACCACGAGGCGATGAAGCGTTGTGTGCGCCTGGCAACGGGACGCTTCGTCGGCGAGCGCACTCGACGCAAGCCCATGATCGTGCCCGTGGTCATCGAAGTCTGAGGTCTGCGCGTCCCGGTGCGCGGCGCTGGGCGGGTGGTCGGCGCTCGTGGCGAACGCTCTTCGTGGCCGTCGGGCGGGAAAACGATCGTTCATGGGCGGTGACAGGTAAGGTCGGGAGCACTGTGGCTTCCTCTCAGCGAACTTCCCCTCGCTCGAGTGCCTCGACCAAACGACGCCCGGCGTCGTCCACTCGGGCACGTTCGCGCTCATCCTCGTCCTCATTGTCGCGCCGTCCGGCTGGTCGGGCCAGCACGTTTGGCCAGACCCGTGCATTCCTTGGTGAGCATCTCGGGCGCCAGGCCGACGACGTGTGGGGCCTCGTCCTCATCGTCCTCGGGCTCCTGATGGGTCTCGGAATGTTCTTCGGCCTCACCGGTGTCTTCGGCCGCGCCGTTCGTAGCGGGGCGGGCGCCGTAATGGGTGAGGCCAAGCCCCTGGTGCCGCTGGCGCTGATTGCGGTGGGTTACGTGCTCGTGCGTGGCCGCCCGCGCGAAGAACCGGTCCGGGTGGCCATCGGGTCGCTCTTCGTCACGCTGTCAGCTGCTGGACTCCTTCATCTACGCCATGACGGCCCGGCGTTTCGGTCGCCCCTTCGGGTGCTCCGCCGCGCCGGCGGCGTCGTCGGCATGCTTGTCGGCGAGCCGCTGCAGAGCGTGGTGGCCACGTGGGGCGCGGTCATAGTGCTGTCAGTTCTCGGAATGCTCGGTGTACTTATCTTGGTCCGCTTGCGCGTTCGGGACGCGGTGAATCGAACAGCGGACGGGATGCGGCCGATGGGCGCACTTACCCGGCGCGGCATGTCGTCTCTCTTTGCCCTCGGGTCGACGGGCGATCAAGACGAGCGTGCTTCGGCCAAGGGGCGTCATCCAACTTCACCCGCGCGCATATCAATGCGCGAACGTCGGGCGACGCACCCCACGGGCGGAGCGGTAGGGCCGGGCGACGGTTGGCGGACGCCGAAGACGGACAACGACTACCTGCTGCCGGGATACGACGATTTGGGGAATCCCAACGGGCTCGGGAGCGAGCCGGAGAAGCCGAAGCGGGTTCGTAAGAAGAAGGTCGACGAGGCCGCCGGCTTGTTGATCGATCTGGCTGCCGCCGAAGATGCGTCAGTTGCTGCGGCCAAACCGAAGCCGGTGGAGGTGACGCTCCCTCCCGAGCCGATCTGGACCGATGAACAGCCCGCCGTGGCCGCCGTTCCGTTGCCCGGATTGGGGCCGAAAGAACCGCCTGCGGTGGTGTGGAAGTTACCACCGAGTGCCCTGCTGAAAAAAGGCAAGCCGGTGGAGATTGATAAGCGCGCAGTGGAAGCTCAGGGTCGCGTTCTCGAAGAAGCGCTCGCCGCCCACGGGGTAGAAACCCGTCTGATCGGCATGACCGTGGGGCCGACGGTGACCCGTTACGAACTCGAACTCGGTCCCGGCGTAAAGGTCGCCAAGGTCACGGCACTGCACAAAGACATTGCCTACGCCATGGCCACCGCTGATGTTCGAATCCTCGCTCCCATTCCGGGCAAGTCCGCCATCGGGGTGGAGGTGGCCAATCAACAGCGTCAACTTGTTGCTGTGGGTGACGTGCTCTTCACCCCCGAAGCGCGTAGTGCCGTAAGCCCACTTACTGTTGCTATCGGTCGCGATATCGATGGGAAGCCGGTGTGCGTCGATCTCGGCAAGATGCCCCACGTGCTTGTCGCCGGAACCACCGGCTCGGGGAAGTCCAGCTGCATCAACTCGCTGCTCACGTCGATCCTCATGCGGGCCACGCCCGATGAGGTGCGCATGATCCTCATCGATCCGAAGATGGTCGAGCTTTCGCAGTACAACGGGCTACCCCACCTTTTGACGGCGGTAGTCACGAACCCGAAAAAGGCATCGAACGCTCTGGCATGGGCGGTCGACGAGATGGAGCGTCGCTATGAGATGCTCGCCCGTTTGCGCTTCCGCGACATTGGTGGTTACAACGCCGCGGTGGCCAAGGGCGATCTCGATGATCCGTACGCCGATGATCCGGCTGGTGGAATCGGGCTGCCCCCGGTGAAGCACACCAAGCTGAGCTACATCCTGGTCGTCGTGGACGAACTTGCTGACCTCATGATGGTGGCCGCGCGAGACGTGGAAGAAGCGATCTGTCGGATCGCTCAGAAAGCCCGCGCTGTTGGTATTCACCTGGTGATCGCCACGCAGCGTCCGTCGGTCAACGTCATAACTGGACTTATTAAAGCGAACGTGCCGTCGCGGTTTGCGTTCGCCGTGTCTTCATTAGTTGACTCGCGGGTCATCATTGACCAACCGGGCGCCGAGCGCCTTATCGGCCAGGGCGATATGTTGATGCTCACGGTTTCGTCGAACATTGCCACGAGAGTCCAGGGCAACTTCGTCAGTGAAGACGAAGTACGAGGCATCGTCAACTTCTGGAATCGGCAGGCCCAAGAAGTGGCGGACTCGCGGTCTGAGGCGCCGATGTTGGACGCCGCCGATGATATGGGGGCGAAGGATTTCACCACCGGCTACGTCGGTCAACGGGCCGCGGGTCCGCTGCTTGATCCGCCCGCCGGTGCACCTTCGTCGTCGTCGTCATCGTCGTCGTCGTCGTCATCGTCGTCGTCGTCGTCGTCGTCGTCTTCATCGTTGTCATTGTCGGGCAGCTCAGCGGCGTTTTCCTACGGCGGGTCGGCGGAGCTCAGCGGTAACGCGTTGACCTCGTTGAGCGGCGATGGGGGAGACGAGAGCGATGACGATCTTTTTGACGCCGCCATGGAGTTGGTGGTTCGCAGCCAGTTTGGATCTACGTCTATGTTGCAGCGCAAGCTACGCGTCGGGTTCTCTCGCGCTGGCCGATTGATGGACCTGCTGGAAAATCGTGGTGTGGTTGGGCCGTCAACCGGGTCGAAGGCCCGCGAGGTCATGATGACGGTCGAAGAGTTGGAAGCCCTCCGTGGCAAGCGGCCCGAGTAATCCTCGTTTTTGCGTGTTCACGACGTTCCGGTCGATCACCCGATGAAGGCGCGCGTTCCCGCCTCGTCGGCCAACCTCGGGCCGGGCTTTGACACGCTCGGCTTAGCGTTGTCGTTGTACACGGAGGTCATCGTCGCACCAGCCGAGCGCCTCGAGATCGTGTCGTCGGGCGAAGGATCTTCGTTTCCCACCAACCCACATCATTTCGTGGCAAAAATGGCTCGGCACGTGCTCGGACACGATCGACTGCGCATCGAAGTCACGAGTGAAATTCCGGTCTCGCGGGGTCTCGGCTCGTCGGCCTCGCTCGCCGTGGCGGTGGTTGCGGCATGCGG
This sequence comes from Acidimicrobiia bacterium, assembly GCA_043775075.1. Taxonomy (GTDB): domain Bacteria; phylum Actinomycetota; class Acidimicrobiia; order Acidimicrobiales; family JANYDT01; genus JANLQX01. The sequence continues at coordinate 10,727 of JAYVSS010000016.1, forward strand.
ACATCCCGATCCGCTCACCGTGGTGGCGTTGCACGAAGGTCACGCCGACAACGCCGCCGCCGGCGTTCTCGGCGGCTTCGTGAGCGGCACGCTGATCGACGGGCGGGTCGTCGCCAATCGGCTGCCGCTCGATCCGGCGCTCACGTTCGTGGTCGTGATTCCGGATCGTCACCTCTCCACCCGCGATGCGCGCGGGGTGCTTCCGACGAACGTGCCGCTCGGCGACGCCGTGTTCAACCTTGGCCGCATGGGAGCGTTGATTGCCGGTTTGGCCGATCGATCGCGGCTTACGCCGGCGGCCTTCGACGATCGGTTGCACCAACAACAACGAACTGCCCTTTACCCCGAGTCCGTTCCACTGCTACGCGCGCTTACGGATGCCGGAGCGCTCGGATCGTGCTGGTCGGGGGCCGGTCCCACGTTGCTGGCGCCATGCGATCGTTCCACCGCTGAGGCGGTAAGAGCGGCGGGCGAGGCGACGTTGGCCAGCGTGGGGATGACGGGGCGATCGTTGATTGTGGAGCCCGACACGACCGGGCTCGTGCTCACGGCGTAAGGAGGTGCCTGTGCGTTTCTCTACTCGCTCAGCTCGATTGCAGGTCCTTGTGCTCGTGGTCGCGGCGTCGAGCGCGGTACTGCTCCCGACACCCGTTTCGAGAGCCGACGGCGCAGCGCTGACGGCGGCACAAATCGGTCGTCGTCTGGTGGCGGCGTACCCCGATTTCGTGCAGGTCGAGTCCAACGGCGGTCTGCGCGTACGTGGTCAAACCGTCGCCCTGAGTACAACCGTCTCGACCGGCCCGTTGGAGTCACGGATGGCCGGCGCCACCCTCGGAGACCAGCTGTCGATTCGATATCCGGTGGGATGTCCCGCTGCGGTGCCGGCGGTTGACGAAGATCCCGGGCGATTGCGCCATGAGTTGTTCTTTCGGGCGATGTACGGCGGCACGAGCGCGGGGGTGGCCAAGAATCTGACGAGCGTGCCGTGGTTCGGTTCGACGATGCGGGTGACCACCATCAACGGGGTCGACGCGCAACTCGCCGCGGTGGCCAAAGAATTGGCTGGTTTGCCTGAGTTGAAGAAGTATCTGACGCCGCCGGGCGGGAGTTTCTTCTGGCGAAGGATTGCCGGTGAGAATGTCCTAAGTATGCATAGTTTTGGGATTGCCGTTGATGTGAACACGAAGTACTCGGACTATTGGCGGTGGAGCGGGGACGGCGTGAAGAAGTATGCCAACCGGATTCCGTGTGAGATCGCTGCGGTGTTTGAACGTCACGGGTTCATCTGGGGAGCGAAGTGGTATCACTTCGATTCGATGCACTTCGAGTACCGGCCTGAGCTCTTGAGCTAGGGCGTTTCAACCCTTCGGCCGGCGGGTAGAGATGAGCGTGCGCAACTTGCGCCTAACCCGAACAGAATGGAGCAGCCATGTACATCGGTGGCGGTCTTCTCGTAACAGTCCTCATCATCCTGTTGATCATCTACCTAGCAAAGCGTGTCTGACCCAACAGCCAGCACCGGGCCATCGTGGCCGACCACCAGCGGTCACTCGTCGGTAATTCTCCACGCCAGCCACGCACTCGGCGGCTTCAGTCGTAGTGAGCTTCTATTTCGCTCCGCCACTGTTTCCCACGACGGCCGTGCGTCCAACGCAAGTGGGGGGCCGCCCTCAGGCGACCCCCCACTTCTCTGCGTTACGTACCGTTGTCGATCAGACCAGGCTGTCAAATATGCCTCCCGAGTCAATCGGCGTCGAGCCGGCCGGGCTCTGGTCATGGGGCACGCCGACGGTAGCCACACCCGAGCACGACCCGCCAAGTCCATCCGTCAGGGTGTAGGCGATCCGGTAGACCCGGCCGTCACCAAGTCCGCTGCGTTCCGCCCTCACCTGCAGGGTGGGGCCGGTGCCGAGCACGGCGTCGATGGGAGTATCGCCATCTCCGAGCCCGTTGGTGGGCTCATCTTGCGTAACACCCGTCACGCTGTAGGTAAGGACGTTGCCGTCTGGGTCAGTCGCTCCGGTCAGCGTTATGGTCTTCAGCTTGTGATTCGGCGGCCAGAGGTTGGGCCCGGCAGTCACGGCCGTGCACACCGGGTTGCGGTTGATCGTCACCGTCTCGGTGAACCCGGTCTGCAGGACGCCGTTGAGCAGGAAGTCGACCTGGCAGCTCTGCAAGCCAGCGGGGGCGGCGGCGAGAATAGTGATGGTCTCGACGTAATTCTGCGTGGTGCCACTGGTGACCGTCTGCGGTCCGATGGGCGCTAGCGTCAAGCTGAGCCCAGAGGTGCAGGTGATCGACGTCGTGATCGTGACCGGCAGGTTCTTCAGCGCCGACAGGATCGCCGTGGCGACGAAGGCGTCGTTCACACCCAAGACCAGTTGGCCGCCGGTGGCCGCAGTGATGCGGGTCGCCTGGCCGGTGAGATCGAGTCGGTTGGCGCCGGTCGACACGGCAATCACCCGAATGTTCGCCGCCACCAAGGCGGCGGTGGTCGTTGCTTCCGTAGCGACAAGGCTGGGGTCATGGCCCGGTGCATCGCCGAACCAGACCACCACGCGGGAGGATCCGGGGCGAAATCCGGTGGTGGGTGAGGTCGCAATCTGCGTTAGCGCGTTCAATTGCGCCTCCGGCTCGTCGCCGCCGCCGCTCGCCACCCAGCTGGTGATGCCGGCCTGCGCCGACGCGATTGTTGGGGTGATCGCCTGGTCGAGTCGATATACGTAGGGGGACGTGCGTTCATCGTCCTTGTAGTTGGCGGCGCCGAACTGGGCGTCGGGCTGGGACGCGACGACGAGGTTCATGATGCCGGTCGAGCCGGTCTTTACGCTGGCGATAGCTCCCCCCATGCTTCCGGTGGTGTCGGCGAGGAACACGATGTCCGGTTTGGGTGGGATCGCCGGTGTCACTACTGACTTGTTGACGGTGATCGTGTCGCCGGGATTCCCGGTAGCGACGACCGACGAAGGGCTCACGCCCGGTGTCGGGGCGGCGACTGCAGCCGCCCCGAGGAAGAGTGTTGCGATAACCACTGGGCCCGAAAGCCCAAGGGTGAATCGTCGTGTCAGGTTCTTGTTCATTGCTCTCCTTGGTCCGTCTCCGCGGGTGAAGCAATCGGCGAGTGTGCGGAGCTGAGTTCGCCGCATCCCCCAGGCCCCTCTTTCGTCCACTGCGAGTCTGAAAGCTGACTGCACTATGAGCCGGCTTTGAACGCCCGTCAATATGAATTTTGTGTTTCGAGCATGTTTCCACCCGGGCGGTAGTGGATGACTTCGAAACGTACCGAAACTGCGCACGATCGGTTCTCTCGGAACGAGGCGCAATCGTCTCCGACGGCTCGTCTGCTGTTTTGGTGACGCCGGAGAGGTCTCGGTCACTGTTTCCGAGTGAGTCGGTAGTGTCGGTCCAATGGAGATGCGTGATGTGGAGTTGACAGAGTTCGAGCTCGTGGCCGCGGGACTTCGCTTTCCCGAGGGGCCGGTGTGGTGCCCGGATGGTTCCGTGTTGTTCGTCGAGATCGCTCGCCAGCGACTGGCTCGGGTGCGGCCGACCGATGGTGGCGGCTGGTCGTCGGTGGAGACTGCGGTCGAGGTGCCGGGGGGGCCGAACGGCGCTGCGCTCGGCCCCGATGGCGAGGTGTACATCTGCAACAACGGTGGGTGCTTCGAATGGCTTCAGCGCGGGCCGTATCTGTATCCCGGTCCCCGGCCAACGAGTTGGGTCGGCGGGTCGATCCAGCGAGCCGATCTCGCCACCGGAACGCTCACCACGCTGTACAGCCACAGCACCGCAGCGGACGGAAGCTCGGTGCCGCTGAGGGCCCCGAACGATCTTGTGCTGGATGCCCACGGCGGTATGTGGTTCACCGACCACGGCACTCGCGGCCAGCGCGAAAGCGATCGCACCGGTATTCATTACGCCCTGCTTGACGGCTCATCGTGTCGTGAAGTGGTCTTCCCGGCGGACGGGCCGAACGGCATTGGGCTCTCTCCTGCTGGCGACGTTGTCTACTGGGCGGAGACCCAGACCGGACGGGTGTTTTATCGGCCGGTGGTGGGCCCCGGTGAGATCGGCGAACCGGGGCCCGACCGAGGCTGTCTGGCCGGGCTTCCCGGTATGCAGTTATTGGACTCGCTCGCCGTGGACGGCGACGGAAACGTTTGTGTGGCCACCCTGGTTCGGGGCGGGATCACCGTGATTTCACCAATGGGTGATGTGCATCACGTGGCCATGCCGCCGAGCGCGTTTGACCCGATGACCACCAATATCGCATTCGGTGGAGATGATATGCGTACTGCCTTTATAACGCAGTCGGCCATTGGAAACCTGATTGCCGTGCAGTGGCCAACCGTAGGACTGCGCCTCGTCGGACAGGAAGCGTGATGACCATGCACGTCATCTCTGTAGTCGTTTCAAGTATCGACGGATATATCACCAAGCACGACGACGGCGGCACCGATCACTGGGCGTCGCCCGAGGACCAAACCCACTTCTACGCCACCATGGCCTCTTGTGATGTGTCGATCATGGGTGGGCAGACGTACCGATCGAGTCGGCCGGGAATCTTGCGTTCCCTCCCCACGACGGCGCGCCGACGTGTCGTCTGGACCCGGGACACCGAGCGTTTCGCTGACGATGCGGTGGCGGGGAAATTGGAGTTCACCAACGAGCCCCTGCAGTCGGTCATCGATCGTCTGCGCGCAGACAAACATCAACGATGCTGCATCCTCGGCGGCGGAGAGCTGTATGGCGCGCTGCTGGCGGAGGATTTGATCGACGAACTTGCCGTCACCATCGAGCCGCTGGTGTTCGGCAGCGGTGTGAGACTCACCGGTAACGGTCACGTGATCGACGTTCGTTTTGCGCTGGAGGGCATGGACCGGCTCAACGACAACACAGTTCTCCTGACCTACAAACGTGCGCCGCGGTAGGCGCGGTTCAAGCAAAGCGGGTGGTGATGACTCGTCCATCGCGCTCGTTGGCGCTGGGAACGAGGTCGTCCACGACGAAGCTACGTTGCAGCCAGCGATCAGTCCCATCGAAGCGGGCGGTGAATGGATTACGGCCATGCACCGCCTGTTGGTTGTCGATGATGAGTAGGTCACCGGCGGCCAGCGTCAAAGACGTACGCGCGCTTTCGATCGCTCGCCGGACTTCTCTCAACGCCGCTTGAGCCTCACTATCAATGCCGATCGTGAGCTCGCCGTCAAAGGTGAACTCGAACGCTGCGTCGATGTGTTCGCGTAGTACTGGCATCGCCGGTGTGAGCCATGCCGGGCCATCGTGATGGGCTGAACCGGGCCCGAACGATTCGTCCACGCCGCACCGGAAGCGAGGCTGGCGAAGGATGGCCACAGTGGCCCTTGGGAGGAGGGCAATCACATCATTGACGGAACACAGCGTGGTCGCTGCGGCGTTATCGCCCCGGAGGCAGAGCAGAAGGAGGAAGCGGGGTTTGTGGGGATGAAACGCCGTCTCGGTGTGAAAGGCCAGTTCGACGCCGGACGAAGTGGAGAGCTGGCGGCCGACCGACGAGGCCAGGGGGAACAGGTCCTGCACGATGTCGCCACCGTGCTCCTGGGCATAGCCGACGGGCTCACCGAGCATCGACGCCACGCCCAGCAGGGTGCGCTCGCTCGTGCGATCCGGTTTCGCCAACACTGCGATCGATGCAGGGGTGGGGGGAATGTGTCCGATCGCCATGTTCGGAATCAGCAGAGCACCGGAAGCAATCCCCGTTCGTGCCTCGTCAATGGCGGCCCTCGTGGCATGGTCAAGGGTCATCGGCTGGTGCCGTACCTCGTCGAGCAGGGTCATGGTTTCCATACCCTCTATGGTACAAACATTCCGAAAACAATCAAGTTGGGAATGGATGAACCATTCGTGAAGATCTACTCCTCGGTCAGCGCCGACAGATCGCTCCACGTCTCTTCCAGCCGGTCAAGGTGGGTGGATGCAGCAGCCCCTCGTTGAGTAACGCACTCCGCCACCAGCAAATTGGTGACACAAAGCACGCCGGTGAAACTGTCGAACGGACCTGAGCCATCGGTGGAAACGATGAACGAACGCGTCGCGTCGACGGCGATCGGCGACAGCGGTGAGTCGCTGACGGAAATGACCGGAACCCGTGAGGACCGGCATTGCTGCGCAACGTCCACCACGGCGCTTTCGTAGCGCGCAATATCAACGACGAAGAGCACGTCTTTCGGGCTCAGCCAGGCCAACGACCGGACCAACGCCGCCGCCGTCCCCGTGGTATGCACGACGTCGGGTCGAACCATGGAGAGCTGGCCGGCAAAGTCCGTGGCTACGCCTGTGGCGGCATCGCTGGCGATCACCGCCACCCGAGTGGCCCGCAGCAGCAGCTCCGATGTGGCCCTTAGGTTCTTTGCGGTCACTGCGCCGAGACTGGTCTGCACGTTGGCGATCTCGGTGGCCAGCGCTCGCTCAACTGGATCGTTGCCGGCGCTGGCGAGGCGCACCCGTGCCGCCGCCGGACGGAGCTTTCGGCTGAGTTCTTCCCGCGCCGCATCTTGCAGCTCCCGGAAGCCGTAGAACCCGATCTTCGTGGCGAGGCGCATCACCGTGGCCCCGCCGGTTTCGGCAGCAGCCGAAACTTCGGCCACCGTTCCGAACGCCAGCATGTCTGGGTGGCGAAGCATCACATCGGCCACCCGCCGTTCGGCTGCCGTCAGTTCGGCAACCTGAAGACGTTGGACGAGCGAAGACGGAGAGACCATTGCTCCAGTATTCCCGCCATCACGATGTCGGCGACGTTGAGCGGTGTTGTGTCAACGTACCGTCGGATCCTTGGGTACGGAAGGATCAGCGGAGGTAACCGTCACCGATTCGTTGCCCAGTCCATGAACAAGCGCAGTGATGGCTCGAACAGCGAGCGGACGTTATTGCAACGTTTAGTCGCAAAAGGTTTGCCGCGAGAAAGTCTTCGAGGCGCATGGTGAGGGGCCGGTCCCGGGGCCCCGGCGGGTAACGTGGTCGACCGTGTCTGAACGCTTCTGGATCGAGACGCTCGGGTGTCCGAAGAATCAGGTTGATTCCGACAAGCTCACGGGCAAACTGCTGGCGGACGGGATGCGTCCGGCCACATCGGCGGCCGACGCTGATCTCGTTCTCGTAAATACCTGTGCATTTATCGAAACGGCCCGGCAGGAATCCATCGACGTGACCCTGGCCCTCGTCGACGGCCGTAAAGCCGGTGCCCGTGTGGTGGTCACGGGATGCATGGCCGAGCGATACGGCGACGAGTTGGCGCAGGCGCTTCCGGAAGTCGACCGTGTTGTCGGTTTTGGTGGCGCCTTGACCGGCGAACACGATCACGATCACGTGGCTGCGGGGGTCCCGATGGCCAGAGGAGTGCCCATCGCCCTCGGCAAGAAAAAAACCATCCCGGCGTTCGACCTCCTCAATCTGCCCCGTCCGAAGTCGGCGGTGCCGTGGGCGTATGTGAAGATTGCCGAAGGTTGCGACAGGTCCTGTGGGTTCTGTGCGATTCCGTCGTTTCGTGGCCCGCAACGCAGCCGCGATGTCGCCTCCATTCTTGAAGAAGTCGATGCCCTTGCCGTGCAAGAGATCGTGTTGGTCGCCCAGGACCTGGCGTCGTATGGCAAGGATCGGCCCGGTGAATTGGGTGCCGGTTCGATCGTCTCGCTCGTTGCGCAAGTCGCCGCCCGTGTCCCCCGCACGCGGTTGCTCTACCTCTACCCGAGCGACCTCACCGATGCCTTGATCGACGTCATATGTACACAGACCAATGCGCCGTACTTCGATTTGTCGTTGCAGCATGTGTCGAAGCCGTTGCTTCGGCGAATGCGTCGGTGGGGCGATGGTGACCGGTTCCTTCGTCGCATCGAGGACATTCGTGCCCGTGAACCGCAGGCCGCGTTCAGGTCGAACTTTATCGTCGGGTATCCCGGCGAGACCGAGGAGGATCACGATCAGCTGATCTCGTTCGTCCGCGACGCCCGCCTCGATTGGTGTGGCTTCTTCTCGTACTCACCAGAAGACGGTACGTATGCGTACGATCTCGACGGACGAGTTCCTGACGCCCTCGTGCGTGAGCGTCTGGCCGAGCTCACCGAGATGCAGGACGCCATCACCGCGCAGTCGCGCGATGCCCTCATCGGCGAAAACGTCGAGGTACTGGTGGACCGTCCGGGCATTGGCCGCACGTTCCGTGAGGCACCCGAGATCGACGGCGAAGTACACGTTCCAGTTGACCTTGTGCCCGGAACGTTTGTTTCGGTGCGGGTGACCTCAGCGATCGGACCGGACCTGACGGCCATCGCGCTCGAACACGACCGGGAAGCCGTCGGTGCCCCCTTGGCGGCCGGCGCGCTGCGGTAGAACATGACGATGATGCCACCGCCCGGCGTCGATTCGCCACCGAAAGAACGTGGGGTCGTGTCGGCCAGGGTTCCACGATTTGACCCGAGCGCCTGGGTCACCCCGGCGAACGCCCTAACCGTGGTGCGCATGGCGCTTACTCCGGTGGTGCTCGTGCTTATGGCATCGCTGCTCTATGACGTCGGCACGTTCGCGCTTTGGTTTGTTCTCTGCTGGACGGACTACTTCGACGGGATTCTCGCTCGTCGGTTTGGCACCACTCGTTCAGGGGCGTTTCTCGATCCGCTGGCGGACAAGTTCATGTCGCTTGGCGCCATGGTGGTGCTGGTGGTCAAAGGTGTTTACGCCTGGCCGTGGGTCGCGCTCATCGCCGTGCGCGAAGTCGCGATCACGATGTACCGCATGTTCGTCGGCGCGAAGGGCGTGTCGATTCCGGCCCGTCAATCGGCGAAGTGGAAGACCTTCACCCAACAGAGCGCCGTGGGCTTTTCGATCATGCCCTGGGTCGGCACTCATGCATCATGGATTGGGCAGATCCTGTTGATTGTGAGCGTTGTCCTCACTCTCGTGAGCGGGGCGCAATACCTGCTCGACGCCCGTCGCCCCCGAGTCGTCGCCTCCACGTCCCGAGTGACCTAAGCGTACTTACTTCTTGGTCGTGGCCGTGGGTTTTGACTTCGGCGGGGTGTACCGCTTTGAGGCGGGAGCAAGCGGCTTGCCGGTCGTTGTTTGGGTGGCCACCGTGCCGCTGGCGGCGGCCTTCTTGGCCTTGCGAGCGAGGTCCGCGGCAGTGCGAGGATCGACGCCGTAGTCCTTCCGCTGCATGCGGTCATCAATGAACTTGCGACGGTCGGTGGAGATGCGAAAGGTCAGCCATAGCATCAGTGCAAAGAGCGGCGTGGCGAAGATGACGTACTTTCCCCACGCTGGCCCGTACACGCAGAGCACAGCGCCGATACCGGCAAACATACGGTTGGTCTTCCACGTGAGGACAACGAGTACGGCCACGAGGGCATAGCTCACGCCCAGCCACCACAGGGGATGCTTGCCCGTCGAGTACACGTGCACAAGGGTCATGGCCACCGCGCAATACGCCGCCGCGAGGTAGAGAATGTTGCGCTCGAACGGCTTGAGCCGCATGGTCTGCTTGGTCTCCTCCCGGTCCAGGTAGACCCGGGGCGGACGCGAGCGTTTCGGCTTGGCGTCGTTGAATGATCGATTGAGGAGACCCACAACCCCAGGCTACCGTCCAGGCCCGTCGGCGGGGCCCGGGCGACGAGCACAGATGCCATGCTCGTACCCATGCGTTGTGAAGTCGTTGCCGTCGGAACCGAACTACTGCTGGGCCAGATCGTCGATACGAATTCGTCGTGGATGGGCGAGCGGCTCGCTGCCGCGGGGATTGACTCGCACTTCCAAACCAAGGTGGGCGACAACCTCGATCGAATAGTCGGTGCGCTTCGTATCGCGCTCTCCCGCAGCGACGCAGTGATCTGCTGCGGCGGGTTGGGGCCCACCCAGGACGACATCACCCGCGAGGCGATCGCCGTAGTGATGAACGTTGACCTCGTTCGCCAAGATCATCTGGTGGACACCATCCGCACCATGTTTGCCTCTCGTGGCCGAGTGATGTCGGACAACAATGCTCGCCAGGGGGACGTTCCCGTCGGGGCCCAAATCATCGAGCAAACGCGAGGCACGGCCCCGGGGCTCATCTGCCCGGTGGGCCAGAAAGTCATCTACGCCGTGCCCGGGGTGCCCTATGAGATGCGAGACATGGTGGAGAGGGTGATTGTGCCCGACCTGATTGCCCGCAGCGGTGAGGTGGCGACGATCCGTAGCCGGGTTCTGCGCACGTGGGGCATCGCCGAGTCCACATTGGCTGAGCGGATCGCCGACCGACTCGACGCCCTCGATCGCCCTGGCGCGCCGTCCGTGACGATTGCCTTTCTGGCCAGTGGTATCGAAGGAATCAAGGTTCGGATCACGGCGAAGGCTGGTTCCGCCGATGAGGCGTTTGCTCTTCTCGATGCCGAAGAGCAAGAGGTGAGGGCCATCCTCGGCAACCTCATCTTTGGGGTGGACGACGCCACGATGGAGTCCGTCGTCGGGGAGCTGCTGGTGGCGCGGGAATGGACGCTGGGTCTGGCTGAGTCGGTGACCGGGGGGATGGTGGCGTCGCGTTGTGTCGCCGTGCCAGGGGCGTCGAACTGGTTTCGCGGTGCCGTCGTGAGCTACGCCTCCGAGGTCAAGTTCGATCTCCTCGGCGTGGCCGAGGGGCCGGTCGTTTCGGCGGCGGCGGCGGTGGAAATGGCCCGAGGGGCGCGCCGCGTGCTTGGTGCCGATGTCGGCGTGGCGATCACCGGAGTGGCGGGACCGACCGAGCAAGACGGTCAGCCGGTGGGAACGGTGTTCGTTGGTCTGGTCACGCCCGACGGCGAGCACGTGGAGGAAATGAAGATGCCCGGCGATCGTGAGCGCATCCGCAATTTCTCCACGATTTCGAGCATGGATTTCGTCCGTCGCGCTCTGTCGTAGGGCGCGGGTCCCGTTCCGCCCGAAATTCTGGTCTGGACCGGTTTACGACGTCGTGAGCTAGTCCCGAACGTCGTGAGTTAGTCCCGAACGTCGTGAGCTAGTCCAGAGCCACCGCGGAGGCCTACTTCTTCTTCGACGTCGCTCGGTTGATGGCGATCACGGCGGCGACGATGAGGCCGAGGACCAGGCCGACTTTAAGGAGCCAAAAGAGGGCTCGCAGAACCCGGATGATCAGCCAAAAGCCAATGAGCACGGCGACGAACGCGCCGACGATCGTTCCGACGGAGAGGTTCGAGTCCCGTTTGTCCATGGACGCAGTCTGGCGGAGTGGACGACGCGGTCGGGACGCTGGTGCGCGGATCGAGTGTGCTCGGAAACGACGGTACGAGCACCTGACCCTCAGAAAGCTGCGGTGCCTTGGGCGCCGGGGCAGGCGCGACTCACGCGAGCCGAAATTGATCGGCCCGGAACGCTGGACGGGTCCACCGCCTGTGCCCACCCGTTGGCGTTCAGCCGATGGGGGTGAAAGGTCATAGCGACGACCGCAGGCCCGTCGAACTTGAGCTCCAGGGTTCCGGTATCGGCGGTGGCCCCGCCTCGCGGATCCCAGATGAAGTTGCCGAGCGAATAGGCGATGACGCCGTCTCGATCGGTGCGTCCCGAGACGATGGGATCGTGAACGATCGGCTGGAGCATGTGCGGATGGGCGCCGAGTACCGCCGTGGCCCCGTTGTTGCGCAGCATTCTCGCCAGTTGACGTTGGACCGCGGATGGGCACGGGTCGCCTTCGATTCCCCAGTGCAGAATGACCACGACTACGTCGTTTGTTGTCCGGGCCGAACGCACGGCGGCGAGGAGTCGTAGGGTCTGTCGGTCGACGGCGTGCTTGCCCGCCGACGCCACCCCGCCGCGAGTATCCGTGGCCGGCCAGGACTTATTAGGGATGATCTGGCTCGCGCCGAGCACGGCCACGGCGGTCCCGTTCATAGTGAACTCGGCGGGCTGGAGTGCTTCGTCGAGGCTTGAGCCAGCGCCCACGTGCGCGACCTCGACGCGGTCAAGGTTGTCACGGGTGTCCTGGAGGGCGTCGAGCCCGAAGTCGAGCGTGTGATTGTTGGCCAGCGAAACGACGTCGATGCCTGCAGCATCGAGTCGGTCGGCGAACGACGGCGCCGACCGAAACGTGAACTCTTTGACCTGGGCCCGGCCCCGCGTGGAAATCGCTGTTTCGAGATTCACCACGGCGAGATCCGAGTCCGCCAGCGGGGGGCGTATGCCGGCAAACGGATTGACCGCATCTCCGATTCTCCTGGTGAGGAGGGTATCTCCGGCGAAGGTGAGCGTCCACGAACGATCGTCGGTCGGCGGCGGGAGTCGGGGGCCGGCAATAGGAACGGTGGTGCTCGTTGAGGTAATCGTTGAGGTGGACGACGAGACTTGGGGCGGGACTGATGGTC
>JAYVSS010000017.1:0-9154 GCA_043775075.1 Acidimicrobiia bacterium
CGGTGACCGGGCTGGCCAATCGCGCCGTGATGCGTCGACGTTTGGAGGAAGACCTGGAGCGGGCGAAGAGTCTCGGCGAAGCGGTCGCACTGCTCCTGCTTGATCTTGATGATTTCAAGTTGGTCAACGATGGCTACGGACACCTTGCCGGCGACGATCTCCTGCGGCAGTTCGGTGAACGGTTGCGTTCGATCTGCAATTGGGGTGACCTCGTGGCCCGATTGGGCGGCGATGAGTTCGTCGTCATGCGCTCGGGGCATCTCAGCGCCGAGGAGGTCGATGAGTTGGCGGAAAAGATTCACGCAGCACTGCGTGTTCCCTTCGTGATCGATGATCGTGAGTTCACCGTCTCGGCCTCGGTTGGCATTTCGTTGTTCGTGCCCGGTGCCGACGCGATAGAGAGCGCCGACCTTTTACGCCGGGCGGACATTGCGATGTACCGCTCTAAACAGCGTGGCCCGGGAGAAACCGAACGCTTCGATGAGGGAATGGGCCAAAAGGCCCACGGAGACGCAGTGATCCGGTCGGACCTTGAGACTGCGATCAAGACCGGCGCCCTCGATGTGTGGTTCCAACCGATCATCGATCTCCCCTCGGGTCGACGCATCGGCGCGGAAGCGCTCGTTCGGTGGCCCCACCCTGATCGCGAGATGATCGGTCCCGATGTTTTCATTCCGATTGCTGAGCGAGCTGGGTTGATATGCGCGCTTGGCGAACTGGTCTTGCGTCGGGCAACGGCGGCCCTCGGCCGACTCAGTCGCTCGGGCGCAGTCGACGAGCTGTTTTATGTGTCGGTCAACGTGGCCGCCCCGCAACTGCAGGAGATTCGTTTCGTTGACATGGTGGCCGACGCGCTGAGTGAGGCTGGGCTAGTTCCTGCCCAAGTTCGTTTCGAGATCACCGAATCGCAGCTTGTCGACCGTTCGCTCCTAGGGCTTATGCAGAAGATTCAGCGGTCCGGCATTCAGTTGGCCATCGACGATTTCGGAACTGGCTATTCCTCGCTCGCTTCGCTCCAGGATCTCCCGGTCGACGTGCTGAAGATCGACAGAAGCTTCGTGCAACGTATTGACACCGATGGTCAGGCTGCCGCACTTGTGGCTGCCGTTGTCACCATGGCCAACACCCTCGGTCTGCAAACGGTGGCCGAAGGAGTGGAGACGCAAGGCCAGCGCGACGTGCTGCAATCGTTTTCGTGCCCGGCGGCGCAGGGGTTTCTCTTTGCTCGACCGATGCCTGAGGCGCAGTGGATCGACGAAACGCTTCTGCTCGCTGGCCCGACGTTCGTGGCGGCGACTACTCGCTGATCGGGGTGCCGGGGAAGCCAAAGGGCACCAGTCGGTGGAGTACGGCGGACGGGTCGGAGGACCAGTCCAGAGCGAGGATCTGCTCGGCGGTTCGCCGACTGCCGAATGAGCGGATCACGTCGAAGGTTGTGGCCGAGAGGGTTGGCTTGTCGGCCGTGGCTGCGGTGTCAAACACCGGCGCCCCGTCGGCGATGATCTGTATTGGTGAGCCGCCTTCTCTCGCCTCGAATCGAGAGGCCAGAAAACCGAGTCCGACGCGACGGCGTCGCTGTTACGAGCGCCCGCGTGATTGAGGGCGAACCGGAGATCGTGTTCGTGGGTGACTGCGTCGAATACCAATTGCGACAGGCGCATCCCCTGTTGGGTCGCCCGTGCTTCGACGAACGGCGCGTATGTCGCCCATTCTTCCCCGATCTCGGAACCCGTCTTCTCTGCGCGCTTATCAAGGTGTGCTTGGGTCCACGGGGGCGTCGTGACGCCGAGCATGTTGTTGTTGATCCCATCGTCGACGACACCGGCGAGATGGGCGAGCGTTTGGCGAACCGTCCACTCGGGACAGTGGGGCACCACTCGCTCCCACTCGTCGGGCCCAAGTTCGGCGACGAGCTCCTGGACCCGAAAACGAAGCCCTCGGTAGGCCGCTCCAACGTCGATAGTGGACACGTCCGGGCTCGTACTGCTCACGGAGTCAGACGTTACCGGTCCGCTTGCGATTTCGTGGGTGATCTGCAATACTCGCGGTTGTGAAAATGATCCTTTCAATTCTTGTAGTAGGGCACTGAGCGCACACGCCTCTGCTTCCCGCTGCGTGCGCTCGACCTCCGGTAACCCCGGAGGTTTTTTGTTTGTCACGGGTTCTTTTTTCACCGTTCGTCTTTCACCTCGTTTCACCAGTTCGCTTGCCCATACTCCCGTTTCACTCTCGACTCACCTCACGAAGGAACACTTCCTGTTATGGAACTGACCGGCGCCCAAGCCCTCATCAAGAGCCTCGAAATGTGCGACACCGAGGTCATCTTCGGCCTCCCCGGTGGCTGCATTCTTCCAGCCTATGACCCGCTTCTGGAGAGCCCGATTCGCCACATCCTTGTACGCCACGAGCAGGGTGCCGGCCATATGGCCGAGGGATATGCCCATGTGACCGGACGTCCCGGAGTGGCCATGGTGACTTCGGGCCCGGCGGCCACCAACATGGTGACGCCGCTCTGCGATGCCTACATGGATTCGATTCCGATGGTGTGCATCACCGGTCAGGTGCCGACCGGCGCGATCGGCACCGACGCATTCCAGGAGTGCGACACCGTTGGGATCACCCGCTCGGTGACCAAGCACAACGAACTCATCATGGACGCTCAAGACATCCCCCGCATCGTGGCTGAGGCGTTCCATATCGCCACCACCGGCCGACCGGGTCCGGTGCTCATCGACGTGCCAAAGGACGTGCTGCAGAACAAGATGCAGTGGTACTGGCCCGACAGTGTCGACCTCGCCGGCTATCACCCGGTGATGCAGGCCGATCCGATGTCGATTCGTCGGGCCGCTGAACTCATTCTTGCGTCGACCCGTCCAATTCTTTATGTCGGTGGCGGCGTTCTCAAGGCCCGCGGCGCCTCGGCGCTAAGAGACCTGGCCGAACTGTGCGACATCCATGTCGTAACCACACTTATGGCTCGCGGGGCGTTCCCCGACGATCACCGTCTTGCCCTCGGTATGCCTGGAATGCACGGTAACTACACCGCCATTACTGCCATGCAACAAAGCGATTTGCTGATCAATCTCGGTGCTCGTTTCGACGATCGCATCACCGGCAAGGTCAGCGCCTTTGCTCAGAACGCGAAGATCATCCACGCCGACATCGATCCGGCCGAACAGGGCAAGGTCCGCACTCCGGACGTGTCGCTTGTGGGCGACGCTCGCATCACTATCGAGCATCTCGTTTCGGCCATAAAGGAACTGCTGTCATCGGGTTCGAAGTTCCCCGACCGGGACGTGTGGAAGCAAACACTTTCGGGTTGGCAGGAAAACTTCCCTCTGGCGTACGGCACGCAAGAAATCGACGGTCCGCTCAAGCCGCAGATGGTTTTGGAGAAGCTGCGGGACTCCGCCCCCGCCGGCACGATCCTCGCCTCCGGCGTTGGTCAGCATCAGATGTGGGCATCGCAGTACTGGAAGTTCAATGAGCCGTACACCTGGGTGAACTCCGGTGGCCTCGGCACGATGGGCTTCTCGGTGCCCGCAGCCATCGGCGCCAAGGTCGGCTGCCCTGACAAAACCGTATGGGCCGTCGATGGTGATGGTTGTTTCCAGATGACGAACCAGGAACTCACTACAGCTTCGATCGAGCGCATACCAATCAAAGTGGCCATCTTGAACAACTCGTACCTCGGGATGGTCCGTCAGTGGCAGGAGATGTTCTACGAAGAGCGCTATTCGGAAGTGTACTTATCACCTGAGCTACCCGACTTTGTGAAGCTTGCCGAGGCCATGGGTTGCGTAGGTATTCGCGTTGACTCACCTGAGGAAGTGCAGCCCGCCATCGACAAGGCGAACGGCATCAACGATCGTCCAGTCGTCGTGGATTTCCGCACCGACGAGAGCGAGAAGGTGTTCCCGATGGTGCCTGCCGGCATTGGGAACGACGACGTGGAAGTGCACGAAACCCAGCGTGAGCGCCTTGCCGCGGACAAGGCCCGCCGCATCGCCAACCGGGCTTGGTAGCCCGAGCTACCCAGGATAAGTACGTGGACTCACTATACGGAACCTCGAAAGAACGATCGAAAATGCCTCAGCTCCATACCCTTAGCGTCCTCGTGGAAAACAAATTCGGCGTGCTCGCTCGCGTGACCAGCCTCATCTCCCGTCGTGGATACAACATCGAGTCACTCGCTGTCGCACCGACTGACGATGCGAAGTATTCGCGGATCACCATCGTGGTCGATGTGGTGTCTACTCCGATGGATCAAATCGTGAAGCAGCTCAACAAGCTGATCAATGTGATCAGTATCGTGGAACTCTCACCAGACGAGTCCGTCGCTCGCGAGTTACTGCTCATCTCCGTCACCGCTTTGCCTGATAGGCGCGCAGAGATTGCCGAGCTGGTGAACATCTTCGACGCCAAAATCGTCAACGTGGGTTGGGATCAGATGACGATCTCACTCGCCGATCCGCCTGAGAAGCTCGACGATTTCGAAGACCTCCTTCGCCCCTACGGAATCGTCGACGTGCAGCGTACCGGCCGCGTCGCCCTGCCGAAGCTCAAGCGACAAGCCCCACAACTCCGCGCCGTCGCCGCCAGCTAGGGGGTCACCCAGGCCGAAGCGGTGACTTGGTGAGGGCGGTCGCCTGCGGTGCGTTGCAAAGACTACCTGCGGCGTCGTAGACCAGGTAAGGTGCTCCTCAACTCTTCTTCGGCGCCACAATTGGTCCTCGATGCAACCGTTTGCGCGCCTCGATCACCTAGCGGTTACCCGTTCATCGACCAGAGCAGGGACAACGGCTGGCTATCTAGGGTGCGCCGAAGGGCGCACAAGCCAATGTCGAGTGACGGAAGTGGGCGTGGCGGCCGTAAGACAGTGAGGTGATGTCGTTGCGGGCTGGCATTGAGTACCAACTCGGGAACCAACGCGATTCCCGAACCGACGGCCGCCAAGGCCACGGCTTCTTCGTGAGTATCGGTCTCCTGCACCCGCCAGCCAGGCGCAAGAGTGGCGCGGCACCATCGATCGACAAGCGCCCGGGTCAACCCGGACCTTGGCACAATCATTTTCGGGGCAGTCCATGACACCGTCGACGAAGCTATGGCCACGAACGATGTCGTATGCAGACGTATGGTGGCCAAAGACTTCGGGATCTTGTCGGGCAGGGGGGCGATGGCGGCGTCGACTTCACCGGCGCGGGCGGCGTCGAGAGCGCCGCTCGCCGGGCCCGTTCGGAGGTCCAGTTCGACGTTCGGGTGTTTTGCGCGGAACCGGAGCAACAGTTCGGGAGCAATCGTTTGGCTGGCCGTGACCGTGCAATAGATCGACAACCTTCGCTGTTCGATCGGGGTTTCTCCGCCGAGTCCGGCGAGGTCTCTCCACTGACGAGCGAGGGACTGCAAACGGTCAATTCGCATGAGCGCATCGGGGAGTGGGCGCACCGATCGCGCATCGCGAAGGAGCAGCGGGCCGACTTCGGCCTCCACTCGCTGAACGGCGCGAGACACCGTGCTTTGACTCACATGCATCGTCCGAGCGACGTGGCCGAAGCTCGGCGCTTCGCATGCGGCAACGGTGAGCATGATGTCGTCGATGCTCGGCACTTGCTCTCCTTCGCTCGACGGTGGTGCAGTGGTTGTGTCCCACCGGAAATGACCGGGTCCAATCTAGATGCGGAATGCGCATGATGACGTTGCATTATTTGCGCTTTACGCATGACACTTGAACAGCAAGACTTATCGCTTCCGATTCGCTATCCCCAGGAGTACTGCCATGGCCACCGTGTATTACGAAAAAGACGCTGATCCGTCGGTCATTCTCGGCACCAAAGTCGCCATCCTCGGCTACGGCAGCCAGGGCCATGCCCACGCGTTGAACCTGAAGGAGTCCGGCGTCGATGTGGTTGTCGGCCTGCGCGACGGCTCCAGCTCCAAGGCGAAAGCCGAAGCCGCGGGCCTGCGGGTCCTGAGCATGGGCGACGCTGCGGCGTACGCCGATCTCGTGATGATCACTCTTCCCGACACCGATATCGCCGAGGTCTTCGACCGCGACGTTGCGCCGAATCTCACCGCCGGCCAGGCCGTCGCCTTCGCCCACGGTTTGAACGTCCGCTTCGAACTGGTCAAGCCCGCCGCCGACATCGACGTGATCATGATCGCCCCGAAGGGCCCGGGTCACCTCGTGCGTCGTACGTACACCGAGGGCGGCGGCGTGCCTGCGCTCATCGCCGTACACCAGGACGCGTCGGGCAATGCCAAGGCCAAGGCTCTGAGCTACGCGTACGCCATCGGTGGCGCTCGCGCCGGCGTCATTGAGACCACGTTCGCCGAAGAGACTGAGACCGACCTATTCGGCGAGCAGGTCGTACTGTGTGGCGGCCTCACATCGCTCGTGCAGGCCGGGTTCGAGACCCTGTGCGAGGCTGGCTATCAGCCCGAGATGGCGTATTTCGAATGCCTCCACGAGGTGAAGCTCATCGTCGACCTCATGTACGAGCAGGGCATCAGCGGCATGCGGTATTCGATCTCCACCACCGCCGAATACGGCGACCTCACCCGTGGCCCGCGCATCATCACCGACGCCACCAAGGCCGAGATGAAGAAGATCCTCGGCGAGATCACTAGCGGCGAATTCACCAAAGAATTCATCGGCGACTACAAGGCCGGGTCACCCAACTTCAACGCCCTCCGCGCTGCGGGCAAGGCCCACCCGATCGAGAAGACCGGCGCCGAATTGCGGGCCATGATGCCGTGGATTTCGGCTGGCAAGCAAAAAGTCGAGGACGCCGCCGGCGGTTCGAACTGAGCGGATTGCCGCAACGATTGAGCGCAGTCGAGGACGCCGCCGGCGGTTCGAACTGACGAGAGTCTGGCGTTCTGTGGGTTCTTGGCGCGGCTGGGTGGCGAACGTGCGACCTGTGCTGCGCGGGGGAAACCCTAACGCCGGCAATGAAGCGTTACGTCGCGGCGATTGCGGCGTGGATCACGCCAAGCATTTCGTCGCGGTCGGGACCGAGCGGCGGCTCCGGTTGGCGCTGGTCGCGGGCCTGCCAGGCGGCCATCACCCGGCCCACCACGTCGGGATCGGCCATCAGCGCTTCGGGTGACTCCAGGAGATTGAAATTCTTCATAAACGCTCGAAACACGATGGGGTCGGTCCGCATTGCGGGGAGCAGTCCCTCACGCACGATCGACCGCATCGTCATGCCCGCGTCGTCGGGCTCACCACGACCGAGGGCAACGACCCGGGCCTGCAGGGATTCGTGATCTTGACGGACCGACGATTGGTAGAACGGGACCAGTTGGCCCATCGTCGCATCGTCGAGAGCAAGCGCCAACGTGGCCGCGGTGTCGTGGTTGAACGAACCGCCGACGCACGCGTCGTTGACCAGGTCGGTGTGCAACCAAGCATGGAGCGAGCCGGTTGTGCATCCCCGTCCGTACATTGGGTTTGTGCAGAGCGCGGCGTCGCCGAGGACGGAAAGTCCGGTGGCGATCGGCTGACCGTCAACGACGAAGCGACGATGACGGTTGCGCAATTTTGCCATCGACGTCACGTCGGTGATCGGCTCGCATCGATGGCCATCGACCCAGGGAGCAGTGCCGGGAAGCGAACGGGCCGCCGCTTCGAAACCCTCAGCCGATGACAGCGCCCGCATCGGACGATCGTCTGTGTACGACGCCATCGTCAACGAAAACGTGCGGTTGTCCCCGCGAAACACTCCGAACTTGAGGTAGCCGAGATCACCGTTGGCCGCTCCGGTAGGGGGCGGTTCGGCCCCCTCACGAAATGCATAGAAACGGGAGAAGTACAGAATCCCGCACTCGTGAATCTCCTCTTTTGGAGCAGCCGCGCCAGCGTCGGCCAACCATCGAAGGATCGGCGATCTCCGGCCCGACGCATCGACGACAAGGTCAGCGTCGATGGTTGTTCCGTCTTCGAGGGTCACCCCAACAATGCGCGGCACGGCGCCCGAGCAAGTGCGAAGGGCCCCGACACCCACCCCGGACCGCCACGTCACGTCAGCGTTCGCCGCCACCGCTCGGCGAAGGTTCCACTCAAACGTGATCCGCCGACAGGCAAGCATGATGAGGTTCTCGTCGCCTGCTACGGGGGATCTGTCGACGATGGTCGCGGGCATGATGTCGGCCACCGCCATTTCCGTCGCGCCGGCATCGAGGAGCGACGCAAGAACGTCCGGCGCACGATCGCGCAACAGGTTGCGCAGCCGAGCGAGAAATGCGTGGGAGTGAAAAGCCTGGACTGCTCCCTGGCGTTCCCAGTCGCTGAACGCAATCGACGGGTGCGATGGCACCGTCGCCGTGGTGGCGTCTCGTTCCACCACCGTCACATGGTGACCGGACCGAGCGAGTGACAACGCCGCTCCGAGCCCAATGACTCCGCCTCCTATAACGACAACATGCATGACCCACAACGTAGAGGTCAACGCCTGGGTGTGAGCAGTCGGCCCCGAAACGGTCACCCTGCGATTGGTACGCTCAATCCTATGAAGACAGTGGTGCTTGGTGTCTGGGCGGCGAAGATCGCAGTAGCGCTCGAATGATGAACCGAGTACCACTCGCATTGGTGCCGCATGGCGCGGGTAGCGTCGGCGCCACCATGAAGCATCGCCTGCCCGCTCCGGTCATATCCAGGGGACGCCGCGGCGCACGCATTGGCGTCGTCATATTGCTAAGCGCGCTGATGCTCTGTACGCGTGGTATCGCAGCCGAAGCATCCGTCGGGCCGAAGTTGGGCGACCACTGGCATATGGCGTTTGGGGTGTGGAACTGCGGAAAGTGGGAACGGTCGCCAGCCGCCGGGGATGACCCGATCGGCATTCACACCCATGGCGATGGTCTTATCCATCTTCATCCGTTTGTTTCAGCAGCAGCGGGGGCCAATGCCGTGTTCGGGAAGTTCCTCAACGTCGAGAAGATCAAGGTCACCTCAACCGAGCTCGATTTCAACGGGAAGACGCTCAAAGCGGGGACAACCTGTCAGGGTAAAAAGGCCACCGTTCGCACATTGTGGTGGGACAACCGGAACACGAAGGTGCCGAAGGTTATAACCACCGACCCGTCCAAGATTGCGCTTAGGGATCAGGCCATTGTGGTTCTGGCCTTCGGCCCCGACGATGCGTCCGTCGGG
>JAYVSS010000018.1:0-3838 GCA_043775075.1 Acidimicrobiia bacterium
CTCCACTGCCGCGGCCTGCGTGCTGTGTACTAAGTACACAGGGTAAAAGCCACGTTCCACCGCATCGACAACGCTCTCCGCCAACGGCGTATTGCGCCATTCCGGGTAGAGCGGGATCGGCCGATTGACGCTCGTAATCTGCTCCACCGGCACACCGGTTCGCGCCGCCAGGTCTTCAACGATCGGGGTGACATCGCCGAGCGTGGCAGACGCCAGCAGAAACTGCGTGTCGTTCGGAATCAGGAGCGGTACCTGCCACGCCCAGCCTCGGTCGGAATCGGCGTAGTAATGGAACTCGTCCAGGCAGGCGAACCCGGGCGCGTCACCCCGCACGAACGCGTCGCCGAGTGTGAGGTTGGCCAATACTTCGGAGGTGCACACGAGAACTGCACCGTCTCGATTGATCGATGCGTCGCCGATGGCCAAACCAACTTCTTCCGCTCCGAGCAGTTCGACGAGCTCAAAGAACTTCTCTGCCACCAGCGCTTTGATCGGAGCGGTCCATACCGATCGACGGCCAGCGTTGCGGGCTAGCACGATGCCCGCAATCGCCGCCATCGACTTGCCCGAGCCAGTCGGAGTGGCCAACACCACATGTGAACCCGAGGCCAGCGCCAGCGCGGCATCCTCCTGGTGGGGATACAGCGGCCGACCGGTTTCCGCCGCCCAGGTCGAGAATCCGTCGATGACGTCGCTCGGGTCGGACCCAATCGGCGGCAGGCGATCGAGCAGACGGACAGCGGGAGTGATCGACATGGCGACCACGATGCTCGCAGGTCTGGCCGGGTCACCGGGCGCTCTGCCCGGCGCCGGCCGATCGCCCAGGACGGCCTTGTTGAGGTTGTTGGAGGATGGTTTCGGTCTTCCTGGGCGATCGCTGCGGTCTTCCTGGGCGATCCGAGCCACTCGCGATACGGTCCTGTCCGTGCCCGTCGCCTATCCCGATGAATCCGACGTTGAATTGGCGGCGGCGTTGGCATGGGGGGCAGGACATCTCCTACGCGATCTGCGCGCCGCTGATGGGGCGTTCGAGGATCCTGATCTCCTAGGCGACGAGGGCGACCGCCAAGCGAACGATCTCATCCTTGCCGGGCTTCGAGCGGCCCGGCCCGACGATGCCGTTCTGTCGGAAGAGTCGGCCGACGACCCCCGGCGCCTCAGTGCGCCGAGGGTGTGGATCATTGACCCACTTGACGGCACGCGGCAGTACAAGCGGCCGAACAACCGCGACTGGTCGGTGCATATCGCTCTGTGGGAACGCCGCCCGGACGGCGGGGGGCAAATCACCGCGGCGGCGGTAGGGCTCCCGGATCATGCAACGGTGATGACCACGATCGTTCCCCCGGGCGATGTCTTTGACGCGTCCCGCCCACCCCATGATCCACCGATCATCGTGGTCAGCGATTCGAGGCCTCCTGATATCAGCGCTGTCGCTGCGGTACTAGGTGCACGTACCATGTCTATGGGTTCGGCCGGGGCGAAGATCCTCGCCGTCGTGCAGGGCGACGCGGATGCCTACATCCACTGGGGTGGCCAGTATCAGTGGGACTCGGCCGCACCAGTGGCGGTGGCGCTGGCGCATGGCTTTCATGCCAGTCGGGTGGACGGTTCCCCGCTTGTCTATAACCGAGCCGAGACGGCTCTTCCCGATCTCCTCGTCTGCCGTCCCGACCTCGCCCCGCAAATACTCAGTGCACTGACGAACAAAAAGTAGAAAGCCCACCTGAAAATGCCCGGACTCCTTCTCGACGCGGCAGGGGTTTCGGCGTTTATCGCCCGCGTGTGGCCCCAAGCCGCTCCTCGCTACGGCCCGGAATCGCTCATCCATCTCGACGCCACCCGAGCCCGGATGCGCTGGACCACCGGTGAAACCGAGCTTCGACCGGGCGGAACGGTTTCTGGACCAACGATGATGCAGATCGCCGATTCGGTGACCTATGCCCTCGTGCTCGGGCTTCTCGGAGATGCCGCACTGGCGGTGACGACGCACCTCTCCATCGATTTCGTTCGCCGCCCCACGCCCGGCGATCTTATTGCTGACGCCCATCTGAAAAAGTTGGGACGATCACTCATCGTGATGTCGGTGGAGGTCTTTTCCGCCCCGCCCGGAGCTGAACCCGACCTCGCTCGGCCCGTGGCCATCGCCAGCGTGACTTACTCCAGTGCCCTGGTGTCCTAGGGGCGCCCCCCAGGGTGTACTGATCTCAAGCTGCGTGTTTGTGCGTAACTTAACGCTGTCGCGACTGTCGTGGGTGGTCGCCCGTCTAAGATCGCCCATTCGTTCTCAAGGAGTTGCTGACCGATGCTCACTCGTCGTTCCCTGCGTACCATCGCGTTCGCAATCACCACGCTCGTCGCCACCGGCGGCCTCATCCACAGCCCGGCCGCTCACGCCCAGGCCAATCCGCCGATCTCCATCGCCGTGCCGGCCTATTTCAAAGACGGCGCCGAGTGGGATCGAGTTCTGGAAACCCCCGCCGTCGGTTGGGTCATTGGCCATCCAGATACTCCGGCGATCGGCGATCCCTACAAGACGGAGAAAGAACTCAGTGATCGCCTGGCCGCGGCCAAGGCCAAGGGCAAGAAGACCCTGATTTACGTCACCGCCGGGTACGACAAGGTCTCGGCCGAAAAAGTGGCCGACCGAGTGGACTCGGCGCTGGCCGCCTATCCGGGCGTCGACGGCGTGTTCCTCGACGAAATCCTGTACAACGAGTGCGCCAAGTACAAAGCGCTCGCCGTTGGCTCAGGGTCGACCAAAGGCATCAAGGCCCGCAACCCCGGCAAGCTCGTGGTGCTCAATCCCGGGGCACCGATGCTGGCTTGTTACAAGGGTCTGGCCGATGGCTACCTCAACTTGGAACGTGCGGACGCCAACGTGAAGGAATGGCTGGACAACGTCAATCTCCCAGGCAACTACGCGGAGTTCAACTGGATGTTCGGCGCCGATATCCGCTCGCAAATCTGGCAGATGGTCCACTCAGTTCCCGCTGACCGTATGGCTGCGGCCGCTGATGACGCGATCGGCCGCAACGCCACGGTGCTCTACATCACCCCGGAAACGCTCCCGAACCCGTACGACAACCTGCCGGCGGCGGCTGCCTGGACGGCGTTCGTAAACCGCGTCAACGAGTACAACTCCGGCAAGGCGACGGCTCCGAAGGTGCTGGTTCTCAAGGCGCCAGCCACGTCATCCGGTGCCGCCGTGGCGACCACGAAGGCCCCAACGGTGACCACGAAGAAGGCAACCGTCACCCGCAGGACCAAGAGGACGGTCAAGAAGAAGTAGTACGGGGATGCTTCATCGAGCAGACAGGTGCTGCCGGAGGCGGGCGGCCACCACCCGCTGCACGTAGCCGCCCGTCCACACCACGTGGGCTAGATCGCTCGTGCCTCGCCCGATCGGGTGGGGAGCGGGCCGCGCTGCTTCGGTGAAATGTCCGGCGTTGTGCAAGAGGCGCAGAACTTCGGCGGCGATGAGTTGGTGTCCATACCGGTTGGGATGCAGCCGATCGATCGCCCAAATGTCGCTGCGTTGCATCTCGGGCCGTCCCTCAAGGTCGAGCACCAGAAGGCCGAACCGCTCGGCCAGTTCTCGGATGACGGCGTTGGCCTCGGCGGTATGGGTTCGCACTTTGGCACGCAGCGCCCCCGGGAGTGGGTACCGGGCGTCGAACGGGTGGATGGTGGCGGTGATCACTAGCGGAGCCGCAACGGTGAGCGCGCCGAAGATCTGTTCCATCGCCCGTCCGTATTCGGCCTCGTCGAACGAGGTTCGGCAGAGGTCGTTGACGCCGACAAAGCAACTGGCGAGATCGGCTGTTTGGCCGAGGATGGC
>JAYVSS010000019.1:0-47223 GCA_043775075.1 Acidimicrobiia bacterium
GATCACCACCACACCAAGCGACTTGAACTCAACGTGCTCGCCAATCAGCGCATGGGTTCCGATGAGAAAATCGACAGTGCCATTCCTTAGCGCGCTGAACAATTCACGACGCTCAGCTGCCTTGGTCCGATTCGTCAGCAGCTTCACCGTGATCGGCCTTTCCCCTGTGAGCGACCCTTCCTCCCCGACCGTAAGCGCAACCTTTTCCAAAAGCTCGCGTATGCCAATGAAGTGCTGTTCGGCCAGCACTTCGGTGGGCGCCATCAGTGCCGCTTGATGACCGTCCTGAATACCCATCAGTGCAGCAGTAACCGCGACGAGGGTCTTCCCCGAACCCACGTCGCCCTGCAGGAGGCGATGCATCGGAAGCCGCGAAGACAGGTCGTGGGCAATCTCGTCGTTCGCTCGACGCTGGGCACCGGTAAGCGGAAAGGGGAGCGACTCGTGGAAAGCCTGTACAAACGGACCGTGTCCAACCGTGGTCGCTCGAGAGTGAACAATCCCGACGGAATCACGTTCCACTGCGCGCTTACGAATAACCAGCACAAGCTGCAAGCGGAGCAATTCGTCGAACGCCAGTCGTTTGCGCGCCGCATATGTTGCGCCGATGGCCTCAGGCTCGTGAATCTGGTGCATCGCCCAATCCCGGCCAACGAGATCGAGCGAGTCTTGAAACGACTCGGGGAGCGGATCGGCAAAGGTGCCAGCTCGACGCAACGCTTCGGCCACCCAACCGCTCAGTTCGCCGGTCGTCAAACCCGACTTCTCCGATTGCGGATAGAGCGGAACGATCTTTCCGGTCTTGTCGCCGCTCACCAGATCCACTACCGGATTGGTCATCCGGCGTTGGCCGTTGAACACGTCCATCTTGCCGAACATCGCTACTTCGGTACCGGCCGGGAGTTGCTTCGCTCGCCATGGCTGGTTGAAGAACGTGGCCTTCATGTACCCCGAACCGTCGAACACATCGACTTCGACAAACGTCCGTCCCTGCCGGCTCCGGCGCGCCTCGCTGCGCTTCACCGTGGCCAGGACCAGCGCTTCGTCGCCGGGCATCATTTCCCGAATCGGCTTTTGCGCCGTGCGATCGATGTAACGGCGAGGAAAGGTCGTCAGGAGATCAAGAACCGTGTCTATCCCCTGCTCTCGTAAGGCGGCGAGTTTCTTGGCCCCAACTCCCTCGAGGCGGTCCACGCCGATCGACGCGAGCGCCCGCAGGCGTCGCCCCTTCGCTCCCACTGGCCCACCACTGGCTCCCTCACTCACCCCACCGAGCGTAGGGCCGTCGCCACCCGTCGCCGAAGTGGTGGCCGACCAGGGTGGCCGGGGGTCGGCTGGTGCTAGGCGAGGCAGAGGCCGGTGACGACGGTTTCGACGCGCAATACGGCTCCGATACCCATGCCGAGGACGAGGCCGACGCAGAGAACGGTGAGCACCGGTCGTTTTCGGCGATGGGGCACGGTCACCGCCAGGACGAGGCCGACGACGGCGGGAATCAACAGCCAACTCAGTCCACGGTGCACGATTTGTTGGCCGCCCAGGCCATCGCCACACAGTTCGCTCGCTCGACGGGCAATCGGTGGCCGGACGAGCGCGAACCCTGCGGAAATCAAGGCCGTAAGCGCGCCTACGACCGCTACTGCCGCCTGCACATACTGGCGTCGGACCGCAACAAGATCTTCGGGCCGACGACCCGGACCGCCCGTCCGCCGCTCCCCCACCCGGCGAACAGTCTCTTTCGGGACGCGCATGTCCAACGCTCCATAAAAATTGTCCACCCCGACGAGCGGTACAACCGGACGCTCATCAACATTCGCCTGCTCCTTGCGACCGCGCACCCAATCTGCATCGACAGCACGCCGGTTCTCGTTGATCAGATCGGCGACGAATGGGTCGAACGGCCCACGCCCTTGGCCCACCCCCGTTGGAATTACTCCACGCCGAAGAGGTAGGGATAGAGCGGCTGTCCGCCCTGATGGACTTCGGAGACGATGCCCGGACGGTTGTCGGCGAGCCATTCGGTGATGACCCGAGTGACTCCGGCCGACGAACCGTCACCCTCAATCACCGTCACAATTTCGTGCCCCTCGGCCACAATTACGCTCAGCATTCCGGTGCATGCGTCGGCCAGCTCTCGCTGGACCACAACGATTCCGCCAGCCCGAGTGAGACCCAGGTAATCGCCCTCAAAGATCGGCCCGGCGTCGGACGTGGAGTCACGAACGGCGACGGTAACTTCGCCGCTCACCACGCTTGCCGCGGCCGCTCGCATCGACGCAGTGTTTTCCTCAACGGTGCCTTGCGGGTCGTACTGCATGGCCGCCGCCAGGCCCTCAGTGATGCCCCGCGTGCCAATTACGCGGACAGCCTTCTTCGTAAGTGCACTTATCTGCTCGGCCACCGGGATGATGTTCTTATTGTTCGGCAGGATAACTACTGACGGGGCCGGGCATCCTTCGACCGCCTCAAGAAGCTGCGCCGTGGAAGGGTTCATTGACTGCCCACCGGTGACCACCCGCTGCACGCCGAGGGATAGAAACAGGCGGCGAACACCGTCCCCACTGGCGACCACAACGACCGCGGTTTCGCACGGATCATTCACGTGCGGAGGCTCATCGACGATCGACGCCCCGGTCGCCTCACGCACCCACCTTTCCTCCTCCACTTCCTCCTGCAAATCGGTGACCCGAATCTTGCGGGGCCGACCGATATCGAGGGCGACCTCGATGGCTGCGCCGACATCGTCGGTGTGGATATGGCAGTTCCACAGACCCTCGCCGCCGACAACAACAATCGAGTCGCCAATCGCTGCCCACGCGTTCTTGAAACCGCCAATTGACTCGTCTGGAGCCGCGAGGAAATACATCACTTCATACCGGAGTTCCGCAACGCCTTTGGT
Organism: Acidimicrobiia bacterium; assembly: GCA_043775075.1. GTDB lineage: Bacteria > Actinomycetota > Acidimicrobiia > Acidimicrobiales > JANYDT01 > JANLQX01. The sequence goes on from JAYVSS010000019.1 coordinate 2,900, forward strand.
CCCATCGCCGTGTCGGCCCGACGCATCGTCGGCCAGCGGGTCCGGCGGCAAATCGGTGCCGGGGGCCTCGACCGTGGGAATGGGACGCCCATCGAGATGATGGAGCAATGCATCGAGAAGGACGAGGTACCCCGTGCCACCGGAGTCGACGACGCCTGCGGCCTTGAGAACGGGGAGCAAGTCCGGAGTTTGCGCCAGGGCCGCCGCCGCTCCCCGACGGGCCGCCTCGGCCACTTCGAGCAGGGTGGCGTGGGGGCCAGCGACCTCGGCCGCCGCCTCGGCGGCGACGCGGGCCACGGTGAGGATGGTTCCCTCGATCGGCTTCATGACCGCCCCGTAGGCACCGGCCGATGCCGCAGTGAGGGCGGCCGACAGAACCGAGCCGTCGACGCCATCATGGCCGCGGCACTCAGTCGTCAGCCCCCGCAGAATCTGGCAGAGGATCACCCCGGAATTCCCTCGAGCCCCCATGAGCGAGCCGTGGGCGATGGCCTGACACACGCTCACCATCGATGGGCCCCCGCTCAGCGTGTCGATCGCCGCCAACTCGGCGACGACGGCCTCGGTCGTCAACGCCATGTTCGTCCCGGTATCGCCATCGGGAACGGGATACACGTTCAGTCGGTTCATCGCCGCCTGGTTCGTTCGGAGCCCATCGCGAAACGCCGCGATCCAGCCGATTAGGTCTAGGGGTCCGAGACGGCCTGATGTTCCCGGCTGGTCGCGGGTCGCCGGAGCGATCGTCGACGGCCCAGGAGTTTCGGTTGCAGACATGGGTGAAGAATTGTACCGGCGGGGGCCACCGACAACACGGAGTGGACCCGGCACCCCCCGGAACCGTGCCGCGACGCCGGGCTGGTAAGGTATTCCGCTCGCTTAAAGACGTGTTCGTCCAAGTGCGTAGAAGTTCGGCGCTTCGCTGTTTGGCGAAGCCTCTGTGTTCGCCCGTTTTCGAAGGAATCGTCAGGAATCGTCATGGCCTCGGTATGTGAGATCTGCAACAAAAAGCCGTCGTTCGGTATGAGCGTCAGCCATTCGCACGTCCGGACGAAGCGCCGCTGGAACCCGAATATCCAACGTGTTCGCGTCGTCGTTGGCGGCGGCGTCAAGCGAGTAGACGTCTGCACCGGCTGCCTACGCGCCGGCAAGATCGTCAAAGCCGCCCACACCCCTGCCGCGAAATAGCCCCACGGTCAGCGTTCCACGCTGACCCAGTCGCACTGTTACCCGCCTGGCAGGTGGGTCGCCGTAGCCAAGCCACGAGACGCTCCCACCTCCCAGGGGCGTCTCGTTTCGCGTCGGGGTTGGTTCGTTCGCGTCGGATGGTTTGGGCCCACTCCGATCCGGGAGGTTTGGGCCCGCTCCGATCCGGGTAGTCCCAACCGGGTCGGGAAGCTGCGTGGGCCATTTATCCTGCCAGCAACCAGCTGGTGCGATGAGGTATCTGTTCTACAGATGGAAAATGAGATTTACTTCACTAGAATTGATATTGGCCGACGCTTCCGTCAGACTCGTCCATCCGGATCCCTCCGGTAAACTGCTCGCCTCACCCAACCGTGCTTTTTGAGGAGGCGCATTTTCATGCAGGGCGTTGTGAAGTCCTTTGATCCCGTTAGTCGCCAGGGTGTCATCCTGCGCGATAATCCGGAACGGACGGAATACGACCTCGCCGAAGATGCGCTCCACGGGTCCATCTTTCGCATGCTTCGTCAAGGTCAGCGCGTCGTCTTCGGCGTCAATGACCAAGGCTTAGCGGCCAAAGTCGGCCTCGGCTCAGAACTCGATATGGGTACACCCGGCTTCGACTGATCTCACGAACAGCGCTTTCTCTTCGCGAGGGGGCGTCAACGTGATCGGCGTCGGTTGAGACAAAGCGAGCGCACTTCGTTTTCGAGGCACGGCACTTTCGGCCGTCCCTCGATGAATCCCCAGGAGCGCCTCATGACCACGATTACTGCTGCCCCCACGACGAACGCCACCCTGCTGGCATGGGTAGCAAGCGTGGCGGCGCTGAGCAAGCCAGACCGCATCGAATGGTGCGACGGTTCAGCCGAGGAATACGACCGGCTCTGTCAACTCCTCGTGGACAACGGGACGTTCACCAAACTCGACGAAGCGAAACGCCCCAACAGCTACCTGGCCACCAGCGACCCGGGCGACGTCGCCCGCGTGGAGGACCGCACTTTCATCTGTTCGGTCAACGAGTCCGACGCCGGGGCGACGAACAACTGGCGTGATCCCATCGCCATGAAGGCCACGCTGACCAGCTTGTTTGATGGCTGCATGGCGGGACGCACGATGTACGTTGTGCCGTTCTCGATGGGCCCCGTCGGCTCACCAATCGCCCACATTGGTGTTGAGCTGACCGACTCACCGTACGTCGTCGTGTCAATGCGCATAATGACCCGGATGGGTCGGCGCGTGCTGGAAACCCTCGCCGACGGACCGTTTGTCCCCTGTCTGCACTCCGTCGGGATGCCCCTCGTCGCCGGTCAGGCCGACGTGAAGTGGCCGTGCAACGCCGACAACAAATACATTTGCCACTTCCCCGAGACTCGGGAGATCTGGTCGTTCGGCTCAGGGTACGGCGGCAACGCGTTACTGGGAAAGAAGTGTTTCGCCCTGCGGATTGCGTCCGTCATGGCTCGAGACGACAACTGGATGGCCGAGCACATGCTCATCCTCGGCATCACCTCGCCCGCGGGCAACAAGCATTACGTGGCCGCCGGATTTCCTTCGGCCTGCGGGAAGACCAACCTGGCCATGCTTGTCCCGACCATTCCCGGCTGGAAGGTCGAGACCGTCGGCGACGACATCTGCTGGATGAAGTTCGGCGCTGACGGCCGGCTCTATGCCATCAATCCTGAGGCCGGTTTCTTCGGCGTGGCCCCCGGAACAGGCGAGGAGACCAACCCCAACGCGATGGCCTCGCTGACCGGGAACGCCATCTATACCAACGTCGCGCTCACCGAGGGCGGCGACGTGTGGTGGGAAGGCATGACCGCCATCACCCCGGCCCGGCTCACGGATTGGAAGGGCAAGTCATGGACCCCGGAGTCCGGCACGCCAGCCGCCCATCCGAACGCCCGCTTCACCGTGTCGGCGGCGCAGTGCCCGTCGATCTCCCCGGAATGGGAGGACCCCGCCGGCGTGCCGATCTCGGCCATTTTGTTCGGCGGACGGCGCGCTTCCACCGTGCCGTTGGTGACTGAATCGCTCTCGTGGGAGCACGGGGTGTTCATGGGCGCCACCATTGCCTCCGAGACCACGGCCGCGGCCTCTGGTGTCGTCGGCAACCTCCGTTTTGATCCGTTCGCCATGCTGCCGTTCTGCGGGTACAACATGGCCGACTATGTGGGTCATTGGCTGTCAATTGGTGAGTCCACCGATAGGTCGAAATTGCCTCGAATCTACGGTGTGAACTGGTTCCGCAAGGACGCCAACGGCAAGTTCGTGTGGCCGGGATATGGCGAAAACAGTCGGGTCCTGAAGTGGATCATCGAGCGTCTGGAGGGTACCGCCTCGGCCGTGGCCACACCGGTGGGAAACCTGCCGTTGGCGGGGTCGTTAGACGTGAACGGGCTATCACTTTCCACCGAGCAGCTCGAGGCGGCGTTGCGGGTCGACGCCATGGAGTGGCTCAACGAGCTTCCGAAGGTGGAGGAGCATTTCGCCAAGTTGGGCGACCATCTCCCCGAGGAAATGTTCGCCCAGCTCGCCGCTCTCCGCCAGCGCCTCACTGCGGCGGTGTAGTCGGTTCGGCGATGCCGTTGCCGGGGCGCACAAGCGTTCCGATTCCGGGTCCCGCGCCCATGTCGCTGCTAAATCGCGTCCAAATCGACAGTTTTTGCGCTTCTGAAGCACAAAAACGGGCGACTTGGACGCGCAATTTCACCGAATTGGACGCGGAACGATGAGCTTGTTTCCGGTCTGACGTGCTCGGGGCCGGGGGACCAATAGGCCCGGTGGGCGTCCCACGGCGCGTTGGTACGCCCCCTCGACTGCGCGGCGGGTTTTGGTCGGCGAAAACTCGACCTGATTCGGAGTGACCGTCACCCAGTGATACCCGAGGGCGTCGTAAGTGGACTGACGCTCGTGGTCCTCGTCAAACGCGTCGGCGTGAAATTCCCGACTGTCGAGTTCCATCAGGAGTCCCAACTCCGGTCTCATAACGAGGGGACGTCGACGTCGGAGAAACGGGAAAACAAAGTCGGCCCGGCGGACGATTCGGCCGGTGGTCCCGATAATCGGGACCTGCCTCCAGACGGGCCAGCCGAGCAAACGAATCCACTGCGCGGTTCGCGTCTCCCCGAAGCTTTCCGTGGGAGGAACACTTCCTCGGAGGGCAATGATCGAACGGAGCATCTTGTCGCCGGGCAGGCATCCGCCTTGAAAACGGAGGTCATCCCAGGATAGAAGCCGAAGTCTGAGGAGATGCTCGAGAGCGAGTTCGACCCGGTCGTGCGGCGCGACGCGATCATGCTTTTGCGCCCGCTCAAGCACCCGGAGATCGTTACCGAGGTGACGGAGAACCACCAACGCGCCGGCCACGGCAACACCATTCACGTCCGACGGAGGGGACCAGCGACGGGTTCGCACCAGTCCCGGTTCCACCGGGCCACTTCGCGACGTGGCCCAACGCATCGGCCAGATCAACCCGCGGAATCCGTCAAGGCCGAGCAATGCTGCGGCGTACGGGCCAGTCAAGGCAGGTTCGTGGCGGCGCATGGCGACCATCCCTTGTTCGGTGGAAAAACGTGGTTCCGGGGAAGGGATTTCACCGAAGATCGTTTCATCGATAGGTACTCATCGACGAACAAACGACGCAGCGACCGCTCCGGAGCGCCGCCGGCAAGCTCGCAAGAATAAATCGCGTCCAAGTCGCCGGATTCCCGCGTCCAATTCGCCGGATTTGCCGTCGATTTGTCGTGCTCTTCGCCTATTTGGACGCGCAACTGCCCGGACTTGGACGCGATTGCGTCCCGAGATCGGTCCCAATCCTCGCCCTCAAGCGATGTTCACATGGCCCATCTGACCCGAGGGTCCCGCCAAGTAACCTGGGTGTTGTGCCTGCCGCAAATCGCTATATCGTTCCGAATGAACTTGACGGGATGCGGCTCGACAAGGCGTTGCGTCTCCTCGTTGAGGGGCTCGCCAAAAATGATGCCTCGATGCTCATTGGACGCAAACGCGTTCGAGTGAACAACCGCCCGGTCACCTTCGATTCGTGGGAGGTGCGGACCGGATACATCATCGAGATCGCCGGCACCATCTCCACCTCGGCGAACGCACACGTGTTTGATCCGAGCTGGATCTTGGCCGACGACGGATTGCTACTCGCCATCAACAAACCGAGCGGTTTACGACCGGAAGAACGCGGCGTAGTGGACCGAGACAACCTCGTGACCCTTCTCACTGAGCATCTCGGTCAGGTCGTGGTGCCCGTCCATCGAATTGATCGGGACACCTCGGGCGTCATGTTGCTCGTCCGCAAAAGCGCTCCGAGACAGCTTCGCTCCGAACTGGACTATGCGTTCAAAGAGCATGAGGTCAACAAGCGCTATCTCGCCGTGATTGCTCGCCCAAATTCCATCAAGGCCGGACGTATGGTCGATCTGTTGGGCCAGGACCGTGAGCATCGCGATCGGATGACGGTCGTCGACCGCAACGGTGACCGGGCCGAAACGATTGTCGAGGTGGGCGACGCGAACAACAAACGCCAGCAGCTCCACCTGATCCCTATTACCGGACGCACCCATCAACTTCGTGTGCAGCTGGCGTGGCGCCACGCCCCGATTTTGGGCGACCGACTCTATGGCTCCAAGGCCGTGTCCCAAGCGGCGTCACGTCTGTTGCTCCACGCCGAGCGGCTGGAGATTCCGCCGATCGGTGGGCACGACGTCCGCGTGTTCGAGGCCCCGATACCACGTGAGCTTACGATCATCGCCAACCCCGAACCGGAAAGTGCCGCAGTGGCCGACGCCGGTCCGGACGGCACTCCTCGCCCCGCCAAGGTGAGTCGCCCAAACACCCCAAAGCAGCCACGAGAAACAAAACGCGCAGCCGGAGAAAAGGCCGCCCGCAAACGCTAAGAAGACGAGCCCATAGGCGAGACGACCAGTAGACACAGCAAAATAGACCGGCCAGCTTGCTGGCCGTCAAGACGATCGACGCAAGAAACGTTGACCGATCGGCGCGGGCTCTAAGCGCGCTTTCTTTCTGCCCGCTACAACAGGCGACGGTCGTTCGCCCATCGGGTTAGCTCATACCGGCTGGAGAGCTGAAGCTTGCGCAACACCGATGACACGTGAGTCTCGATCGTCTTCACCGACAGCGTGAGTTGACGAGCAATTTCTTTGTACGCATACCCGCGGGCAATCAAACGAAGGACTTCTTTTTCCCGTTGCGTGAGCTGATCGAGTTCGGGATCGGCGACGGTATCGACCGGAAGGTTCGTGGAAAACGCGTCGAGCACGAAGCCGGCGAGCCGAGGGGAAAACACTGCGTCGCCCTCGGCAATCCGTTCGATGGCGGCGGCCAACTCTTTGCCGTCGATGGTCTTGGTGACGTAACCCCGGGCGCCAGCGCGGATAACGGCGATGACATCCTCGGAGGCGTCGGAGACCGAGAGGGCCAGAAACTTCACGTCGGGCTCTCGTTCGTGTACGCGCGGAATGACCGACGCTCCGCCGCCGCCGGGGAGGTGAACATCGAGCAGGACAACCTGCGGGCGCAGCGCAATGATGCCCGACACGGCGGTGTCGACGTCGGCGGCGTCGCCGACGATCTGCACGGCCTCGGATAGTTCGGCGGCCACGCCCTTTCGGAACAGTTGATGATCGTCCACCAGAAAAACGCGCGTCTTCATGTTCAAACCTTTCGTTGGCGTTTCTTCTCGGATCGCCGGGTCTCGTCTGGAGGCACGAGTGAGTCAGGAGTGGGCGCGTCGCCTGATGGGGCGAGATGATGAGGGCGGGCGATCGTGAGCTGCACCTCGGTGCCTTCGCCCGGCGCCGACGAGATCAGAACTCGGCCACCGGCGCGCTGTACGCGGCCCTGAATCGACTCGCTCAGCCCACGCCGGTCACTTTCCACTTCGCGCAGGTCGAAGCCCTTACCGCGGTCACGCACAAACGCCACCAATTCGCGTTCGTCGACCTCGAGATAGACGTCCACCTTGGTTGCGCCAGAGTGCTTCCCGGCGTTGACGAGCACCTCGCGAATCGCCGCCAGAAGAACGCGAGATTCGTCCGCCAGCGGGCCGTCACCCACGCGGACCACGTCGACATTGATGCCGTAGGAGTCTTCGACTTCTTCAACGATCACATCCATAAGCTCGCTTATGGAAAGCGGTCGGCTCGCACTCTGGTCAGCCTCACTGAAAAGCCAAGCTCGGAGTTCGCGTTCTTGACGACGGGCCAAAGCCTGCACCTGCCGAGGGTCTTCAGCCTTGCGCTGAATGATCGCCAACGTTTGCAACACCGAGTCATGGAGGTGGGCGGCAATGTCGGCCTTCTCCTCCGACCGGACACGGGCCCGTCGCTCTTCGCTAAGCGCACGTAGCACTGAACGGCTCCACGGCAGGAGAATCAAACCGAGCCCACCGACCAACGCAAACACCGCCAAAAAGAGGCCGGTCAGAGCGTTCAGCCGAGATGCCTTCGACACCACGCCTGCCAACCCCCCAAACACGAACAATCCGCCAATCGCCAGCCGTTTGGCCTGACCACGCCACGACCACGAACCGGAGCGAGTAAGCGCGTGTTCGATCGAACGTCGACCCTCAGCGCTGATCATCGACGCACCTACCGACAACACGAGAATCGGCCACATCAACCAGACCGGAAACGGCAGACCTAGCTGTTGGATGAGCAGCATGAACCCGAGAATCACCGCGCCGAAGGCCACCGCGGAGAGCGGGTCTCCGGCGGTGGAGAGCACGTTGCGCTTCGACCTGTTGCCCACCGCCGCTGGTGCCTCGGGCAACATGAGCCACGCCAGGCCATAAATGCCGATACCGACGCCAGAGGCAAACGCCAGAGCAACAAAGGCGATGCGAACGAGCGAGACGTCGAGTCCGATGCGTTCAGCAATTCCTGATGCCACTCCGCCCAACCAGCGATCTCCGGGGCCGGCGCGTTCGATGTCGTGGAGCGACGACGGTAGATGGGGCCGCCGCGTTGCGTGGTGGGGTGCATGCGATGGCCCGGCGGATAACCGGGTGCGCTCGGCCGATGGCTGTGGTCGAGGCGCTGAGTCAACGATCAGCGCCGGGTCAGGGAGCACGCGCGAGGAATCGTTTGGCGTGTTCACGGCATCCATGGTGCCAGGTGGACGGCGGGCCGGGCGTCCGGGGAACCCCTACGCAATCCCTGGTGGGCCGGGTCCGGTCAGGGTCGAACCGGGGGAAGCCCTGATGCCCGCAATCGCCACCAGCCGTCACTATGAATGACATGAAGACCAAGACCGCCGCTTCGAGCAACGCTGACAGGACCGCTCCGGCCAGCCCGGCCTCGCCGCCGACGAGCCCCAAGAAGCTCTACCGCAGTCGGGACAACCGGGTGATCAAGGGCGTGGCCGGCGGTGTCGGCGAGTACTTCGGCATTGATCCGGTGATCGTGCGTCTGGCGTTTCTCTTCACGTTCGCCTTGGGGGGCGTCGGGTTCTTCGGCTATCTCCTCGCCGTGGTGTTACTGCCCAAGCGTCCAAAGAACTTGCCAGCCCCCACTACCCCCATGACCAGCGGATTTGAAGCACTTCAAAACCGGTCACTCGGTGTCTGGGTGCTCATCGGCATCGGGGCGGCGATCCTCGTCGATCGGCTGAATCTCAACATCATCGGGGATCGACTGTGGCCGCTTCTGCTCATCGGTGGCGGTCTGGTCGTGCTCATGCGTCGACGCGATGCCAACGCCATCCGTGAGCACAACGAAAGGCGAAGTCGTTCGTTCGCCACGGCGCCGATGTCGACGCGCAGCGCCACCACGTCGACGCTGATTGGCGACGTCTCTCCGACTCGTCGAGATCTCCAGGCCGAGGCACTGGCGGAACTCCACGATCCTGTCGTTGACGAAGTCGAACGCGCCGTCGCCGAACTTCGCTCCGAACGCCTCGGTCGCCCGATAAATGGTCAGTTCGACCCCGTCGACGACGATCTCATGGCCGAGCCACCCACGACGACGGGACGGTTCCGCAGTGCGCGTCGCCGTGAGCGAACCGGGAATGACGCTCGTCGGAGTCCACATCGCAATCGCCTGCGCCGATTCATCTTGGCCTGTCTGCTCTTCACCGTGTTCCTCGTGACCGTCAGCGCCTTTCTCGGATTGCGCATTGTGACTCGCGGTGCGGGGCAACGCGACGTCGCCATCGCTGTCGGAACAACGAACTTTTCGCAAACCTTCGGCGCCGGTGACTTCCGGCTCGACCTCAGCGCCCTCGATGGACCGGCGACCGGCAAGGTTTCGCTTGATTTCGGGAAACTGTCGGTCGTTCTTCCAAGCGGTCCGAATCGCCCCGCCCTGGAGATCCATTCCCGGTCGCGCATCGTCATCGCCGAGACCGGCGTGGGTCAGAGCACCGAGGCATTCATCGGGAATCGAACTCGTGTCATTCCTGGCTGCGGGCGAAACGCCGCGGCGAACGGGGCGGACTTCATTGACACAGTGAAACTCGATCTCTCGATGCTCGCCGGCAACGTTGATCTCCTCCCCGCCAGACCGTGTCCGACCACCACGGTCAGTGCATCCGCGACAACCACGCCCCTTCGCTAACTGCACCCATTCACTTCAGAATCAAAGGAACCAATCATGAAACTCACCAACATCATCCTGTTTGCCATCGGCGCCGTGCTCCTCATCGCCGGCATCGGCGCTCTCGCCAGCGTCGCCCTCCGCCTGCTGTGGCCGGCGATGCTCCTCGGTGTGGGCGTCGCCCTCATCGGCAAGGCGGTGAAAAACCCGACCGGCTGACATTCCTGTCAGGCGCGGCCACAGCCCCGGCCGAACAGGCGTCTCCCGCGTCGGGCGGGAGACGCCCACTACGGACGAGTGGTCGGGGATTGGGTCTGCTGGGGATCGGTCTCGTAGACCCCGGCGAGGACGGCGTCGATGGCCGCCATCGTATCGGCGTCGAGCTTTTTGTCCGACGCAACGGCGGAGTCGTCGAGCTGCTCAGGACGCGAGGCACCGACGATCGCCGACGCCACGTTCGGATTAGTAAGTACCCATGCGACCGCCATGGCGGCCATCGTCATCCCCGCGTCAGCGGCGACGGGTCGAAGGTTTTGCACGGCATTGAGGACGTCGTCTCGCAGCCATCGTTTGATCATCTGCGATCCCGCCGGATCCTCTGCGCGCGAACCTTCCGGCACAGACTGACCAGCCAGGTACTTGCCCGTGAGCACGCCCTGAGCAATAGGTGACCATACGATCTGTGACAGCCCGCACTCCTCGCTCGCCGGAACAACTTCGGCCTCAATGACCCGCCACAACATGGAGTACTGAGGCTGGTTCGACACGAACGGCACGTGCAGTTCCTTGGCCAGCGCCGCACCACGACGAATCTCGTCGGCCGACCATTCGGACACGCCGATGTACAACGCCTTACCGGCGCGAACAATGTCGGCGAACGCCAGCATGGTTTCTTCGAGCGGCGTTTCCACGTCGTACCGATGCGCTTGATAGAGGTCGACGTAGTCCGTACCCAGTCGCTTCAACGAACCGTCGATCCCCTCCATGAGGTGCTTGCGCGAGAGACCACGAGCATTCACGCTTCGACCGGTCGGCCAGTACACCTTGGTGGCGATCTCAAGATTCTCTCGGCGCTCGTCCTTCAGAGCACGGCCGAGCACGGCTTCGGCCTTCGTGCCGGCATAGGCGTCCGCAGTATCAAACGTGGTGATGCCAAGTTCAAGGGCCCGCCGCACACAGGCCAGAGCAGCCTCTTCCTCCACCTGACTGCCATGGGTCAGCCAATTGCCGTAGCTGACAGCCGAAACTTTGAGACCACTGAGTCCGAGATAGCGATGTTCCATGACGCTGACCGTATCCGGTAAACCGTTGGAGTGACCACGCCGACTCCGCTTCCATCTCGCCTCACGGAACAGATTGCGTTTCTCGTCGAGATCGACAAACTTAAAACGGTGCTGCGCCAAACCCCGATTGTCGACGGCTCGCGTCGAGAAAACACCGCTGAGCATTCGTGGCATCTCGCCGTGTTCGCCATGGTTTTGGCCGAACACGCGCCCGAACCGGTGGATATCGCCAAGGTCATCACCATGCTCCTCCTGCACGACATCGTGGAGATCGACGCCGGAGACACCTTTATCTACGCCGCCTCCGATCCCGCCGTGGCCGCCCAGCAAGAGGCCGATGAAATGGCTGCTGCCCATCGCATCTTTTCTCTTCTCCCCGTCGATCAAGCTGCTCGGCTGCGGGCACTGTGGGATGAGTTCGAGGCGAAGGAAACGGCCGACGCCAAGTTCGCTAAGACGATCGACCGTCTCCAGCCGATCCTGCTCAATCGCGTAAGTGGAGGCGGATCGTGGAAGGTGCACTCGATCACCGCGGACAAGACTCGCCGCATGGTCCGGGCACTGATGCCCGCCGATTCGATCCTCACCGACTACGCGCTCACGTTGATCGAGGAGGCGGTAGCCGAGGGACTCCTGCTCCCCGACCCGGCCGACGCATAGGGATTCGCCAGCAAAGCAGCCGAATGCACCGGGTACAGTGGGAAATCGTGTCAACTGTTGCCGCTTATATCCTCCTGCAAACCGATGTCGGGAAATCATCGTCGGTCTGCAAAGCCGTTGGCGTGCTGAGCGGCGTGGTGAGCTGCGAAGAGGTCACCGGCCCCTACGACCTCATCGTCAAAGCCGAGGCCGAGAGTCTCGACGAGCTAGGCAAGCAAGTCGTCTCCCGCATCCAGTTGGTTGAGGGCATCACCCGCACGCTGACCTGCCCAGTGATCCACTTCTAACGCCAGATCGCTCGACGGCGCACTGCGTCGAGACGAAGCGAACACGGTTCGTCCGCCGGCTAGAGGCCCATCGCCCACACGAGGATTTCGGCTCCCTCAGGACCGGCCGTTACCTCGACTGACCCGGCGCCTGTGAGTCGGGCGGCGTCGCTGGTGAGGAGCGACTGACCGTTGATGGAGGCAGAGCCCTTCGGAACGAAAAGATGCACGAAGGCCATATCGGGCATGGTCACCGATTCATTCGCACTCAGGCGCGCGCCCAAGAGCACCGCGTCACGCTGAGCGATGGAAACGGCTCCGTCGTGCCCGGTGCCAGACGCGATCGGAACGAGTCCACCCTTGGCCAGTTCGGCATTGATGTCCATCTGCTCGTATCCCGGGCGGATGCGCTCCGTGTCTGGCAGCACCCACATCTGTACGAGATGCACGGACGTGTCTTTCGACGGGTTCTTTTCGGAGTGCCAAATGCCAGTGCCAGCAGACATGCGCTGGGCCAAGCCCGGGTACAGCAAACCCCGATTGCCCTCCGAGTCTTTGTGTTCGAGTTCGCCGTCGAGCACCCACGTAACAATCTCCATGTCTTGATGCGGGTGCGTGTCAAAACCAGAGCTCGGGGCGATGACATCGTCGTTGTTCACGAGGAGCAACCCATGACCAACGTTCGTCGGGTCGTACTGACCGCCGAAACTAAAACTGTGGCGACCCTTCAGCCAGGCCAGGTTCGTTGACATGCGGTCGTCGGCTCGGCGGATATCGATAGTGTTCGCTGGCTTCATGGCGGTGGCCTTTCTCGTTGTCTCCTTGGTCAACGGCCAACGCGAAGTATTTATTTCAAATTTGAACGATCGCTGGCGACGAGGCTGGAAAACGCCAGCAGTACGGCGTATCCGGCGAGCAGAAACACGGCAAAGAGCACGATGAATAGGGTGGCCCAGCGGTCGCGGAAAGGGTCCCCGGCATGATTCAGCACGTCTCGCAGCAGCCGCCGCGGGCGGACGAACGCGTCCCAGGAATTCCATCGCTGTATCCGCCCGAGGTAGAGGCCGTAGCTCCCGAGACCCATGGCAAATACAGAAAACACCCAACCTGCAGGCGTGCCGAACCGCCGGGCCACGGATGCCTGCACCAGGTACAGCGACGCAAAGCCGAGGAAAGCTCCAGTGGCGGCAAATGCGGCAAACAGCAGGGCGTCATAAAGCGCTGGGACCCCGCCGGCTTGGCCGAGATGGATCAGGTCGGTCATGAGGTACGGAGCGTTGGGAAAGAACAACAACCACACGACAACGAGCGGGGCCGACACCTTCAGCGAGCGGTTCGCCCGCGACCACGCGTCGATGGCCCAGGCCAGAGGAAACGGGACGCACGCCAGAAAGAGGTTCCAGACGAGGAATCGGTACGAGGCAGAATCCGTGAGCCGAGCCCGCACGACCAACATCGCCAAGCACCCAGCCACCGACGCCCCCAGGGCGACGGCCACCGCCCAGCGGCTGCGATTTAGACGACCCATGCCTTACAAGTCTGGTCGTTACGCGTTAGTGAGGCCGAACACCAGAAACGCGCTCTCGCCGTCCTCCGCCCTCATCTTTTCGCGCATCTTCTCTCCCGCTGGGTTACCCGTCATGTCAATGGCCAGCGCGATGTTGGGATCGTCGAGCACGCCCGCAGCAAGTCGTATGTGCGCATGGTGTTCGGCGGGGGCATCGTCGGGCATGGTGTCGTCGAGTGCCACGCGCTGCACCCAGGTGCCAAGCTTCGAAGGATTCATTCCCTCGGGTACGGCAATTTCTTGGACCCGCAAAATCCCGCCGGGAAGGGGCTGGAGTGTCTGATCAAACGCCGCGTGCGCCGTGGTGCCGACACCGAATGTGGTGAAGCCTTTGCGAGTCATACGAGAACCTACTTCTGGCCAATGGAGACGGGACGGCTGACGGACTGAAAAAAATCATTCCCTTTATCATCGACAACAACGAATGCCGGGAAGTCATGCACGTCAATTTCCCACACTGCTTCCATTCCCAGTTCGGCGTATTCGAGGACTTCAACGCGGGTGATGCAGTCCTGCGCCAGCCGCGCCGCGGGGCCGCCAATGGACCCGAGGTAGAAGCCGCCGTGCTTGGCGCACGCGTCGGTCACGGCCTTCGACCGGTTGCCCTTGGCCAACATGACGAACGACCCACCAGCCTCCTGGAACAAATCAACATAGGAATCCATGCGACCCGCAGTGGTCGGTCCAAACGATCCACTGGCCATTCCTTCCGGCGTCTTGGCCGGACCGGCGTAGTACACGCATCGGTCCTTCAGATACTGCGGCAGACCCTGACCGGCGTCCAGACGTTCCTTCAATTTGGCGTGGGCGAGGTCCCGCGCCACCACCATGGTTCCGGTCAGTGAAAGCCGGGTCTTCACCGGATGCTTGGTCAGCTCAGCGCGGATTTCACTCATTGGAAGGTTGAGGTCGATCTGGACGACATGATCGCTTACCTCCTCGTGGGTGATGTCGGGAAGGAAGCGGGCCGGATCAGTTTCCAGCTGCTCCAAGAACACCCCCTCGGCGGTGATCTTGCCGAGCGCCTGCCGGTCGGCCGAACATGACACGGCGAGCGCAACGGGACACGATGCGCCGTGGCGGGGAAGGCGAATCACCCGAACGTCGTGGCAGAAATACTTGCCCCCGAACTGGGCACCGATACCCGTCGCCGCTGAGATCTTCAAGACCTCCGCTTCCATTTCCAGATCGCGATATGCCTGCCCATCTCGATTGCCGGTGGTCGGCAAGGAGTCCAGATACCGCGCACTCGCCAGCTTCGCCAGCTTCAGCGACGACTCCGCCGACGTACCTCCGACCACTACACCGAGATGATACGGAGGACACGCCGCGGTACCAAGCGTACGTATCTTCTCGTCCATCCATGCTGCGAAACTGGCCGGGTTGAGAAGGGCCTTCGTCTCCTGAAAAAGTAGGCTCTTATTGGCTGATCCGCCGCCCTTGGCCATGAAGAAGAACTTGTAGGCCTCGCCTCCCACCGCTTCGATTTCGATCTCGGCCGGAAGGTTGTTGCCGGTGTTCACCTCGTCCCAGAAGTTCATCGGCGACATCTGCGAGTACCGCAGGTTCGTATGTACGTAGGTGTCCCACACGCCGCGAGTAATGGCTTCTTTATCGTCGGAACCGGTTACGACGTATTGACCCTTTTTACCCTTAATGATCGCCGTGCCGGTGTCTTGGCAACCGGGCAAGATTCCCCCGGCGGCGATGGCCGCGTTCTTCAAAAGATCGAGGGCGACGAAGCGATCGTTGCCGCTGGCTTCTGGATCGTCGAGAATCACTCGAAGCTGAGCGAGGTGACCGGGACGCAGCAAGTGCTGTATGTCATGCATCGCCTCCTTCGTCAGGAGAGTGACGACCTCGGGATCGACCTGCAAAAACCGTTTGCCGTTGGCCTCAAAGGTGGACACGCCTTCGGAGGTGATCAGGCGATAGGGGGTGTCGTCGGGACCGAGCGGGAGGAGCTCTTTGTACTCGAACGACGATTCTGCGGCGGTGGGCATGGCACCAGTTTGCATCGGAGCGATGCTCAGGCCGGACGGACCGCAACAACTCGCTGTGAACGCACGAGCAAGACGACGCCACCGAGCGCCGTCACCGAACCACCGACGACAAATGGGGCCCGGGCGCTGAAGGTACTGGCCAGTCCGGCCACGGCCGCCGCTCCGACCGGAGTGGTCCCCATGAACGCGATCGAGAACAGCGCCATGACCCGGCCCAGCATGTCTGGCCGGGTGGACGATTGCCGGATCGAGGTCGTGAGCGTAGTGAACCCGGTGGCCACAATGCCGACCGGGAACGCAATGGCCGCGCACCACCAATACGACGGTGATGCGGCAAACATGATGAGCGCAGCACCGAACACAATCGCCCACACGGCTTGCGATGCCAGCGTCGGCTTGCGAATCCACCCTATGGCGGTCCCGGCGAACAGACTTCCGACGGCGCTGATCGTCTGCACCAAAGCGGTGAGGCCAGCGTCGTGATTGTTCGCTGGATCGAGCCCGAACGTGAACTTTGACATCAGCGGCAGGACACTCTGGAAGTTGAACGCCGCTAGTCCCACGACAAACATCATCAGGAGGGCGGGGCCAACGACGGGGTCATGGCGGGCATAGACGAACCCGGCTTTGACGAGACCTTTGCGGGCGGTTGCTCGTCGGCGCGGAAACATCTCGGAGCGGCGAACCCGAAGAAGCGTTCAGAGCAGAACGACGTAGCTCAACGCGTTGCCATAGAAAGCAAACCCAGGTCACCGGTCTCTCCGACGTACTGCGGGGAGAAAGGGTGACCTGGGTCTGAGGAACATCGGGCTGGGTCACGTGCGTTCAAAGGTGGGGTGGGAACCGCCCGCCTCGATTGCCCCGACCCAACGGCTTGAGTTACCTAGAAGCCGCCGCCGGGGCCACCGCGTCCGCCACCGTCGCGACCACCCTGTCCGCCACCGCGTCCGCCACCATGACCCATACCGCCGAAGCCACCTTCGAAACCACCCCGGCCACCCATGCCGGTCGAGGCGTCGATATTGGCTTTGGCTACGGTGGCCTCCGCAGCAGTCAGGCGACCTGCGGTTACGGCCTTGTCGACATCAGCCTTGGCCTGATCCTTCGAGGCTTTGGTGTATGTATCGACGCTGACGCCGAGTCGGCCCACGTATTCAGTCAAGCGAGCGAGCCGGGCGGCGTCGCGCTCGGCCTGGGTGGGCTCGGTTGCCGCCTCGGCGTGGGGTAGGCGCATTCCGCCCCGACCGTCGGTATCGTTGTCAATAAGCGTCTTATATGCAGCGGCCTGGGCGGCGTTGATGGTCCCGGCGGCAAGGGCCTTGTCCACCTCGGCCTTGGCTTGAACCTTGTTGGCTTCGGTGATCTTGGCCACGGTGATGCCGAGGCGGGCGGCGAACTCAGTCTGCCGGGCGAGCTGGGCGGCGGCACGCTCGGCCTGAGTGGGGCGAGCCTTCTGGGTGGTGGCAGCGGCGGCCGCAGCCGTAGTCGAGGTCGTTTGGGCGAAGGCCGGGGCGGCGAGGCCGAGCGTAAGCACGGTACCGATGCCGAGTGCGGCGAGACGATTGCGACGTGATGTCATATGAACTTCCTTTTCGGGGGAAACGAATCTCGGAGAGAGCCGACGTTGGTGCGTTCACCAACGCCAACAACGATGGCGATCTCAGGTAAGGAGCTTGGCAAGGGTTCGTAAGACTCCGTTGAGACTTCAACGCTCTCATCGCCCGCTCATCTGATTGTTCGCCCGCCATCATTGAGCCATGTGGCGCGGTCGACGGCCCAGGAGGCAGGCTGGACGGATGAACACCGGCATCGACGCACCCCATTCCGACCGCATCGCTTCGCGCGTCACCGACATGCTCGGGACTCGGTATCCCATCGTGCAGGCCCCCATGGGATGGATAGCCCGGGCCCCGTTAGCCAGCGCCGTTTCCAATGCGGGCGGGCTCGGCATCATCGAGACGTCGTCGGGCGAACTCGCCAATGTGCGCGACGAAATCGCCAAGATGGCCGACCTCACCGACCAACCGTTCGGCGTCAACATCGCCCAAGCCTTCGTGCGTGATCCGGGCATCGTGCAGTTCGTCATCGACCAGGGCGTGCGCTTTGTGACGACGAGCGCAGGTGATCCAAACAAGTACACCGGCCAACTCAAGGCGGCTGGGCTCACCGTCTTTCACGTGGTGCCGACACTGGCCGGGGCACTAAAAGCAGTCGCCGCGGGGGTCGATGGACTCGTCGTTGAGGGAGGCGAAGGCGGAGGTTTCAAGAACCCGCGCGATGTTGCGACGATGGTGCTCCTGCCGCTCGTGGCGTCGAAGGTACGTGTACCTATTATTGGCGCAGGAGGCATAATTGACGGAGCATCAATGGCCGCGGCCTTCGCGCTCGGGGCCGAGGGTGTGCAAATGGGGACGCGGATGGTTTCCGCCGCCGAGTCGCCCGTGCACGACAACTGGAAGAACGCCATTGTGAACGCCGCAGAGACCGACACCGTCTTCCTCAACCGTCATGGCAAGCCCGGTCTGCGGGCATTGCGGACGAAGCTTTCCGAAGAACTCGAACACGTCGATCAGGTAGATCTGGGGATCATGGGACGGGCATTGGATCTCTACTTCGGCGGCGACATGGAGGCGTCGATCGCACTGACCGGCCAGGTCGCCGGACGCATTGAATCAGTGCGCCCGGTCGCCGACATCATCGCCGAGACCGTCTCGGAATTCCGTCGGGTCACCGCCGATCTCGGCGCCCGCTTCGGGGCCGTTTCGTAACGCACCAACGGTCCGTGGCGGGCCTCAGTGACTGGCGACGATTACCGCAGGCGCGCCGTCAGCATCGCCGTCGCCGGGGTGGCGCTGGCTCAGGATCATGGCGCCGACGACGAACGCCGCACCCACGTAGCCAAGTGGGGCCAGCCGTTCGTTCCGCCACAGATAAGACGCCGCTGCTCCGAAGACCGGCTCTAACGAGTACACCACCACGGCGGCGGTGGCAGTCACCACTTTTTGTGCTTTGGTCTGCAGAAGCATTGTGACCGCAACGGCAACAATGGCGAGGTACACAAGCGTGAACCACGTGCCAACATCGGCATGATTGAGCGCAAGAACCGTGGCCGTTCGATCGGTGCTAAGTGCCCATATGATGCCGCAGACAGCAACAGCGCAGACTTGGACGGCGGTGAGATCGATCACACCATGTTGCGGAGCAAAGCGTTCCAACAGCAATACATAGGCGGCGTAGGCGAGAGCACAGCCGAGCACCCAGACGTCACCGACACCGAAACGCAGTGCGCCCGCATCCCAGGACAGCAAGGCAATGCCGGTCGTGGCGAGGACGGCACTCACGGCCGCAAGTCGAGATAATCGACGGCCCAAAAAGGGCAGCGCCAACGGGACCATGATCACGTTGAGCCCGGTCACAAACGCCGCCCGGCCGGACGACACGGAACGCAACCCGATGGTTTGCGTGGCGTAGGAGGCGAACGCCACGATGCCAAGGAGCGAGCCGTGCACGAGGCGAGTGCGATCAATCCCCCGAAGCCATGGAAAAAAGACGATCGAAGCGATCACAAATCGTGCGGCCACGATGGCCTCAGGCGGGAGAGATTCGCCCAGAGTTTTCACGAACGGAAACGTCGTTCCCCAAATGGCGGTGACGACAACAAGCATCGTGACGCCACGTGATTGAGAGAGATCGCCTCCGCGCAGCCGATCGAGCACCCCTCCAAGCTACGTGGGTCATCGCAACTGCCCGGCCAACTCCACTGCCCGAGCAACGGGTCGGCCGCTCCGTTCAGAACAACGTTAGCAACGATGCCTTGACCGACGGTCGTACCACGGCGGCGTCTTCAAGGGTCAGAAGGAACCGCTTGGCATCCAGCCCCGCGGCAAAGCCCGTGAGCGACCCGTCCGACCCGACCACTCGATGGCACGGCACGATGATGCTGATGGGATTACGCCCGTTGGCTGCTCCGACAGCACGCGCTAACCCCACATCGCCGAGGCGTCGGGCTTGCTCTCCATAGGACAACGTTTCTCCGTAGGGGATCTCGCGCAGCGCACTCCATGCCTTCTTCTGGAACGCCGTGCCGTCTGGGTCAAGAGGAATGTCAAAACTCGTCCGCTCACGTGCGAAGTACTGCTGCAGTTGCCGGGCGACTTCCACGCTGACGTCAGTGGCACGGCGATCGGATTCAATATCCACGCTCACCCGGCCGGCACGCTCGTTCTCCCACAACAGTGCCCGGAGCCCCGTGGTCGAAACCACGATCGTCAGCTCACCTACTGGTGACGAACAGAAATCATATGCAAGCTTTTCATTTTTCATGACAGCACACTCCAGAGGTGAAAGAGGGCGGCGGATCGCCACGGGGCCCAGCGTTTTGCTCGCTCGGCCATCTCCGCCGGGGCGGAAGGAATTCCGAGCTTCTCGGCCGCATGGCGGACGCCGAGGTCCGACGGTAGAAAGGCATCTGGTTCTCGAAGCGCGCGTATCAACACGTAGTCCGCCGTCCATGGGCCAACGCCGTACACCCCAATCATTTGTTGGCGCGCCCTTGTCCGGTCGGCGCCGATGGTGAGGTCTATGGTTCCGTCGGCCAACGCCGCGCACAACCCGACAAGCGCTCGACCGCGAGATTTCGGAATCGGGATCGCCGCCGGATCAGACGATCCTATCGACGCCGCCGAAGGAAACAAATGGGTGAGTCCGTCAATTCCGAAGTTCACCGGTTCGCCGAACATGCCGACGAGTCGCACCGCAGTACCTCGTGCCCCGGCGACCGAAACCTGCTGTCCCACGACGGCCCGGACGGCGATCTCGTGCGCATCCACCGCGCCCGGCACCCGCCGTCCCGGGTTCGCCCGAACCGTTGGTGCAAGTAGTTCATCTGCACACAGATGATCGTCGATCGTCGCAGTATCTGTATCGAGGTCGAAGAGTCGACGCAAGCGGGCTGATGCCGCCGCTAAATCGGCGATGTTGGAGAGGCGAAACGTGGCCGACACCGCGTCGTCGCTCAGGATGGCCTGAACTACGCCAGGGCCATGCGGTAACTGCAGGGTACGGTCATACGTGCGCATAGTAATGTCGACCCGCTCAACTCCGACGACGGCGCGCATCGCCAGGAACCGGAGCAAACCTTCTGCGTCGAACGGAGTGCGGGCCCGCAACCGAATGGTAATGGGCACCGTTCCGCCGTGATCGGCCACGCTTGAATAATTCGTCCGAGCCATCTTGGCGGCGAGCGACACGTTCTCGCGCAGTTGCGTGGGGGATGCGGCGAATACTTCACGGACGGTGTCGTGGAACTGTCGAATGCTGGAGAAGCCGGCGGCGAATGCGATCTCCGACGACGGCAGCGTCGTTGTCTCGATCAGCAGACGTGCCGTCTGCGCCCGTTGACTGCGCGCCAACTCCAATGGGCTGGCCCCAACTTCCTCTGTGAGCAGACGATTCAGATGACGCTCACTGACCGCCAGATCGCGAGCCAGTCCACCCACCCCCGAGCGATCGACCACGCCGTCCACGATGAGACGCATGGCCCGCCCCACGAGGTCGCCGCGCGCGTTCCACTCCGGCGATCCCGGCGAAGCATCGGGTCGACACCGCTTGCATGCCCGAAAACCGGCTCGCTGCGCCGATGCCGCCGTGCGGTGGAACGTCACGTTCTTGCGCTTCGGCTGAATCGGCGTCGGGCAGCTGGGGCGACAGTAGATTCCAGTGGTCTTCACGGCGATGAAGAACGTGCCGTCGAAACGGCCGTCCCGTGCGCTCATCGCATCGAAACAGCGATCGTCATCGAGCGTTCCGGTTGTTGACGCAATGACCATGTTCGTCAGTCTGACGGACCGCAACGATCGATGTGAGCGGAAATCGGACATCTGCATCCAGCTCCGACCAAACGTTGGACGAAAGGGCAAACGGTGAACCTCTAGGGTCGGATCCATGACGTTTCGTCTTGCCAATGTTGCCGGCCGCGCCGCCCTCGTGGACGGAAATGATCAGTGGCATGACCTCCACCGGCTCACCAACGGTGCGGTTTCCGCTGATCCGATGAAGGCCCTTCGTGACGGCGCCGCCCTGCATCGAGCGGCCTTGCGAATCGAGCGGGCGAATCCCGACGGAGCCCTCGCCACCGCCGATCTGCAATCCCCTGTCCCATCTCCGCGCAATTGCATCGCCATTGGCTTGAACTATCACGACCATGCCGCCGAGTCCGGCGCCACGCCGCCACCGAACCCGCTGACGTTCACCAAATTCCCGAGCTGCATTGTTGGCCCTCGGGCCAACGTCGAACTCCGGTCGGAAACGGCGGACTACGAAGTCGAGCTCGTCGTCGTTGTCGGAAGGCCCGGACGCGATATCGCCGCGGCCAAGGCGTGGGGCCACGTCCTGGGTGTCACGATCGGCCAGGACATCTCCGATCGGGTGTTGCAGTTTGCGTCGAGCCCGCCTCATTTTGACCTCGGCAAGTCTCGCGACACGTACGGTCCGCTGGGCCCCACGTTGGCGTCGGTCGATTCGTTCACCAATCCCGACGACATCGCGCTGCGCTGTTCAGTCAACGGCGAACCGCGTCAAAGTTCAACGACGGCAAACTTGATCTTCTCGGTCTCACAGCTCATCGCCTATCTCTCGTCGATCATGACGCTTGGGGTCGGCGACATCATTTTCACCGGCACGCCGGCGGGCGTCGGCATGGCCACCAAGAACTACCTGCGGCCGGGCGATGTCATCGAGTCAACGATCGAAGGCGTGGGCAGCATGACCAACATCTGCGTGGCGTGAATCGAGCACTGGCTCATCTACCTGCTGGTCGTGAGTCGGTCGGACTGTCACAGGGGGTCTCGTAACCTGTTTGCTCATGGACACCCCGAACCTCGACACCCTGAAACACATAGTTGACCGACTGAAGGCCAATGACATCGCCTGGTTCAAGGATCGCTACAAGGCGGGTGACTTCGCGTGGCTCAAGGATCGTCTTCCTGAGGGCGGGTACACCAAACTGGGCGAGAAGATCGAGGCGGGAGATTTGGCCTATGTGCGGACGATCTTCGGCGGCCTCGATGTTCCGGGATTCGCCAACCTGAGCGGGGCGAAGGCTGCGGTTGCTGGTGCCGCAGTGGCCGCAGGGGCAGCGTTGAAAGGCGCCGGGCCGACCGGCGCCGCGGTGTCCAAGTCCGCTCACGGTGTAGTTATCAACGACGACAGGCGCAAGAAGGGCGCCGTGTGGTTGCTTCCCGTAGCTCTGGCGGCCGCCCTACTCCTCGGTTTCGGCCTCAGCCGCCTCGGCAAGGACAAGACCGAGGTTGTCGTCGCCGACACCACCGCCGTGAGCGAAGCGTCGGTGGCCCCGATCACCGACGCCGCGCCCACCAACACGGCGACCGCCGAGACTGCCGCAGTTGCTCCGGCGGCCACCAAGGACATTCTCGACACCGCGGCGGGCGCCGGATCGTTCAACACTCTCGGCGCGGCCATTAACGCGGCCGGTCTGACTGAGACGCTGAAAGGCGCCGGACCGTTCACCGTGTTCGCCCCGACCGACGACGCCTTCAAGGCTCTTCCGGCTGGCGTACTCGATGCACTCCTCAAGCCGGAAAATAAGGGGACCCTGGCCAAGATCCTCTCCTACCACGTCGTCCCCGGAAAGGTCATGGCCGCCGACATCAAGCCGGGAGACGTGGCCACCGTCGAGTCGTCCACCATCAAGCTCGCGGTCACCGGCGGCAAAGTCACCGTCAACGATGCCAACGTCACGTCGGCGGACATCGCGGCCACCAACGGTGTGATCCACGTCATCGACAAGGTCCTGGTGCCGTCATCGATAGACCTCACCAAACTCATCGCAGCGTAGACCGCCACCACCACCACCCCCGCCACCACCACCGCCGCCGCTGCTCCGACCACCACCGTCGACCTCACCCACCACCAACAAGGCCGGCGACGCCAACGCCGAGGACCTCACCGTCTATTTCGACAGCGGATCGGCTCGTATCAACGCCGCCGGCGCCATCAAAGTGGCCAATGCCGTGAAGGCCCTTTCTACCGCTTCGGCCGGCACCAAGGTCGCCCTTGTTGGCCGGGCGGACAAGACCGGCAATGCCGCGGCCAACCTGGCACTGTCGAAGAGCCGGGCCGAAGCTGTGCTCGCCGCGGTGAGGGTCGGGCTGGCCGACAAGGCCACCAACGTAACGTTCACGTCCGATGCCAAAGGCGATGCCGAGCAGCTCAGCGACCTGGCCTTCGCCCGCCGAGTGACCATCGAAATCGCCAAGTAGCGGCCGAGCGCCCGCTGGCGCCCGCTCGCACTCAATGGCACCTCGGGTGTCCCAGGCACCTTGAGCGTCCTGCCTCACCAAACAAAGTACTGACCAAACAAACCGGTCCGGGCCCACGCTCGGGCCGTTTTGCTTTCCGTTTACCGAATTTCACCGGTGGACGGGTCATTGACGCACGAGTCAAAACGCAACGCACGACGCCCTCGACAAGTCATTTCGCACCTGGAGGGTCACGTGAATACGGTTCCATTCGAATTTCCCTAAACGGTCAAGTGAGGTCCCAAATGTTCCGTATGTTTCCTCGGCTCCGCATGGTGCGGAACGTTTCGTAGGAGGTCCTTCATTGGCAGCTACCGCCAGCCCGGCACGCACCGGGTTTTCCAACACTGACGAAGGTTCTTCGGACACGAGCGCGGCAACCATCGCCCCCCTGTTGACCGAGAAACTGGAGCGGTTCCTGGCGTGCAATGCCATCGACCCCACGGGCATTCCCACCCCGTACCTGGTTGTCGATACCGACATCGTGGCTGAGCGCTACGACGCCCTATACGCCGCTCTTCCCGTCGCCGACATTTTTTACGCCGTCAAGGCGAATCCGGCGCCGGAACTCCTTCGTCTTGTTTTGGAACGTGGCGGTTGCTTCGATGTGGCTTCCCCCAACGAGATCGCCGCCTGTTTCGCCATCGGCGCCCGGGCCAGCCAGATCTCCTTCGGCAACACCATCAAAAAGCGCACTGATATTCAGCGCGCATACGATCAGGGTGTTCGCCTGTTCGCGTTTGATTCAGAGCAGGAATTGGACAAGCTCACCGACGTTGCCCCCGGCGCCACCGTCTTCTGTCGGGTGCTGTGCGACGGTTCGGGTGCGGACTGGCCGCTCTCGCGCAAGTTCGGATGCGAGCCTTCCGAGGCCGAGCGCCTCCTGCTCCTCGCCGCCTCCCGGGGCTTCTCCGTCGGTGCTTCGTTCCACGTCGGCTCGCAGCAACGTGATGTGAACGCATGGGATGGGGCTCTGGAAATCGTCGGTGAACTCGCTCGCGCCTTGGCTCGCGCTGGCTCTCGCCTGGATCTCGTGAACATCGGCGGAGGATTCCCCGGCCGTTACCAAGACGCCATGCCACCCATCACCGCCTACGGCAACGCCATCACCGACGCCCTCCACCGCCACCTTGGCCCCACCCATGGCGATGCCATGCCCCGTGTCCTCGCCGAGCCCGGCCGTTACCTCGTCGCCGATGCTGGCGTGCTCGAGACCGAAGTCGTCCTCGTGGCCCGTAAGCATGAGTTCGACTCCAAGCGTTGGGTCTATCTGGACTGTGGCAAATTCGGTGGCCTCGCCGAAACCATGGAAGAAGCCATCCGGTACCGCCTACGCACCAAGCACGACGGCACCGCCACGGGCCCCGTCGTGATCGCCGGCCCCACCTGCGATTCCGCCGACGTCCTCTACGAGAAATCCGACTACGAACTCCCCCTCGCCCTCGACGAGGGCGACCGCGTCGTCTTCCTGTCCACCGGCGCGTACACCACCACCTACGCCGCCGTCGGCTTCAACGGCTTCGAACCCCTCCGTAGCATCTGCATCTAGCAACGGCTAGCCGCCAGTCGAGGGACCGACGAGACGGGCGACGCGCCGGGCTCAGCCTCTACCGCTGAAGTTGGTGGCGGTTTACGGCGGAGAGGACGGCGCGATAAGAGGCATTGAGGATAGAGGCATCTTCGCCGACACCCCAAAGAACTCCCTCCGGGCCGGATGTTTCGACATAGCAAACGGCCGTCGAATCGGACCCGGCCGACTTCGCATGCTCGTGGTAGTCCGTCACGTCGATGACGATGCCCAGGTCTGAGCGAACGGCGTGCACGAACGCGTCGATCGGGCCGTTACCCTCGCCGTGAATCGTGCGATGCTCACCGTCGGAAATGATCTGTGCAGTTACAGTTGCCCGGTCGCCGGTCTCGCCGGCCTTCGTTACCGTCTCATGGGAAATGAGCGTCACTGCAGGTGCGGTCGGAAAGTAGTGAGACTCGAAGCTGTCCCACATCGTTGCCGGAGAAATCTCTGTCCCCGAGTCCTCGGTGATCGTCTGAATTGTCTTAGAAAATTCGACCTGTAACCGCCGCGGCAGGATATAGCCGTGTTCGGCCTCCATGATATAGGCGACGCCGCCTTTGCCCGACTGTGAGTTCACTCGGATCACGGCTTCGTACGTCCGTCCAACATGGGCCGGATCTATCGGCAGGTACGGGACAGCCCACTCGGCGTAGTCCGTCGGGTGAGACAGGGCGGCGAACCC
The DNA here is from genome assembly GCA_043775075.1 of Acidimicrobiia bacterium. Classification (GTDB taxonomy): domain Bacteria; phylum Actinomycetota; class Acidimicrobiia; order Acidimicrobiales; family JANYDT01; genus JANLQX01. The sequence continues at coordinate 29,001 of JAYVSS010000019.1, forward strand.
CTTCTTGATGGCGTCTTGGTGGGAACCGGAAAACGAGGTGTAGACGAGATCTCCGGCGTATGCATGACGCTCGTGCACGGGCAGGCGGTTGCAGTACTCGGCCACCCGACGCACCTTGTCGATGTTCGAGATATCGATTTCCGGATCAACACCCTGGGCCATCAGGTTCAATGCCACGTTCACCACGTCGAGATTGCCGGTGCGCTCACCGTTGCCGAACAGTGTGCCCTCGACGCGGTCCGCACCAGCCATCAATCCCAGTTCCGCAGCTGCCACGCCGGTGCCACGGTCGTTGTGCGGATGTAAGGAAATGATCACCGAATCACGGCGGTCAACGTTGCGATGAAATGTCTCTATTAAGTCCGCATATAAATTCGGCGTGGACATCTCGACGGTGGCCGGCAGGTTCAAGATCAAAGGCCATTCCGGCGACGGGTCGATCGTCGCAATGACTTCGTTGCAGATCTCCAAGGCGTAGCCGATCTCGGTCCCGGTAAAACTTTCCGGCGAGTACTCGTAGCGAATACTGGAATCTCCGCCCGACGATGCGCGGAAGCGCTCGCATACCCGCGCCGCCTGGGTGGCGATGCCAGTGATGCCCGCCTGGTCGAGCCCGAACACCACTCGGCGTTGCAGCGTGGAGGTGGAGTTGTAGAAGTGAACGATGGCATTCGGCACTCCGACCAACGCCTCAAACGTGCGGGCAATCAATTCCTCTCGACACTGCACAAGGACCTGTACGGTCACGTCGTCGGGAATCAAATCTTGCTCGATCAGCTGACGGGTGAAGTCGAAGTCCGGCTGGCTGGCCGAAGGGAACCCGATCTCGATTTCCTTGAAACCCATGTCCACCAGGGTGCGGAACATCTTCATCTTGCGGCTCGGATCCATCGGGTCGATGAGCGCCTGATTGCCGTCACGAAGATCCACCGAACACCACAGCGGGGCCTTGGTGATGCGCTTGTCCGGCCACGTGCGGTCGGCGAGCGCGATCTCGGGATAGGGCCGGTACCTATCGAAGGGCATGGTCTTCGGGTTGACGGGCGGCGGGGGCATGGCAAACGTCCTTGGTGAGTCGAGTGAATTGAGCGGCAGGTGAGGGAGGAAAGAAAGTATGTGGACAAAGAAAAAACCCCCGGCCATCAGGCACAGGGGTTCGGGCGAGCGCCGTATGTCGGGGCTCGCCTAGAGGAGAAGAAGAAGTCCGTGGGAGAACGTCATTGCACTAGAGGTTGCCAGACGAATCGACGTTCGTCAACCACTGACGCTCACTCACTGGGACTCACGCCACAAGGAGCTTGCGCCAGCCGTCGATGTGTTGGAGCTGACGGACTTCCGCTGGAGAAAGGCGCAGCGTGGATTCGGGCACCATGTCGGCAATTTGGCGCTGCACTTCGTAGTGATGCCCGGCCGCTTCGAACAATGACGTGCGCATAGCAATCAGATCCGTCTGGGCAGGATCATCGCCCAAGAAACCAAAAACACTGAACGCCACGTCGAGGTCGTGAACAACCGGCGCACGTCCGAGGAGCGACGCTCGCTTCATCGCCACACCGAGGCAGCCGACCATCACATCGTGCTCGTGCTCGCCCTCGGCCAGACGGAGTTTGCCATGGAACATGTTGGCCAACTTGATGGCGTATCCCTGATCTGGTCCGGGGCTCCCGAGCTTGCGCCCCGACGGCTGCCGGCCTCGCACTTCCGCCGGACGGTTCGTTGTCCACTCAAGCGCCGGAGGCAGATGCTCGCCATCGCGAAATCCACCAACAGGAACGACCGGGACAAAACGAGGGGCAGACATGAGAAATTCAGTCTTTCATGGCCGACGCTTCACCGGCAGCAACACCCGGACGCGCAACGTCGCCTTGCGACAGGATCGGTATCGCTTTGCGGTGCGCTCTGAGACGACCGTGCGGCACCGCGTCCGCGTCACGAGTTTCGTGACAAAACGAGCGACGGACCGAACCGGCGACGCCGACCGGGCCACGACAACCGGCGTTGGGGCGAGTGCCGGTCCAGCCGGGAGCGCTGTTGTCGGTGACGTCCGCAGGGCGGACACCTTCGTGGTGGGCGGCAGCAGTCTCGATGTGGCCGGAGCATTGGTGGCCTGAGCACCCGTGGCGGGTACTGCGGTCGTCGTGGAGGATGTGGTCGTAGCAACCGCGCCGGTTTCGCCCGGAGGAACCACGGCCACGGCGCCGGTCGATCCCCCGCCCGCTCCTGCGGCCGGGGGCACCGTCGTGGTGGTGGTGGTGGAGGTGGTGGTGGACGCGCTCACAGCGACGGTGGTCGTGGTCGTGGTGGTCGTGACCGCCCCACCCGTCCCGGTAGCGCGGGCATTCATTAGGTCGAGTTCGGCATCAGGAGGAACGTTGCTGTACGGATGGTCGGCATTGTCGGAGAGGACCGTTACGACCCCGGCGTAGTCGGCTAGTTCGTTCATGAGCGCCGCCATGTCGCCGAGCGGGACCCCGTAGACAATCGACCAGACCTGGGTATTGGGCAGCGCCCGCATCCAGTCAAAGTCAGTGCGGGCGAAGTACGGAAGGAACGCCGAGCGGTAAAACCCGAGCCGATTTTCGAAGACGAGGTAGATATCGGCCGATCCGGCGAACGACGCGCACAACGCCGTTCCCGGATTCAGGATCAACGATTTCCCGGCGTACGCCGACTTAAACCATTGGTAAAAGGAAACGTAGAACGTCGAAGGTGCAGCGCAGCCCGAGGCGTCGTTATTCAGGACTTCATCGAGGAATAGTCCGTCGATCGTGGGGTAGGCGGCGAGGATTGCCCCGGCCGTTGCTTGCAACTGGGCCAATGATTTGGCCGAAATCCCGTTCGCTCCGCTCGGTGCGTACCCGGCGGCCATGTAACCAAAGACCCGTTTCCCTGCGCCCTTGTACTCGGCGACCGCAGTCTGCGAACCGGCTGCCTGCAACGAATTCATGACGACGACGCCAAGCCCCGGGCGAGACGTAATTGCCGCTCGATTCAGTGCGGTGTCAGGGAAGTAAGCGGCGATCCCCGCCGTGACGGGATCAGTTGCTCCCGCCACTACTCGTCGTGCCAGCCCGCCACCCTCGACGATGAGGGCTAAGCAAAGCAAAACGGCCGCCATTAGAAGGCGACGAGAGTTGCGAGAAAATCGTCCGACTGAAGCGATTCCATCCATGAAACACGAACGTTATTCGCTCATCCGCCCCACCGCCGAAGCGGTGTTCAGTCGTCGGCGAACGTCAGAGGCGAGGCGGGCCCGCTGCCCCAGCCAACGCAGGCAATGAGCGCCGAGATCACGACGATCATGGCCGGAGCCGAGGGAGCGGCGATGAGCCAACCGAGGGCGATAATGAGCACGAGTCCGAGGGCGATATGCGCCGTGGACGGCCGGCCGACCCCACCTCGTGCTGCGTCAACAGAGTCATGGTCCGAGTCCGACGACGGTTGCCTGCGGGCGGCGGCAGCGAGTTGAGACGCCCGCTCGGCGGCGGGCACTGCTCCACGGGAACCCACGATCTGCATCACCTCACCTTAATGCCGACAATTCCTATCGGCAAGGGGTAATTAGAATTTTGTGCGTCGCCTAAACGTCGGCAGCGAGTTTGGCGATCGGGGCTGGAAGCCGGTCATCGGCCAAATGAGCGAGGGTCACGCTGGCAAAAACCCGCAGGATCGAGTGCTGCGCCCCGGCCCACAGTTGACGCACTGCGTCGTGGCCGGGGGGATAGCTCAATGCGGCCGGTGACTCACCTCGGACCAGCCCAATAGGACCCTCCACGGCCGTAATAATCTCGGCAATCGTGATCCGATCAGCCGCTCGCGCCAACCGGCAACCGCCTTGCGCCCCGCGCTGGGTCTGGACGATCCCGGCATGTCGGAGGTCGGTGAGGATCGCCTCGAGGAACTTGGCGGGGAGGTCGGCTTCCATGGCCACCCGTTCCGCCGACATCGCTCGGTGGGCGGGAAGGCGGGCCAATTCAACGGCGGCCCGCACGGCGTACTCAGCTCTAGCACTAACCTGCACGGGACCAGTCTCCCAGGGCGCGAGATTGTGAACCGTGCGCTTGAGGGGGTTTTTCCCAGACCATCGCGGGTACCAATCATCGGCGAGTTAGGGACCGCCAACCCCGATTCCCGATAGACATAGTCGGGTTTCGGGGGTAGGATCTATGGCCGTGTCTGCCGTCCCGTCCACCGCTGAAAGAACCACGCTCGCCGACAGCGCAATTGGCGTCGGCACCCCCGTCGAGGCGACGAAGGCCGAGAGCGACCACCTTCGCGGTGCCCTCGTGGCAGAGCTGCACGACGCAGCCGCTCCATTCACCACCGATTCCACCCATCTTCTTAAGTTCCACGGGCTCTATCAGCAAGACGATCGGGATCGACGAAAGGCATTGGCGGCCAAGCGTGAGCAGCTGGCGTACTCGTGCATGGTTCGCGTGGCGGTTCCCGGCGGCGTGTTGTCGCCATCGCAATGGGCTGCCCTCGACCGGGTCAGCGATGAGGTGGCCGACGGCGCTCTGCGCCTGACCACCCGTCAGGGCGTGCAATTTCATACGGTTCCGAAAACCAGCCTGCGTCAGCTCATGCAGAGCGTGCACGCCGAATTACTGACCACGCTGGCGGCATGCGGCGACGTGGTCCGCAACGTCTGTTCCTGCCCCGCCCCGCTGACGGGCCGCGATCCCGCCCTGCTCACCGACGCCGCCACCGCGCTGGCCGACCACTTCCGGCCGCGCACGAGTGCGTATGTGGAAATCTGGCTTGAGGGCGAGCAAGCGGTGACATTCGAAGAAGCGGTATCGTCTCAGCTGGCGGCAATTCCTGACCCGGTGTCGCCGCTGGGGGGCGACGACACCAGGTTGGAACCGATTTATGGGGACAGCTACCTGCCCCGGAAATTCAAGATTTCTGTCGCCCATCCGGGGGACAACTGTGTCGATGTCCTCTCGCAGGACGTCGGCCTCGTTCCCGTGACCGTTCACGGGATGAACGGCTACGCGGTGTTCGTCGGGGGCGGACAGGGTCAATCCCACGCTCGCCCTGACGACACATTCCCCCGCCTGGCGACCCCTCTCGGCTGGACTCCCACGGCGGATGTGGCCCGCACGATCGAGGCCGTCGTCACCGTGTTTCGGGACTACGGCAACCGCGGCGATCGTGGCCGGGCGCGGCTCAAGTATTTGCTCGCCGACCGGGGCGAGGCCTGGTTTCGGGCGCAGGTGGAGGAGCGCCTCGGTGCTCCACTGGCCGACGTCCCGGCGTTGCCCGCCTGGGACCTCATTCATGATCACCTCGGCTGGCACGAATCGGCCGACGGGACATGGTTTCTCGGTGTGCGGGTTCCGGCGGGCCGGGTGCGCGACACCGAAGCAGTCAAGATGCGGACCGCACTGCGCGAGGTTGTCGCCCAACACGTCGGCGAGGTTCGGATCACTCCGAACCAAGACGTATTGCTCTGCGGTGTGGCATACAACGATCGTGCCGCGGTCGACGATATTTTGCGCGCATACGGTGTGCGGCTCAGTGTCGATCTTGGGCCGGTCGAACGCTTGGCCATCGCCTGCCCGGCCTTGCCCACCTGCGGTCAGGCCCTGGGTGAGGCCGAGCGGATCCTTCCGGCGATTGTCGACGAACTTGAAGCCTTGCTAAGCGCACAAAGCATTACCCGCAACGTACGTATGCATATGACTGGGTGTCCGAACGGCTGCGCTCGGCCATACACGGCGGAGCTGGGAATCGTTGGCCGTACCAAGAAAACAAGCGACATCTACCTCGGCGGCTCGCCCGGAGGGGACCGCCTGGCGCTCAAGTTGGCGACCGACGTTGACCTTCGTGATCTGTCGATCACGCTCGCTCCGATCATCGCCGAATATGGCGCGGCAACGTCGGGTGGCGTGGACGAGGCGCTCGGCGATTGGGCCGCTCGGGTTGGTATAGAGAAGCTGGCAGAGCTACTTCCCGTTCCGACCGTGAGGCGCCGCTCCGCTATGGCCGCGGCAACGGACGACGAATGACCGTCCACCTCGTTGGTGCAGGTCCGGGCGATCCCGAGCTGCTCACGGTCAAGGCGCTGCGCCTTATTCAGAGCGCTGAGGTCATCGTCTACGACCGATTGGCCGACGAGTCAATCGTCGCTCTCGCCTCACCCCACGCCGAGCTCATCAATGTCGGCAAGGCGCCCGGCCACACCACGCCGCAGGACATGATCAGCGCGCTTCTCGTTCACCTCGGACGTGAGGGACGCGAGGTCGTGCGCCTCAAGGGCGGTGACCCGTTCGTGTTTGGACGCGGCGGCGAAGAAGCCCTTGCGCTGGCCGAGGAGGGCGTTCCGTTCACCGTGGTCCCCGGCATCTCATCATCGATTGCCGGACCGGCCGCCGCTGGCATCCCCGTGACGCACCGAACGGTGGCCCGGACCGTCATATTACTTACCGAAGGCGTACGACCCGATTTGCCCGTCGCCATCATCGAGCGGGCCACCCGGTCCGATGAGCGCATCGTCCGCACCACGCTCGACGAGCTGCCGGAAGCCGACGTCTCGAACCCGGCCACCATCGTGATCGGTGAGGTCGTCGCCATCGGCGATGAACTACGCCCCGCATTGTTGCATCAGGGAGACGATGTGGTCGCCGATCGCCGCCGTTGGCCCGCCAGGCATCATTGACGATGGGGCCAGGGTGGCGTCCACCGCAGCACGAATACGTTGGGCGGCGCTGGCATCTCCGAGGAAGTCAAGGAGGAGACTGGCGCTAATAATCGCGGCGCGCGGATCGGCCTTTCCGGTGCCAACGATGTCCGGCGCCGAGCCGTGGACGGGTTCAAACATCGACGGTCCCGTCCGCGTCGGATTGAGGTTCGCGCTCGACGCCAAACCAACGCCGCCAGAGACCGCACCGGCGAGATCGGTGATGATGTCACCGAAGAGATTGTCCGTAACGATCACGTCGTAGCGCTGTGGCGATTCGACGAAGTAGATACATGCGGCGTCGATGTGGTTGTACGCGGTGGTCACTTCGGTGTACTCGGCGGCTACCTCGTTGAACGTTCGCTGCCACAGGTCCCCCGAGAACTGCAACACGTTGGTCTTATGCACGAGCGTCAGATGTTTCTGGTGACGCTTATTGGCCAACTCGAAGGCGTAGCGAACCACCCGTTCCACCCCCATGCGGGTGTTGACGCTGCCCTGCGTCGCCACTTCATGCGGTGTGCCTTTGCGCAGAAATCCGCCCTCACCGACGTAGGTACCTTCGGTGTTTTCGCGGATGACCACGCAATCAATGTTGTTCTTCGGGAAGAAAAACGGCCGTTGATTCACGAAGAGATCAAGCTCGAATCGCATCTTCAGAAGTAGCCCTCGCTCGAGAATGCCGGGGGCGACTTCGGGCGTGCCGATGGCGCCGAGAAGAATGGCGTCGAAACCTCGCAACTCGTCGAGCACGGAATCCGGAAGAATTTCACCCGTGCGCTGGTACCTTCGGCCACCGAGGTCATAGTCAACCGTGTCGAGCGGCACACCGCTCGCAGCAATCACTTTCAGCGCCTCGGCGGTGACCTCCGGGCCGATACCGTCACCCCCGAGAACGGCGACTCGATGGGCTTTCAATGCGGACGGCGATGGCGTACTCACGGACCAACACATTAGGGGCCGACCGGCACCCGGTAGCGTGTGCGCCGTGAGTACCAAGTTGTCCCAAGAGGCCCATGATCGCCTCCGTGCCGAGTTCGATGATCTATCGACGCGTGGCAAGATCGAGATTGCCCGTCGTATCGAAGCTGCTCGGGAACTCGGCGACCTCAAGGAAAACGGCGAGTATCACGCGGCGAAAGAGGAGCAGGGGAAAATGGATGGTCGGATGAAGCAGATCCTCGCCATCCTTGACTCGTCTGAAATCGTGGGGTCCATCGACGCCACGTCGGTGATGACCGGTGTCGTTGTTGAGATTCGCTACGAAGGCGATGGGGACGATGAGACCGTGAAGTATCTGTACGGTTCGCTTGAGGAACGGCGTGATGGCTTCGACGTCATGTCGCCGTCCTCACCGCTCGGGACAGCCCTGCTCGGTCGCAAACCGGGCGAGATCGTGGAGTACGAAGCGCCTCGCGGCAAGCTGCGCGTCAAAATCATTTCTATCAGCGCATAGCTTTATCGGCGTCTAGTCGTTTCCCGTTTGCGCAGCGAGTAGTAAGCATGCATATCTCTGATCACATCCTCGACACGATTCGGTCCAACGGGTTCGCCGTCGTTGAGGACTTCCTTACCGCCGAAGAACTCGCCGTTGCCCGCTGCGCTCTGTTCTCCATTTATCCTTCGCCGGAAGAGTATTTCGCCGATCCCGAACGATACGCTCACCTGGTTCGTCATGCCTTCGCTGGCCTGCGTCTCGGCCCGGTTGATTCGTGGGAAATCAACCGGTTGTCGTTTCACCCTGACCTGGTTGACGCAGCGTCGCGATTCTGTGGCACCGACGATATCGAGATCTACAAGATCGAGTTGTGGGCCAAGTACAGCGGGTCCGTTGACTACGACCAAGAACATCACCGGGACTACAACAATCATTCGCTCGTTGTTCCCCGCGCCGATGGTCGATGGCCACAGCTGACGACGTTCCTCCTGTTGTCCGATGTCGACGATGAGGATGGTCCGACCAAGGTCCTCCCTGGGGCGGTGAACGACACCATGCCGAGGTGGCCACATATGGTCGAGGACGGCGACTCCCGCGAGAACGAGATCGCCATTACGGGTCCGGCCGGATCGCTGTTTTTGTACACCACCGATCACCTCCATCGCGGTTCGGCGATCACCGGACAGCAACGGAGTCGATTTTCCCTCCTCACTGACTATCAGGCCCGAGGGAACCCGTGGATGGGGAAGATGAGTTGGCCAGGTCGGGCAACGGTGGAAGGTTGGTCCGAATTGCTCGCACGGGCCACGCCCCGTGAGCGCGAACTGTTTGGGTTCCCACCGGTCGGAAGCGAGTACTGGAACGAGCAGACCTTGCATGACGTGGCATTGCGGTGGCCGCTCGTCGACATATCCGCATATCGATCCTGACCCGCGTGCATCGATCTCGGACCGGCCCGCGGAGTCAGCAGCGGTGCGGCGGATCGGGGCAACGGTTGACGCGTCGGCCACTCACGGGAGGGGCCACTAGGTTGAGGAAGTGATTTCACCCGTGCCGACGCTGCTCGATGCTGCGTAACCACGCGGCGATCGGGGACCGTTCCACGATCGCATTGGTGGCGGGCGACGCCACCATCGATTGGTGGTCTCCGGACGGGCTCGACGCACCGGCGTCACTGTTTTCCTTGCTCAACGAGCGCCAAGGTGGCGCCGTGCGGGTCACTCCATCGGTTCCCGGCGGACCAGGCGAACAGTTCATGCATCAATCAGGTGCGCCCATTGTCTCAACGATCATTCGTGAACGCGAAGGCTCCGTCGAAGTCACCGACCATTTAATTCGCGGGTCGATCATACGTGTGCTTACCGGTCGAAGTGGCCGGCCGACGGTCACAGTGGGAGTCACGCCAGGCGATGCGTTCGGCGCTCCCCGCAAGGTCAAGCGGTGGTCGCAGGGAGTGTCCTTCGGGCAGCTGATAGTCCGCGGACCAGCCGTCGATTCACCGATCACCCTCGGGTTGGGCGAACGCGCCGTGTTCACCATCGCCACATCCGACGAGGGATCCGTCACCCATCGCGGCGAGCAGTTCGTACAACCTTCTGTCGGTGAAGCGATCGGCGAACGCGAACGATATGCGCGCTGGTGGTCGGGCGAACTCAGCAACGTCGACCTTCAGGGACCGTTTGCCGAAGCGGCGCGCCGCAGCGTGCGCGCGCTCCGTCTCCTCACCGACCGCAGCACCGGTGCCCTCCGCCGGGCGGCAACGACGTCGCTTCCCGCCCGCACGGGTAACGAACGCAACGTCGACGAGCGATTCGCCTGGCTGCGCGACAACTCCAATGCCGTTGTTCTATGGGAGCGGCTTGGCCGCCCTGACCTGGCCGACGCCGCCCGGTTGTGGTTGGAGGAGCGGGCGACGGACGAGTATCCCCTCGCTCCGGCCTACCGTCCCGACGGATCGAGATTGCCGTCCGAGGAGGAACTCGGGCTCCCCGGCTGGGAGGGCAATGGGCCGGTGCGGATCGGTAACCGGGTGTCGGAGGCATTCGACCTCGGCGCCATTGCCCAAACCAGCCTCGTGCTCGACGGTCGACGCGCGTGGCCTCAACTTGAACGGCTGGCGGAGTGGCTGGCCGCAGAAGGTATGCGCGCTGATAATGGGCGGTGGGACACCCGCGGCGGCAAAGCTCGTCACATCGAATCGGCTCTCGCAGTTCGCGCCGCCCTTCGCGCGCTTATTGTCACGGCGAGACGCCGTGATCCTCTCGATCTTCGCCTCATCGAATGGGAAGAGGCGGCTCGTGCTCATGAGGCATGGCTGGCGAGCGAGGGAATGTTCGGGATCGGGGCATCTGCCGGATGGCGGAGAGTGGGCAACACCGCTTCCGATCGAGAAGGCTCACCCGGATACGGAGCCGACGAAACCACCGACGCAGCGATGCTCGCCTGGCTTCGTTCGTCGCCCCCCGGACTTCCCGACGATGCCGAAAATGAAGCCCATCATCGTCGGCTCGTGACGCTCGATCAGGCGCTCCCGCAACTCACCGAATGGCCGTTTACTCACCGTCACCTGCCACACGTTGACGATGGATTTCCGCCCGGTCAGGGTGCGGACCTCTGGGCGTCGTTCACGATGGTAAGCGCACTTTGCTCTGCGGGGCGGTGGGAGGAAGCGCACAACCGCATGGAAGCACTGGTGTCATTTCTCGGTCCCCTTCACGTCGGGTCAACCCACGCCGACCCCTTCACTATGGATTTGCGCGGAAACCTTCTAGCCGCGCCGTGTCACCTGGCTCTGATCGATGCCGCCCACGCTCTGGCCCGTGGACCCCGCTAGACGAGGAAGACTGGACTCGATGGCAACGGCAACTCAGCGCACCGAAGAACAGGTGGAACCCGACTTTCCACCCGGCCGGTACCTGGAGTTACCCGGGCGGGGCGTCACCTTTGTCCGGGACCAACCGGGGCCAGCCGGCAAGCTGCCGATCGTCCTCCTGCACGGTTGGACCGTCACTGCCGATCTCAATTTCTTCACCGTGTACGGCGGGCTGCGTGGCGTCGGTCGCGTCATTGCCGTCGATCAGCGGGGCCATGGTCGCGGCATACACACCAAAGAACGTTTTCGTCTCGAAGATGTGGCCGACGATCTCAACGCCACCCTCGCCGTCATGGATGTACCCCGGGCGCTTATCGTTGGCTACTCGATGGGTGGGGCCGTGGCGCAGCTCATGGCCCATCGCCACCCTGAACGCACGGCCGGTCTGGTCCTGTGTTCCACGAGCTGCCGCTTTCGACGATCGACCGAACAAAGCTTTCTGTGGGACCGGGTGATCCCCGCCACGGCGGCGGCGTTGTCACTCACACCCGACGCATTGCGCCTTGGCCTATTCGAGAGATTCGCCATGACCCGCAGCACAATGGCGCCGCGTTGGATGCGCGAGCAGATCGCCCGCAACGACCCAGCAGCCATAGTCCAGGCGGGCGTGGCGATTGGTGGGTTCGACGCGTCGGATTGGATTGGTGATTTGGCGATGAAGGTGGCGTCGATCGTCACGACTAACGACGCCACCGTTCCCGCCGCCCACCAACGCTCCACGGCGAAAAAGGCGGGGGCCGCGGTCTTCGAAATCAACGCCGATCATCGCGCCGCCGTGTCGCACCCCAACCTCTTCGTCCCGGCCCTCCGCCGAGCAATCGCCCACGTCACCCCGCGGTAGTGGTCTGTCGCCCAAACCATGTTTCGAAGACAGACCGCTTGCCCCGGCGTCCCCCGCGTTCCGGGGTACCAGCTACCAACCGGCAGCGCCAGCAATAGCCCGGGCGGCAGAGACGACGGTGGCACCATACTTGCGACCGGGCAATCGGCTGGTTCGTTCGATCGGCCCCGACACCGATACCGCGGCAACCACCCGACCTTCGAGATCCGTAATAGGAGCACTTACCGACGCCACGCCGGCCTCGCGTTCGCCGACACTCTCCGCCCATCCGTTCTTCAGCCCCTTCGCCAGCAGCAACGCCTTGCCGGCCGAACCGCGATCAAGCGGCAACAGTTGCCCCACGGCGACGATCGTGCGCAGGCCATTCGGCGATTCCACCGATTCGATGCAGAGCCGGTTGGTGCCCTGCACGACATAGAGCTGGGCGCTCTCGCCCGTCTCGGACACGAGGGCCTCCAAGATCGGACGAGCGACGTCGCGCAGCGGTAAGCCGGCAGCCGCCGCCCGGCCAAGGGGGACGAGCCAGCTACCGAGAACGAAACGGCCGGCGCCATCGCGGCGCAGCAATCCATGGGTTTCCAATGCCGTGGCCAGCCGATGCGCCGTGGCTCGATGAAACCCGGTTGCTTCGACAAGCGCCGCCAAAGCGAGGGGCCGTTGCTCGACGGCAGCCAGAATGGTTGCCGTTTTGTCGAGTACGCCCACATCGGTCGTTACACTGGTTCTCGTCACACGGGAACTGTATCTCACATAGTGAGACGAATAGGGGAGCGAGCCGATGGGCAAGACAATGGTGGAAAAGGTCTGGGAGCGACATGTCGTTCGTCGGGCTGCTGGTGAGCCCGATCTGTTGTTCATTGACCTCCATCTGGTTCACGAGGTCACGTCACCCCAGGCCTTCGACGGACTCCGCCTAGCCGGGCGTCCCGTACGCCGACCCGACCTCACGATCGCCACGATGGACCACAACGTGCCCACCGATATTCCGGGCCTCGATATGACCAGAACCGAACTCGTGACCGACGAGATCAGCCGCCAGCAGATGGTCACCCTCGGCGACAACTGTGCCGAGTTCGGTGTTCCCCTATTCCCCATGGGCCACCCCAACCAGGGCATTGTTCACGTGATCGGACCGGAACTTGGCCTTACCCTTCCCGGGATGACGGTCGTATGCGGCGACTCGCATACGTCCACTCACGGCGCGTTCGGGGCGATGGCGTTCGGCATCGGAACGAGCGAGGTCGAGCACGTGCTGGCCACCCAAACCCTCCCCCACACGAAGCCGAAAACGATGGCCGTGGTGGTTGAAGGCACGGCACCAGTGGGCGTCACTGCGAAAGATATTGTGCTCGCCATCATCGCCCGCATCGGAACGAGTGGGGGCATGGGTTATGTGATCGAGTACCGCGGGGAAGCCATACGTGCACTTAGCATGGAGGGCCGCATGACCGTGTGCAACATGAGCATCGAGGGCGGCGCCAAGGCTGGACTCATTGCGCCGGATGAAACTACGTTCGCATATATTCAGGGTCGGGAGTACGCGCCCGACGCCGATGCGTGGGACGCTGCCGTGGCCGACTGGAGGACCCTCGAGACCGACGACGACGCGGTGTTCGACAAGACCGTCGTGATCGACGCCACCACCCTGGAGCCCCACGTGAGCTGGGGGACCAACCCCGGCCAAACGATCCCGATCAGTGTGCCGGTGCCCTCCCCTGCTCACTTCGCCGACCAAACCGAGCGAGACGCCGCCGCACGGGCGTTGGCGTACATGGGGCTCACCGCCGGCACGTCGCTCCGCGATGTTCACGTGGACACGGTGTTTATCGGTTCATGTACCAACAGCCGTATCGAGGACCTACGCGCCGCCGCCGAAGTGCTCGATGGACGCACGCTCGCCGAAGGTACGCGCGCATTGATTGTGCCGGGATCGTTCCGGGTGAAGACCCAAGCCGAGGACGAGGGTCTTGACCGGATCTTCGTCGCCGCCGGAGCGGAGTGGCGCGAGCCCGGTTGCTCGATGTGCCTGGCCATGAACCCTGACAGGTTGGCTCCCGGCGAACGGTCGGCGTCAACCAGTAACCGGAACTTTGAGGGACGCCAAGGTCGCGGTGGCCGCACCCATCTCGTCTCCCCCGCCGTCGCCGCCGCCACCGCCGTGGCCGGACACTTCGCCACGCCGGCCGATCTCCCGGCTCGCTGAGCCGCCCGCCTTCCATCTACTCGCCACCGACAATCGCGCACACCAAGGACCTGCCATGCGAACCGTAACCATCATCTCCGGTACCGCCGTCCCCCTCGACCGCAGCGATGTGGACACCGATCAGATCATCCCGTCGGACTGGCTCAAGCGGATCGAGCGGACCGGCTTCGGAAAAGGACTGTTCTCTGAGTGGCGAGACGATCGCGATTTCGTGCTCAATCAGGAGCAATATGCGGGCGCCCGCATTCTGGTGGCCGGGATGAATTTCGGCACCGGATCGTCTCGTGAGCACGCCGTGTGGGCGCTGGAGGACTACGGATTCGAGGCCGTCATCTCCCCCCGCTTTGGCGATATCTTTCGTAACAACGCCACCAAGGTCGGCCTCCTCCCGGTGCAGGTCAGCGCCGAGATTGGCGAGCGGTTGCTCCGGGCTATCGAGGCTGATCCATCGTTGGAACTGACGATCGACGTGGAGCGCCGGACCCTCTCGGCAGCAAAAATCGGCCTGGAGACCACGTTCCCCCTCGACGACTTCACCGCCTATCGACTCCTCAACGGCCTCGACGACATCGGCCTCACCATGCGCCACGACGACGACATTGCGTCGTACGAGTCCACCCGGCCCTCGTGGGCCCCGTCGACCCTGCGCTAGCCCGTTTCGAGGGACAGTCGACCGTCGGAAGGTGTTGACGTCGATGCCGGCCCGGTAGCGCGACACCGCCCGGCGAACAAACTCACCGGGCAACGTTACAAACTATGTGCACATAGTTTAATGTGCGCTACGACTACCTTCGCTGCTAGCGCCTGACGGAGCTCAGCTGCAGCCGCTGGTGGCACCGCAGGCCGAGCAGACGTAGCAGCTGCCTGACCGGTTCATCTCGTTGCCACACGAGTAGCAGAACGGGGCGTCGGCCGGACGCTCACGGCTCAGCAACTTCTTCGTCGGCTCCGACGACCCGGCGGCCGGCCTGATCAATGGCACCGTGGGCGCTTCGACAACGTCGAGCGCGTCGGCCGTGGTGGTACCCGAGTTCGAGAGCGACGACGACGGCGTGGCCGCTTCCTCGACACCCGGCAGCGTGGGCTGCATCCGCTCCTTGGTGGACTGGACGCCAAGCTCAGCCCGTACTTCGATGGGGAGGTAATCAAGGGCCAAGCGACGGAAGATGTAGTCGATCAGCGAGGTGGCGATCCGCAGTTCGGGATCGTCGGTGATACCCGCCGGCTCGAATCGCATGTTCGAATACATGCGCACATACGTTGATAGCGGCACACCGTGCTGCAACCCGAGGCTGATGGAGATCGAGAAGGCGTCCATGATGCCGGCCAGGGTGGAGCCCTGCTTCGACACGTTGATGAACACCTCGCCCGGGCGACCGTCGCCATATTCGCCCACGGTGACGAAGCCCTTGCAATCAGCGACCCGGAACTGGAACGTGCTGGACAGGCGCTTGCGGGGCAGCTTCTCGCGCTGGGGCTTGCGGATCACCGTGGTGGTGGAAGCCAGTGCCTGCTCAAGCTCAGCAATCTTGGCGGTGAGCACCGGATCGGGCTCGGTGGCCGTGGAGGTCGCAAAGGCCGCGGCGCCGAATACGTTGCGCTCGGAGCCGTCTTTCTTCGCCGTTTGCAGGGGCTGACCGACCTTGCAATTGTCGCGGTAGATGGCAATCGCCTTGATCCCGAGCTTCCACGCATCAATATGGAGTGCGGCTACTTCTTCGACCGTGGCGTCTTCGGGCATATTCACGGTTTTGGAAATGGCGCCAGAGATGAACGGCTGCACCGCACCCATCATCTTCACGTGGCCGAGGTAATGGATGACGTTGTCGCCCATCGAGCAGGCGAACACGTTGAGGTGCTCGACCCGTAGTTCGGGGGCGCCGACGATCGTCTTGTTCACATTGATGTAGGCCACAATCGACGCCACTTCGGCCGGCCGGTAGCCCAGGTTCTTCAGCGCCCGAGGCACGGTCTGGTTGACGATCTGCATCGACCCGCCACCCACCATCTTCTTGAACTTGACCAGGCCGAGGTCCGGTTCGACGCCGGTGGTGTCGCAGTCCATGAGCAGACCGATCGTTCCGGTGGGAGCAAGAACCGAGGCCTGGGCATTGCGCACGCCATAGACCGCTCCGAGTTCGCACGCCGCGTCCCATGCTTCCTGGGCGGCGTACAGCACGTCGTGGTCGGTGATGTCTTCGTTGATCTTGGCCACTTCGGAGCGGTGCATTTCCAGCACATTGGTCATGGCCTGACGGTTTTCCTGATAGCCGGCGAACGGACCCATCTTCTTGGCGATCTTGGCCGACGTGGCATAGGCCTGGCCGGTCATCAGCGCCGTTATTGAAGCAGCCAGGGCCCGACCATCGTCGGAGTCGTAGGCCTTGCCCCGGGCCATCAGCAGGGCGCCAATGTTGGCGTATCCCAGACCGAGCTGACGGAATCGGTGGCTGTTCTCGCCGATCTTCTGCGTGGGGTAATCACCGTTGCCAACGATGATCTCCTGGGCCGTGATGAGCAGGGTAACGGCTTGCACGAACCCATCGACGTCGAAGGAATCGTCGTCGTTTAAGAACTTCATCAGGTTGATCGACGCCAGGTTGCACGCCGAATTATCCACATGCATGTACTCCGAACACGGGTTCGAGCCATTGATACGACCGGAATTCGGCGCCGTGTGCCAGCGATTGATCGTGGTGTCGAACTGCATACCCGGATCGGCACATTCCCACGCCGCCTGAGCGAACTGACCGAAGAGCTCACGGGCCTTGAGGGTGGAGACGATCGAGCCGTCGCCGACGGCCCGGAGATGCCAATCAGCATCGTCGATCACGGCGTTCATGAAGTCGTCGGTCACCCGCATCGAGTTGTTGGCGTTTTGGTACTGGATGGAGATGGCGTCTTTGCCATCAAGGTCCATATCGAAACCGGCATCACGAAGAACGTGGGCCTTTCGCTCTTCGATCGCCTTGCACCACAGAAAGTCCTCGATGTCTGGATGATCGGCGTTGAGGATGACCATCTTGGCTGCCCGGCGAGTCTTGCCGCCCGACTTGATGGTGCCCGCTGATGAGTCCGCGCCCCGCATGAAGCTCACGGGACCCGACGCCGTACCGCCGCCGTTGAGAAACTCCTTCGACGAACGGATTTTGGAAAGATTCACGCCGGCACCGGAACCACCCTTGAAGATGACGCCCTCTTCGCGGTACCAATTGAGGATCGAATCCATCGTGTCTTCGACGTCGAGAATGAAGCAGGCCGAACCCTGCTGCGGCACGCCCTTCACTCCGATGTTGAACCAGACCGGCGAGTTGAACGCCGCCTTCTGCGTGACCACGAGATGCTTCAGTTCAGCGTTGAACGTTTCCGCCTCGACGTCGTCGGCGAAGTAACCACCTTTCTTTCCCCAGTTGGTGATCGTGTCCACGACCCGGTCCGCCACTTGGCGCATCGACCACTCTCGCTCGACTGTGCCCAGGGTGCCCCGGAAGTACTTCTGCGCCAAAATGTTGGTGGCGTTCACACTCCAGCTCGACGGTACCTCCACGCCTTTCTGTTCGAAGGCGATTTCTTGGGTCTTCCAGTTGGCGATCGAGGAATCGCGACGCTCCCAGGTGATTTCATCGTACGGATGCACATCGGGGGTGGTGAAGTGTCGGTCGATACCAATGCCGGTGCGCTCGGGAGCTAGTGCCATGAGGGAAAGCCTTTCGGGGTCGGCCACGGGTAGCGGGCCGGAAGTATGTCTTCAGGAGGGCGAAACAGTTGGTGGTGCGAAGCGACAGCAGTGAAAGCAGTGAAAGCCGCAGAAGCGACCGCAGACGAACGATGGACCCAGATCATCAGAGAAACAAACACGATGAGTGGGCGAGCGAGCAAAAGGCCGGAGACCACAAGATGTAGTGGATAGCTGCTCTCACAAACACGAGATGATGAACTTACAAGCGTGAAATTACATCGTCAAGGAGCACGCCAATATTTGCGCGAAACCCGTGAACAGAGCACTGAACTCTCTCCTGCGGACGTACTGACCACCGTCGTCGATGGGCGTCGCCAATTGATTTCTGCATAAAAAACGCATTCCGGCGAGCCTACGGAAGCGATCTTGTGGACAACTAGCCGATGTTCCCTGTGGAAGACCGGGGGACGGACGGTGGACCAGCAACTTCGGCCGCGGCTTCGGC
>JAYVSS010000020.1:0-6338 GCA_043775075.1 Acidimicrobiia bacterium
CAACGCGCGACTCAAAGACCGCCCAACCGTGTCGCTCGCCGGTCTTCAAGTAGCTGATTGGTCTGTGAAACTGATGAGGACGTCTCGCCGCCGTGGGAAACCCGTGCCTCCATCAATCGCGTGAGTTCGTTAAGGGTGAAAACCGAGCGCCTTGAGCCCGAGAATGCGCTTCAGAACGACGAATTGGTCAGCGGTGTAGGAGCGCGAAAGCCGGTCGACGCCTGGACGGTAGCGGGACGTCGTAACCACGAGCTCGTCGTAGTACCGGAGGGCACGAAGTGATACCCGGCGAATTGTGCGAACGTCCCGATTCCGAGCATCGCCTCACCAGTAAGCGCGCTTGACGTTACGTGAGACTTAAGGGTCTCTTCAAGATTCTTTGCCAAACAGATCGGAGACCTTCAGGTCCCGAGGACCTATCCGTCAGGATTTTAGTTGGGCGTATTCGATGACCCGCTCCACCACGTGGTGGGGGGCCTTGGCGAGCGACCCGCAATCGAACGGTGGCTGTGGGTCGTACTCAACCATGAGCTGCATCGCCTTGGCCGCCGTTTCGTCGACGAGCAGCTCGGCCAATCGGAGAGCCATGTCGATACCGGACGAGACGCCGGCCGCAGTGATGATTCGTTGGTCGAGATGCTCGACCACCCGCTGTGAAGTGGGCACCGCGCCGTATGTCGCCAGATCGTTGAGAACCGACCAGTGCGTGGTAGCAGTAAGTCCACGTAGCAATCCGGCGGCACCGAGGACGAGCGATCCGGTACACACCGACGTTGTGTACTGCGTGGTCGGATGCACTGCCCGAAGCCATTCGAGAATCTGATCGTCGGAGGTGAGCGGTCGAGTCCCCACGCCGCCCGGCATGATGACGACATCGGGAGACATGACCTCGTCGAACGTGGCGTCCACGGTGAGGCCAAGGAACCCGTTCTCGGTGCGCACTTCGCCCTTCTGGTGCCCGACGAAGGTGATGGTCGCGCCGGGCAAACGCTGGAGCACTTCGTATGGTCCGACCATGTCCAACGCCGTGAGGCGGGGAAAGAGAACGGCGGCAATTTGCATTTTGAATTCCTTGGTGAACTTGGGTGTACGTGGGTAAATAATACGCGTGCTTACGAAACGTGAAGGGCGAAACGCCGGCGGTAGTCACTCGGCGCAACACCCTTTGCGCGCTGGAAGGTCCGCCGCATGGTTTCAGCAGTGCCGAATCCGGTGGTGTTAGCGATCGTTTCGACGTTGGCGTCGGTCATCTCGAGCATCTGACATGCGGCGTTGAGACGGGCGGACTCGACAAACTTGGCCGGGCTCACGCCAACCTCGCGGGCGAAGACCCGCAAGAAGTTCCGTTCGCTCATGGCGGCGGCGTCCGCCAGCGCAGCGAGTCGATGATCGGCACCCGGCGATTGCACGATCACGTGCTGGGCGTTCTTGATGACGTCGCGTTCGCTGACGCCGTGCCAAACCGGAGCCGCAAACTGGGACTGGCCGCCGGGGCGTCGATAGAACATGACGAGCCAACGCGCCACCGTCTGAGCCACCTCATCGCCGAGATCCTCGGCCACCATCGCCAGCGCCAGGTCGATACCGGCGGTGACCCCGGCAGAGGTCCACACGTTGCCGTCCTTGCGGTGGAGGGAATCGCGGTCAAGGTGCACCCGGGGGAAGCGAGTTTCGAACTGATCAGCGCGCGCCCAGTGGGTGCACGCAGTGCGTCCGTCGAGCAAACCAGCGCAGGCCAGGATGAAGCTCCCCGTGCACACACTGGTGACGCGGCGGGCCTTGGATGCGAGCCGCTGAACGTGCCCAACAAGTGCGGCGTTTTGAGTCATCGTCGATGCCGCCCGGCCACCGACCACCACGAGCGTGTCGAGAGCGCCGCGAATTTGTCGTAGGTCACTGTCAGCCACTATTGCCAGACCGCTTTCCGACGCAAGGGGTCCCGCTGTTTCGGCGGCGACGATTGGTCGATAGCGGGGTGCGCTGCGACGTTCGGCGTCAAGCAATTCGTTGACTCCGGAAAACACTTCGAATGGTCCGGCCAGGTCGATACTTTGGAATCCCGGGTACACGACGAAGATCACTCGTCGCTCGGCCATTGTCCCGGTCATGAAGACTATTGTCAGTGATGTCGCCGCTGGCGTCAACGACAATATGCCCACAAATCTCGCCATCAACCTTCGTCCGCGGTGTAGCGGCGCCAAAGGTCGGGAGGATCGAATGACCGCCACTCCGCTGGTCGGCCACGGCTCACGGTTTCTCTTTCGGCGACGAATTTGCTCGTTGGTACTGGGGAGAAGGGCGAACTGACGGCATTCGCCCCTGCTGAGGGGAACGCACCGGCGGCCTCGAGCCGGAGGTGGCGGACCGTAGAGCGGCGTTCCTCAACGGGTCGACGGCATGGGCGTCGGCGCCAGACTGCGTCGAGTCAGGTCTCGATTGCCCGAACCACTGACCCCGGACACCGTGCTTGCCCGGATAGTCGTCGTCGCAACAACACCGGTCGCTCTTTGAGGTCATCGGGAAACCTCAAGCTCTGGCTAGCTTCGTCATGGTGACCGTTTCGAGGCCACTCGCTGATTCCAAACTGGTGGTTGTGTAGCCAAGCTTTGTGTACAACGCGATGTTGCTGATGCTCCTCGCCCCAGTTGTTAACTCGAAATATTCGACTGCCCCGACGGCATCTTCGATCGCAGCCATGAGTTGGCTTCCGATTCCCCAACCTTGGAGGTCCGGAACCGTCATTAGCCGCCCAATATTGGCCGACGATCCGATGATCTCGGCGCGCACGGACCCGACAAGTCGGTGCTCGAGATGGGCGACAAGAACGACCGATGTTGCGTTAGCGATCAGCGCGGTCAAGTCATCGAGTGACTGGGTGAGTGATGGCAGAAACGCGTTGTTATAAATCTGAGCATCAGCGAGGAACGCTGCTCGCTGCACCGTGAGTAGCTCGCCGGCGTCGGCGAGCTGGGCTGGGCGAATCGTCAGACCGATATGACTCGAAGTACCCGTCATGGATTCTAAGGTAGTACACGTGTCTACTAAATCAACCTCAATGTTTCTATCGACGGATGAGGCGGAGGTTTGGATTGCCTATCGGCAGCTGAAGCGGACGGTGGACGCGGCGATCGCCGCCGACCTGTTAGCCCATTCGGGCCTGTCCGAGGCTGACTACGACGTGCTGTCGAATCTGTCGACCTCGGGGGTTTGCGAGAGGCGAGTGCTTGAGTTGGCCGAGCAATTGCGATGGTCAAAGAGCCGGGCGTCGAACCAGCTAGTCCGCATGGAACAACGGGGCATGATCACCCGTGAAGGCTGCGGCACCGATGGGCGCGGCAGCGTGGTGCGGCTGACGAAGCTCGGCCGTTCGGCGATCGTCCGGGCCGCCCCGGCCCACGTGAAATCGGTGCGTCGTCAATTTCTCGACCGGCTCGACCCGACGGCGCGTCGTGGGATCCTTCAATCGGCAAAGCTCATTGGTGAATCTCAAGCCGCGGGCCGAGTGTGACTGACCTCCGGCCGCCGTCAATTCGTGAGCGCAGGGACCTGCTGGGTGATGCAATGGGGGCCGCCGCCGCCGTAGGCGATTACGTCGCCCGGTACACCGACAATCTGGCGATCGGGAAATGCCGCGCCGATGATCGACAGCATGTCGCTGTCGGCCGCATGGCCGGTCACCGGCACGATCACGGCGCCGTTGCAGACGTAGAGGTTGGCGTACGGCACGGACACCAGTTCGCCCCAGCGCTCCACGTACGGAAGCACGGGGAGATCTATGATCTCGGTCGCCCGGCCTTGCCCGTCGACGGCACCATCGAGACAGCGGCGTGAGATCGACAGTCGCTCGTGCTCAGCGTCCGACGGATCGTCGCATCCTTGGAATAGCACCACCCCGGGCTGCACCGGAACGACGATGAGGTCCACGTGGCCATTGGTATCTCGATCATCGATGGCGAAGGGAAGCCACACGACCGTGGTCACACCGAGCATCGATCGCAAGTTTTCCTCGATATCGACTCGGCGCAACGATGGGTTGCGATTTGGATGAAGGAGACACTGCTCGGTGGTAAAGACCGTCCCATCGCCGTCCACCGCGATCGATCCACCCTCCAACACGAACGGTATGCGCACAGATGTTTCCCCGTCGGCGGTGCACCAGGCAGACGCGACCCGGTCATCGCATCCGCGTGCCTCGTAAAGATTGCCCCACACGTTGAAGATCGGGTCCGCTCCCACCCGTTTCGTCCGGTTCGCGTTGAGCGCGAAGGTCGGTCCGATGTCTCGTAGCCACGCGTCGTCAATTTCCATCTCGAGGATCGAAATATTGCTATGCGCGCAGAGGTCTGCGGCGAGTTCAGCGTCGGACGGACGGGCCAACATTGATACGGGTTCAAACTCGGCGATGGTGCGTGCCACTTCCGCCCAGGCAAACTGACCCTGACGAAGATGCTCGCCCCACTGCGCCTCGTGGCACGGAAAACCCATGATCGTTCGCTCATGGGGCTCCCACTCCGCTGGCATGCGAAACCCCAATAGTTCGTCCTGCCACGTCATGACGCCCAGGGTATCGTCCCCCATCCCGACCCAAATATTTAAGCCCAAACCCCATGGGTTCACACTTGGCGGAAGTTGTCAGGGAAGGCGGACGGAATTGTTAGTCGTGGTTAGCGGAGGGTGAACGTGGAGGAGCCGGTTTCTTCGGTAAAGGCGTCCAGCTTGATGGCAACGTCGATGCGCCACGTGCCACCGAGGGGGATATCGAGGGCGAGAGCCTGGAAGTGATTCGGCCCGGCCCGTACGATTGGCGTTTCCAAGCTGTCAATGCCCGCCGCCGGGTTCGAGAGGGTGGCGGTGATGGACTCAATCGGGCGTGCCGCCCCGTTTTTAGTGAGTGCATAAATATGCAACTCGTTGCGTCCTCGTTTCGCTGGGTCGACGGTGATGTCCACCAAGCCGGTATTGGTGGCCACGCTGACCGAGAGCGGGCGGGCTACGACATCTCGAGCGGGCGCCAGGTCGACCACCAAAGCGGTGAGAACGAGAACCGCTGCCACACCAACAATCTCGACCCCTATTGTGCGTCGAATTGCCGTCGTGTCGCCGGCCGCCAACGAACGACGGTTACGAGCGCCGAGAAGCAACAACCCGGCCACGACCCCCAACTTTACCAGCAACAGCCGACCCGACGGGGTGGTGCGGGCGGCGTCCAGGGTGCCGACCTGGCGCCACATGGCAAACGAACCCGATGCCACCAACGCCCCCACGGCGACGCCCGCGTTGCGGGAAAACCGTCTGGTCACGGTGAGCTTTGTCGATGACGCTGTCGTCGTTCGAAGCGTAAGGAGTAGAAAGACGAGACCGCCCGCCCACGCACCCATCGCCAGCACGTGCACGACGGTCGACGGAAGGGCGACGGCCACCGTCGGGCCGGTCCCCCCGTGGCCGGTAAGAGCCTGAGCGAAGCCGACCACCAAGCCAAGCGCCACGACGACGGCGCCCCGGACACTCAACCACGACCCGTCACGACGCCACTTGAGCAGAACGATGCCGAGGATCACCAACAGGAGTGTCCGGATCATCAGGGCCTGCCCGACACGATCTGCGAGCGTGTCATTGAGCAGGGTGGGATGCAGGACCGTACGAAGAGACTGACCGGTAACGAGCGGGCCGTAAAGCAATACGGATCCAATCCCACTCACCGCCGCTACGCCGCTCGCTGCGCTGACGGTGGTGCGTACGCTGGCCACTGGGTTGCGATCGACGAACATCAGATGAAATGCCGCTCCCAGGAGCACCGCCATGGCGGCCAACGACAGCGCTCGAAACAACGCCGCTGTCGCGCTGACATCGCTGCGGGTGGCCCCGTTGACCAGGAGTTTTGCCGCCAGCGTGCCCACCACGGACTGATCGCCGCGACCTCCCACGCGGAAGGTGAACGCGCCCCGGACCGGATGACCGTCGGTCGAGACTACCCGCCACGCCACCACGTAGGCCCCCCTCGGCAACGCCGGCAGAGCTAGGGCGATGGTG
This sequence comes from Acidimicrobiia bacterium, assembly GCA_043775075.1. Taxonomy (GTDB): domain Bacteria; phylum Actinomycetota; class Acidimicrobiia; order Acidimicrobiales; family JANYDT01; genus JANLQX01. Next base: position 6,031 of record JAYVSS010000020.1, read on the forward strand.
CCACCGGACGCCGTCGGTCGGGCATCGTCGACTCGCGTGCCGTCCTCAGAAAGCACCCGCAGCCCACCCGGTACTGGCCGCACCCCCTCGGCGAAGATCAGTTGCACGGCAGGGGGAGCGACGGTCAGTTCCGCTCCGGCGGCGGGAACGGTGCGTTTGAGTTGGGCGTGAGCGTCGGCCGGGATCGGCCGGCCGACGATCGCGGCGGCGACTACCAGGGCAGTGAGAACGCCTCGAACAACGACCGAGCGAGTGACGGGCAAACGCACGCTTACGACGCTAGGGCCGGTTTCTCCCCTGACGGTTAC
>JAYVSS010000021.1:0-14613 GCA_043775075.1 Acidimicrobiia bacterium
CCCATCAGCAGGACCTGTGGCACTACACGTTGGCCCGCATGGTCGACGCCTGCGTCATGCATGGCATTCTGCCGTTCTACGGACCGTTCGGCGATATTAAGGACACGCAGGCATGTGAGGATCAGTTCCGCAACGCCTATCTGCTCGGCTGTGTCGGGGCATGGAGTTTGCATCCGATCCAGATCGATATCGCCAAGCGAGTGTTCTCGCCCCGTCCGTCTGACGTGGCGCAGGCGCAACGAGTGATCGATGCCATGGGCGATGGCACCGGCGCGATCATGCTCGACGGGAAAATGGAGGACGACGCGTCAGTGAAGCAGTGTCGTGTCGTGGTGGAACTGGCCAAATCGTTATCAGCGCGAGATCCGCAGCTGGCGGCGTCGTACGGATTCGCGAACTAGGCGAAAAAGATATGTCCACTGATCTTCGTCCCCGCCGTTCCGTTCTCTACATGCCGGCCGCCAACGAGCGGGCGCTGAAGAAGGCCCGATCAATTCCGAGCGATGTGTTGATCTTCGATCTTGAAGATGCGGTTGCCCCGGATGCAAAAGCTCAGGCCCGGACCAACGCCGTGGCCGCCGCGCTCTCTGGTGCGTACGGCATTCGCGAGGTCACCATTCGGTGCAACGGACTGGACACCCAGTGGGGGGCCGAAGATCTGGCTGCGGCCGCCACTTCTGGTGCCGCCGCCGTCGTGATTCCCAAGGTGTCATCGTTCGCCACCCTTGACGCAGTTTCGGCGGCGCTCGATTCCGCACACGCGCCAGCCGCAATGACAATCTGGGCGATGATCGAATCGCCAACGGCCATTTTCGAGGTAAGGGCGATAGCCTCCCATCCTCGGGTCAACGTACTTGTTATGGGCACCAACGATCTGTTGAAAGAGCTGCGGGCCACGGCCGTGCCGGGTCGCGCGCCGCTGCTCCCGCACCTCGCCACCGCGCTGCTCGGTGCCCGTGAAGCTGGTGTGGTCATTCTCGATGGTGTGTATAACGACGTGAAGGATCTCGAAGGTTTTCACGACGAATGCATTGTCGGCGCGCATATGGGTTTCGACGGCAAGACGCTCATCCACCCCAGTCAGGTCGAGCCGTGCAATGAGGTGTGGGCGCCGAGCGAGGCGGACATTTCCTATGCGCGCCGAGTAATTGAGGCGTTTGATGAAGCAGTGACCGACGGCCGTGGCGTCGTCACCGTCGATGGTCGAATGATCGAAAACCTGCACGTGGACAATGCCCGCCGCACCATGGCGGTGGCCGACGCCATCGCTGCCCTGGCCGCCAGCGACTAAGCAAGGGGTATGAGCAAACTCGAAGAAGTCGGTGAGCGCGATGGATGGCGCTGCTGGCTGTGCGACGAACCCGTCGATCCGGATATGGATGTGAACGACGGGCGGGGCCCGAGTATCGATGCCGTGGTGACCAAGGCCAAGAGCAAGAAGAAGGGCGCCGTTGATGAGCGCCTGGCCCACCGAGATTGCAACACCCGCAAGGGAGCCATCGCTCCGGTGGTGAAGTGGGCCGACCACCTGTTTCTGTTCGACCCAGCCCCCATCCTGGGTAGCGTGCACCGCCTGGAGAGCAAGGGTGGCCGCGAAATGATGGCGCGGGTTCCGTCGAAGGCGGACGGCGAGGAAGCCGCCGCGTGGCTCGTCGACCGGCTCTCCCGCCTGGTCCCCAACCTCAAGGTGACCACCAAGATCGAGCCCGGCGGCGGTCAATTCATGCTGATCGTCACTGCCGCCTGAACCTTCACGCAGGAAGGATCGCGGGTGCTACGAGCCCGGACCGCGGCGTCGGAGCCCCGAGATCAGTCGTCCGAGCCGGGTGAGGAGCTTTTGTGAACCGGTGGGGTTGGCCCAACCCCCCGGTGGCGGAGGTTTGCGTGGATCGCGACTCGCCGGGTGTTCCTGTTCGGGTCGGGCTCTGCGGCGAGCCTTGGTGACCAGCCACAGTCCGTAGCCGGTGAATGCCCCGAGGAACCCGCCACCAAACATCGACGCCGGCCACGTTGCCCCGCCCGAGCGGTTGATCCACACTCCGACGCACAGCGCCACCAGCCCGGTGATTACGCACGCTCGGGCCGAAGCGAGATGTCGGCGGGGAGTGCGAGGGTCGGCTGGCTCGGGAGTGACAGTGGGTTCGTTCATCGTTTCGCCCTGGCGGAGAAAGGACAGGTGTACCGGTACTGGCATGTGCCACAAGCCCACGGCGACGGGGTGGCATGGAAGCGCCGCTCCCCTCGGATCTTTTCGTCGATCGACTGCACCAGACGTAGCGCTCGCCCGATCACCGTGGCATCAACATCGAGTGACACCGTGACACTATCCACCGATCGCAGCGCTTCGTAGGTCACTCGGACGCGTTGGACGCGACGTTTCGACGCCGCAATCGGATGGGTAAGCGCCATCAGGCCGTAGATCAGAGCCGCCGGGTCGTCGTCGAGAGTTTCCGGCACGAACCCACTCTTATAGTCACGGACCTCAAGCAATCCGTCATCGTAGAGCCAGAGCGCATCGATACGTCCACGTACGATCACGTTGCGGCGTGGACGAAACCACTGCAGGTCACACTCTCCGTCCACATACGAAACGCCGGAATGGGCGAGAGTAGACGGGCAAAGATCCGTATGCGCGCGTACTCTTTGCGAAATCCATGGAGCGGAGGGTGACATCGGGTCGAGGAATTCAGCATCGTCGTGGCGGTCGGGGTGCTCATGGCGCAGCCGTAATTCGGTGTGCAGCGCAAGACCGAGGGCCAGCTCCTCGGTCTGCTCGGTGGCTTCAGCGTCGCCTTCCAGACGCAGTACGTGGGCCAATCCGTAGCGCCTCGGGCATGCCTGGAGGTCGCGAGCCTTCGACGCAGTGATCACCAACACGCCGGGTGACGGTTGAAAAGAATCGCCGAGATCGTCCTCGGTCCATGCTGACCGCGCGCCTTCGAGCCGGTCGAGCATCACAGACCCCCGCTGGCGACAAGACGGGTTGCCAATTCATTGTCAGTAGCGGCGAAAACCGCCGGGCACGAGCGAATCACCGGACACGCATCGCACCACCACCCGGGGTTCACCGTCGGCTCAGCAAGTGCCGCCTCTGTGAGTTCGGTTAACCGGTGGCCCGCTTCAGTAATATGCGCGCTGGTGATTTCGTACTTCGCCTCGCGCGTGTTCACTCCGAGCCACAGATGATGGACGCGGGCGACCGTTCCACCTACATGGTGAGGCGGCCGTCCTCCGGTCACGAGCAACGCGAGAAGGGCGTCGTTGTCGGGATCAGCAACGGGTGCATCGATTGCCGACTCCGACTCCTGGTTCTCCGGATCAGACGGCGGAAGATCAACGGGACGCCACGATCCCAAATGCAGACGACGAATTTCGATGACGCCGGTGATCCGGTCAACGACGGTCGTGTCATTGCGGCCCGTCAAACGAAATCGACCTGACTTGCTTGGCCGCTCCAGGAACGCACCCGCCGTTGGATGCAGCGATACCGCATCGTCGCCCACAAACTCGACGTACGTCTCCACCGCCGCCACAAACCGGACCCGTTCTTCGGCGGACAGATTGGGTGGCGGGGTGTCGTCGATGGTGTCGGTCACGGTCGACGCTTGGCGGTCGCTGACCTCGTGGGCGACTCGGATGGCCTCCCGCACCGCGTTGTCAAGGCGAAACGCCCCCTGCGCCACTGGCCGCGGTTTGGTCTCCGGATCCAAAAGGGCGCCCAGGAACCGCGGGCAGCGACGGGCCGAGCCGAGCTTGCCGAGACTCAAACCGGGGGCGTCGGCGGGCACGACTCCAGCCTACGAGGGCGACCCGCCACAACCGGCCGCCGACGGTGAATCGGTCAGCCGCGGTCAGTCGAACTTGGGGACGTAGCCACCGCGGCCCATGGCCCGCGACTCGTCGGCGTCCATCTCCTCGACGCCACCGTTGACCTCGGTGACCCACGGCAGACGGTCCTTCAGGATGCGGTTCACGCCAGCTTGCAACGTCGTCGACGACACGGCGCACGAGCTACATGACCCCTGCAGACGGACCTCGACAACGCCGGTCTCAACGTCGGCCGAGGCCAACATCAAGTCGCCGCCGTCCTGCTGGACGACCGGACGAATTAGCTCGATGACGCTCTGGAGCGCTTTCATGCGCTCGGTGCGGGCGTCGTCGGAAAGAACGGCGGTATCGGTCATAGCATCCATTCTTCCTCAAAAACAGGGGTTTGCACTACCCCGGTAGGGGAAACCCCATGAGGCTCAACCGACCCGAGCGATTTCTTGTTCCCGGTTCTGGGTGGCCACCCGTTCTTGGGTGGCTCAGCTCCCAAATGTGACGGCCCAGGCACCCCCAATAACGCCCGGGCACCCGAGACAGGCGGAGTTGCCTACCAGGTGTTCCAGTGGGTGAGGCCGGCCGAGTCGAGGCGGGGAGCGGCCTTGAAATCGGTACCTACGGTGTAAGCCAGCGGAGTCAAGCCGCCCTGGGTGACCTGGTCGAACGGGATGCCGAGGATGTCCGCTGCCTCGCGTTCGTACACGAGGTGCAGCGTCGTCCACGCCGTACCCAGGCCGCGGGCCCGGGCGGCCAGCATGAAGCTCCAGAAGGCGGGGAGCAGCGATCCCCACTGGCTGGCCTGGGCGAAGACGGGAAGCTTTTCCGGCACTCGGCCTTGCATGCACGGAATGACCATGTAGGGCGCCCGGTGGAAGTTCTCTCGTAGGAACGTGGCGGAGTCCTTAATGGCGCCGGCCCGGTTGGTGCGGGTATCGCCAATCCCGAAGTCGTTGTTGCTGGCACCGACGTAGGGGTCGAAGGCCTTGCCGTAGAGGTCGGCGATGGCCTGCTTTTTCGCCGGATCGTCGACGATCATGAAGCTCCAGTGCTGACGATTGGAGCCGGTAGGTGCTTGGAACGCCAGGTCGACGCACTCAGCGACAAGTTCGCGGGGGACCGCTCGCTCAAAGTCAAGGCGTTTACGTACCGCCCGGGTGGTGGAGAGGAGTTCGTCAGACGTGAGTTCGAGGGTCATGTCCGCCAGAATTACCGCGAAGTGATCGTTGGGCCAACTTTGCACAATCCGCAAGGTTGGCGGAAACAGAAAAGCCGGAAAACAGAAAAGCCCCGCTCGTGACGGAGTCGAGCGGGGCCTTTCGGTGAGCCAACGGTGACGGATTCCGTAGGCTCGCCATGTAAACGCTTGCAGACGAACGACAGTCGCGGGCCTCGCCAGTGACGTGCGTCACATCCGATTAATTGTAGAACGGGTTGTCTCCGGACGCATGGTCGGTCACGTCGATCACCTGAAGGATCTCGGGACAGGCGTCCTTGATAGCGACTTCGATGCCTTGCTTGAGCGTGGCTTTGGACATGGCGCATCCCTGGCAGCCGCCGCCCATGGTGATGTACGCGGCGTCGCCGTCGATCCCCACCAGCGTGGCGAACCCCCCGTGACTGGCGATCGACGGATTGACCTGGGTCTCGATGATGTGGAGCACCCGCTCGGCCACCGGTCCGGAAAGCGCTTCACCGGTGAACTTCGGCATCGGCTTCGGTTCGGGCTTGGCGGGCTCGTTCGGGTTGAGCAACACCATGCCGGAACCGTCCGTTGCCAGGTCCAGAGTGGCACCGCGTAGACGATCGATGGAAGCGGCCGGGATGACGAGGGAGAGGCCGTTGCCGGCATCTTCGATGTGATCGGCCGCTGCGGCTTCGGCGAGGGGCTGGAAATACATGTCGTAGGCCCAGCGGGGCCCGGTGGTGGAACCAACTTCGAGCCAAAGGGCCAACGCGCTGGCGTCGAGCTCGGCGTCGCGGGCTCCGAGCACGGTTTCACGAGCGCCGTCGCTCACCATTACTACGGCCAAGGCGGTTTGCAGGATGTCAGTCATGGCATCAATCGTACGCCCGGTGGCGGGTTGCATCGCCGCTGGGGCGTCGTTGGCGCGTTTTGTCACACCCGGGCGACGAGACTGGCGCCATGGCATTGCACAGTGACGAGTTGCCTTGGGCGGAGGTCCCCGCGGCCCCGGCTGGTCCGGTGGTCCCGGCTGGTCCGGTGGTCCCGGCTGGTCCGGCTGGTCCGGCGGTGCTGAGGGTCATCGCGCCGCCGCTGCCCGTCGGCGTTCGGCAACTTACACTCACGCGGCTCTACGCCGAGCTGGGCCGGGCCCTCACCAACACCGGCCGGGTCCAGGTGGAGGGAGACGTTCACGATGTGCGGGTAACTCGTCAAGGAGCGGTGTGGTTCACGTTGCGTGACCGGGCGTACGACCTCCCCGTGCTCGTCTCCGCAGGACGGGCCCGCAAGAGTCGCATTGCCGACGGTGAGCGCGTGGCCGTCACCGGTCGGGTCACGCTGCAGCAGCGCAAGGTGCAGATGCTCATGGACGCCGAGGAGGTCGTGCCTGTTGGGGAGGGGGCGGTGGCGGCATTGCTCGTCGAAGTACGGGCTCGTCTCACCGCCGCCGGATTCGTCGATCGCATCCGCCGGCCGATACCGATTCTTCCCACCGGGATCGGCGTGGTGTGCGGGACCGATGCGGCCGTTCGTCGTGACATCGAAGCGGTGGTGGTGGCCAAGTTCCCGGGCTTCCCCGTTCGTTTCCTGGAGACACAGGTACAGGGCCCGGGGGCGGCCGAGGCGGTGCGGCGGGCGATCGACGAGTTGGTTCTCGACGCCGGGGTCGACGTGATCGTGCTCGCTCGTGGCGGGGGAAGCGCGGTGGATCTGCTGGCGTTCTCCGACGAAGATTTGTGCCGGGCGATTGCCCGATGTGTCAAGCCGGTCGTCTCGGCCATCGGGCACCACGGTGATCGTCCAGTGTGCGACGACGTGGCCGACCTCCGTTGCGGCACGCCATCGATCGCCGCGCAAGCGGTGGTGCCTGATCTGGCGGCGATTCGTTCGTCGCTGAACCGGGCATTGCACGACGTGGCGCGGTTGCTCGACCGGCGGGTGGCGTCGGCGTCCAAGTCTGTCGATGGGATCCGTTGGGATGCTGCGCTTGACCGACGGCTTTCGTCCACGCACGCCAAGCTCGCCTCGGTGCCATGGCAGCACGCGTTGGACAGACGAATTCAACGCGACCGCGACTCACTGGCGGCGATTGATTGGGAACAGGTGCTGCCTGCGCGGTGCCGCGCAGCGTCCCAGCGAGTTGCTGGAATCGAACCTGACGCTGCGCTTCGTCGGCGGTGGACTGCGGCATCGAGTCAACTAGCAATACTAAGCGCGCAGATGGAAGCACTCTCACCCAAGCGCGTGTTGGAACGCGGCTACGCCGTTGTCCGCGACACCAATGGCCGGGTTCTTCGCGATGCCAACGAAACAGCGTCGGGGGACACCCTCGACATCACGCTGGCCGCCGGTCAGCTTCACGTGGAGGTTCGTCATGTCAGCCAGTAACTCGACAACGCCGTCGTTTCGCGCCGTCACCGAAATGTCGTTCGAAGAATTGGTAGAGGAACTCGTGGGGATCACGGCAAAGATGGACGACGGCTCGATCGGGATTGAGGTGGCGGCTGATTTGTATGCCCGGGCGAGCGCGCTGCACTCGGCGGCGTCGTTGCGTTTGCTCGGCGTGCAAGCGCGCCTTGAGGAGCTACGCGGAGGGGTCAATGGCTAGGCCTGTACTCACGCCAGCCGGGCCGGTTCGTCGCATCATTTGGACGACGGTTGCGGTGGTGTTGGTCGGCGCCGCTTCACTTGGCGGTACCTCATTGGCGGCGAACGCCACTCGCGCCCAAATTAGTGTCGGGTCGCCACCGGTTAGTGGAGTGACCGACGGTGGGGTCCCCACGGTCCCCGGCGTCGAGAGCAGCACGACCACACCTACGGGTCCCGTTTCCGTCGTCGGGGCAGCCACCACGATTGTTGCGGTGGGCGTTGGCGCCCCGGTTGGAGGGGCCACCACCACCGCTGCTGGGTCCACGTCCGCCACGCCCGCTGCATCGTCGGTACCCGATGTGACGACCTCGTCGTTGATCCCTGAACCGAGTGCCGCACCCTCCACCAGCATTCCGGCCTCCGTCAAACCGGGACTCACAACAGTGGCGCCAGCCCTCACCATCGACGATCTAAGAAGTCGTATTTCGGCCGCGCTGTCCACCTCCACGTCTGCGTCGATGGGGGTCGTCGTGTCGGTTGATGGTGGTTCGACGGTGTTTGAGCGCAACGCTGATGCGCCGATGATCCCAGCATCCACCCAGAAGATCTACATCGCCGGAGCGGCTCTCGCAGCGCTTGGTATCGACACGAGGTTCGTGACGCAGGTCGTTACCGGTGGGGCCATCGAAGGCACAACGTTGCGAGGTGACCTCATCATTCGAGCGTCCGGTGATCCGTCGTTGAGTTCCACCAACATGAACACACTCGCCGCGGCGGTCAAGACGGCGGGCATCGCCCACGTGACCGGAGCGCTCGTGGTGGACGACAGTCGCTTCGATCGCCAGACGCGTTTGCCGTCATGGAAGGCGGCGTTCACGCCCGGCGAGTCCGGCTGGTTGAGCGCGTTCTCCGTCGATGGCAACCATCGCAACGATGCTGCGACCGTTGCCGATCCAGCCCTCGCCAACGTCGCCCGTTTCAGACTCGCGCTTCGAACGCGAGGTGTCTCGGTGGCCGGACCGGACCTGCGGGGGAGTGCGCCTGCCGCGACCACGCAGCTCGGCATCCAACAATCGGTAGCCCTCCAAGATCTTGTCCGCACGTTCGTAAAAAAGTCAGATAATACGTACGCTGAACTTGTCACGAAGGAACTTGGCGCCCATCGGGGTTCGGGGTCCACCGGCGCTGGCGTTGCGGCGATTGCTCAGTATTTTGCTTCGCTCAACGTGACCCCTCCGGCGATCCAAGAAGATGGCTCGGGACTTTCATCGAACAATCGATCATCAGCGCGCATGCAGGTTCGGTATTTGCAAAAGGCGTTGGCTGCGCCCACCGGTGCGGCGTTGCGTTCGGCGCTCGCGGTGACCTGTGTCGATGGCACTCTGAAGTCCCGCACGTGTGGCACGGCGGCGGCGGCCAAGGTGTTTGCGAAGTCCGGATCGATCGACAACGTCGTCGCCCTCACGGGTGTAACCACGACGGCAGGCGGCAAACCCATCACGTTTTCGTTTCTCCTCAACAACGTGAAGTCCGCTCGCCTCGGCCGGTCGGCGATCGACGCCGCCCTCGTTTCGATTGTCACCAGCCGCGTCTAGTTGGATTCGACAGCGGCGTGCCATCAGCGGCTGCGCCCGTGGTACTCGCGGTTGGGCATCTGGCCGGTGGCCATGGCGAGTCGATTGGTGAAGTTATACATCGCCGCGATTTCAGCCACGTCCCATACTTCTTCAAGGGTAAGGCCGAGGGAGATGAGACGATCGATGTCGGCCTTCGTCGTTTGCGTCGGATGCTTGGTGATCGTCTCGGCGTATTCACAAATCGCCCGGCCCCGTTCGTCGATGCCCGCACGTCGCCAATCGAGGGTGATGCGGTCAGCTAGAACCGGATTACCCAGTGCGTCGCGCAGCGCCTGCCCGTGGGCGACGAGGCAGTACAGGCATCCGTTGGCCATCGACACCACAACGGCGATCATTTCGCGGTCGGCGGCAGAAAGATTTTCTGACGCCACGTGGAGCTGTTTGAAGTGGCTGAACCATGCTCGGAAGTGATCAACCCGATAGGCAAACGCCTGAAACACGTTGGGCACGAAGCCAATCGCTGACTCCGCTTTAGCGAAGAGCTTGGCCACATCTTCGGGCAATTCTTCGCGTTCGGGAACAGGGAACCAGGAGACCTCGGGATCGTTTCGCATTCCGCCACGTTAGGCATCGCTTGACCGACTGTACGGAGGGCAACCAGACGTTGACTCGGAGAACCACGCTCCGGATCCATTTGTTATCGCCGCGGCCGGAGCCGATCAACGTAGATGAAGTCGACGAACGCGTGCGGCGTCGACAACGATGAAGCGCATGTCGAACGTCATCGCCAAAATTTTCACCAAGGCCGGCGCACCAACCGAGGGCGAGACGGAATTGCAGACCCACTTCCGTACGTGCCATCTATGTGAGGCCACGTGTGGTCTCGAGATCACCACCAAGGGCAGCGCCGTCGTGCGAATACGCGGCGACCGAGATGATGTGTTCTCCCGCGGCTTCATTTGTCCGAAGGGATCGTCGATCAAAGATCTGGATGCCGACCCGGACCGTCTCCGCCATCCAATGATTCGCACGGGGTCTACATGGCGCGAAGCATCGTGGGACGAAGCGTTTGACGAGATCGATCGCCGCTTCTCTGAAGTCAAGGCGGCGAATCCGGATCCGAGATCTATCGCGCTCTACTTCGGCAACCCAACGGCGCACAACATCTCGTCGAGCTTGTATCTCCGTGCACTTATCAACGCGCTCAAGACCACCAACGTGTTTTCCGCCTCCACCGTTGATCAGATGCCGAAGCAGATTTCGTCGGCGTTGATGTTCGGCTCGATGGTGACCGTCCCTGTCCCCGACCTTGATCGGACGGACTATCTCGTGATGATGGGAGCCAATCCATGGGAGTCCAACGGGTCGCTGTGCACCGCGCCCGATTTTCCCGGACGAGTTGATGCCATTCGACAGCGCGGCGGCAAGGTAGTGGTCATTGATCCGCGGCGCACGATAACGGCGGAGCATGCGGACCTGCATCTCGCCATCATGCCCGGTACGGACGCCGCGCTTCTCGCCGCCGTGGTGCACGTTCTCTTCGCTGACGGTCTCGTGAAGCTTGGCGCGGCGGAACGCTGCACCGATGGCGTGAACGAAATCCGCGAGGCTACGAAGGCGCTCACGCCGGCGTGGGCCGCACCTATCACCGGCATCGACGCAACGGCGATCGAAACAATGGCGCGTGAACTGGCCGGAGCAAAGACCGCCGCGGTCTACGGACGGATTGGTACGTGTATCAACGAATTCGGAACCTTGACCAGCTGGCTCGTAGACGTGGTGAACACGCTCACTGGCAACCTCGATCGACCGGGCGGCGCCATGTTCGCCACAACGGCAACGCAGCCACCAACGCAGCCGAGGGACGTCACGTCGGGCACCGCTTCGCCGGTGGCTGGAAAGCGCTTTGCCCTCGGTCGGTGGAAGAGCCGGGTGCGAGGAGCGAACGAAGCGGGATCGGAACTCCCGGTTGCTGTTCTGGCCGAAGAAATCGAGACACCTGGTGACGGACAGATCCGTGCGCTCATTTGCGTGGCCGGGAATCCCGTGCTCTCCACGCCGGATGGAAAGCGGCTCGACGCCGCACTGGCCACGCTCGATTTTTTTGTTGCTATCGACATGTATCTCAACGAAACGACACGACACGCCAATGTGATTTTGCCTCCGCCCCGGTCGCTGACTCGTCCGCACTACGACCATCTTCTCTATCAATTCGCTGTGCGTTCTGTGGCCAATTGGTCCGATCCCGTCTTCGACCTCGACGCTGATGAACGCCATGAGTGGGACTCCGTGCTTCGCCTTGGTGCAATCGTCGGAGGCGCTGGCACCGATGTCGACGTGGACGATTTGGACGAAGCGGTGGCTCGGGCCCGTCTGGCCAGCGCAGTGCGATCGCGGTCCAGCGTCGTGTTTGGCCGGGACGTCAACGAATTGCTCGCTCTATGCGGTGCTGAGCGCGGTCCCAGTCGCCTTATTGATATCGCCGTTCGTCTCGGTCGTTTTGGCGATGGCTTCGGTACGCAACCTGACGGCCTGACGATCGCCAAGCTTCGGGACAACCCGCATGGCGTGGATCTTGGAGCGCTCATTCCTCGCCTCGCCGACATCATCACGACGCCGTCGGGCCGTATCGAGTTGGCCCCGAACGCACTCATTAACGATCTCGCCCGTCTCATCGACAAATACGACGGTGTTGAAGAAACGGGGACGTCACGATTGTCGTCATCGCCCACGTCGTCGCTCCAGTTGATTGGGCGACGCGACCTTCGCTCGAATAATTCGTGGATGCACAACGTGAACGTGTTGATGAAGGGAAAGTCGCGATGTACGTTGCAGATTCATCCCCACGATGCGGCGATTCGAAACATCAACGATGGCGCGATCGTTCGTGTGAGTTCTCCGGTCGGAGCAATCGATGTGCAAGCGAGTGTCACCGACATCGTCCGCCACGGTGTCGTGTCCCTTCCACATGGTTGGGGACACCATCGCGAAGGCATGGCGATGAACCTCGCCAAGGCGAACGCCGGCGTCAGTTTCAACGACGTTGTCGATACGTTGCTGATCGATCCGTTGAGTGGAAATGCTGCGCTGAACGCGACGATGGTCAGCGTCGTGCCAACAGCGAATTTGTGAAATAAGTATGCACACCTACGATATAAGTAGAACGTGTGCATACTAAAGAGTAGTCGATGTGACCCTGTTCTCTCGACTCAGTTCCCAGTGCCCGTGCGGGTTGTGAGGCTTGCATTGCTCACAACCCAACAAATTCAAGGGGAATGCTTGACTTGTGCGCGCAAATCCCGTTTTCTTTCTCTCTTGTAAGTCGTCGTGCCAGGAGGCAGTCGTGAACAAGACAGAATTAATCGAGGCAGTTGCTGAGGCAGCTGGTCTCACGAAAACCGATAGTGACAAGGCGGTGAACGCTCTTCTTGAAACAGTTCAAGGAGCAGTGCAAGCCGGCGACAAGGTCACAATTCCGGGCTTCGGATCCTTCTCGGTGTCAGAGCGAAAAGCTCGCATCGGGCGTAACCCGCAAACCGGAGAATCCATCAAGATCGCTGCGTCGAAGAGCCCGAAGTTTACGGCCGGCTCCGGATTCAAGGCTGCGGTTAATGCCAAAGGCAAAGCGAAGGCCGCCGCTAAGGCTCCTGCAAAGAAGGGGAAGTAATCACATGGCAGTAAAGAAAGCAGTAACTGCTCCGAAGGCCGCTCCGGCCAAGAAGGCAGCAGTCAAGAAGGCAGCTCCCGCCAAGAAGGCGGCTCCGGCCAAAAAGGCTGCAGCGAAGAAGGCCGCTCCGGCCAAAAAAGCAGCAGTCAAGAAAGCCGCTCCGGCCAAAAAAGCTGCGGTGAAGAAGGCCGCTCCGGCCAGAAAAGCTGCGGTGAAGAAGGCCGCTCCGGCCAAGAAGGTTGTCGCCAAGAAAGCCGCTCCGGCCAGAAAAGCTGCGGTGAAGAAGGCCGCTCCGGCCAAGAAGGTTGTCGCCAAGAAGGCGGCTCCGGCCAAGAAGGCTGTTGCGAAGAAGGTTGCCGCCGCGAAGGCTCCGGCCAAGAGGGCAGCAAAGAAGGTATAGAAGTAACACGCAGTGCTGACCGTCGTTGCGGATTCACCTCCGCACCGACGTTCGTCGTCGTGGCGCCTTTGGGCGTCGTGACGTTACAAATGAGTAAGCAACGCAAACGCCTCGCCGGTCTTCAAACCGGCGGGGCGTGCTGCTTTTTCTGCGTCTTCGAAGATCGTGACGCGAAACGCCTCACGCGCAGATGACGCAACGGAATCTTCTGCCGTGCCGCTCGGCTCGGCATTGATCGACATCGTCGTCTCGTATTGACTCTCGTGGCACAACAACGCACGAACTTTGGCATGAAGCGCGCTGACGTCGGAACTCTCGACATGACTCACCTCGTCGGCCTCCCACAGCAAGAGCGACGAAGGTCGATGGGGCGCAAGGTGTTGTTCGGGAAAGAACTTCGGATCTCTTGCTGCGACAATGCCCTCACAGGCCAGAAGACCTGCATGTCGGTGATCTGGATGGATCCGATAGCGACGCCAGGGATCGTGGCCCAGGACGACGTCGGGAGCAAACCGTCGAATCCAGTGACAAACCTCCCATCGCTGGCGAAGTCCACTTTCGAGCTCGCCATCGATCCAACCCAGAAACACGACATCGTCGCCACCGCGGCTTCCCAATTCGATTGCCGCCCGACGTTGTTCGCGTTGACGGGTGACGACCAGTTCGGCCTGAGCGACGGTGGGATCCCAAGTTCCTTTCGACCCGTCGGTGAGCACGAGGTGAAAGATCTCGCATCCTTGCGACGCCCACTTGGCGAGTGTCGCGCCGCACCCGAACTCGACATCGTCGGGATGGGCGGCGATCGCTAGCGCTCGCTTCGGCGTCGGAAGGTCAACCGTCATCGGCGGGGGTTCGGAGCGCACCTGATAGCTCTCGGGAATGCTCATACTTCCTCTTTCGCCGATCGAGGACGGAACACGTCGTCGAGGTCTTCGGGCATGTCGACATCGTGATCGAGATCGGGGTCGTCTACCACCTGCGTGGAGATCCCAAATTTTTTGGTGATGGCCAACGACTGTTCGTGATGGCGAAGGAACGAACCAACTCCGTAAGCGAACTGGAAGTGGTCCAACACGTTGTCCACGAGGGGAAGCGACATCGCATTGGTTCCGTCGTGGCGATGATCGGGAACCAACGTGATCCCTCCTTTCGCCGCCAACCATCGGAGGTCTCGAGCCAGAGGCAAATCACTGTGAACGATGACGACGCGTGATACTCCGGCCTCGTGGAGTTGGTTGACGGCCGACGAAACGGCGGCGTTGAGGCCCGTCCCGGGTTCGTGGAGAATCGTCAGCTGACGAGACCGGGCCCAGCGGATCACCGCGTGGTCGTCGCACACGATGGCCACCGGAAGGTCAATAGCGGCGTCCAC
>JAYVSS010000022.1:0-8644 GCA_043775075.1 Acidimicrobiia bacterium
CGCGAATGACATCGCAGTGGTCCATGCCGTGCCGTTGTAGACCTCGACTCGGGCGCTCATATCGCTGGCCGCCCCCGAGGAGGCGTCACACACCACGCCCACGTAGATCATTCCTGCTCGCCACGTAAGCCCGAACGGACGCGCCTGGCCGTTGACACATGAACCCGTAGGGATGGCAATGGGCGTTCCGATGGCGCCATTGGACGTGGCCACCGGATAGACCTTGCGGTCCCCCATGTTGACGACGTACAGCGTGGACTCGTCGCCAGAGATGTCGATACCGCCGAGTCCGGTGCTTCCGACGGCGGCGAATGCTTGATCGTCGAGGCTGGCCGCGGCGATGGAGCTCAATCCGCGAGTGGCGTTCGAAGCACTGAACCCGACGTTGGGGATGGTGGCGATCAGACTCGGCGATCCAGATGACGGAAGGCTGTAGACCCCGCCCGCGCCGCCGGGCGACACCAGACCGACGTGGCGCTTCACGTAGGCCGCGGCGTAGGTGGTGCCTGTACTTGGTCGCGATGTCAGACCCCAGACCGAACCAACGGCGCCCTGCGACGCCAGGCCGTTTAGCGTTGGCGTGGCCCCGGAAGCGTTGGCGGCGAGGGAGAAGACGTTGGGTTGACCGGCGACAGTGCCATCGGACGAGTCACCACTCTTGAAGCACGAAGTGGCCACGCTCGGGTTGGTCTGGCACCACGTCGAGGGATCAAACAACCCAACGCTAACGGCGTCGCCGCCGCTGGCGAACGAGGTCAGGCCGGTACCCTTCGGACCGGCTTGCATGCCCGCTGGCTTCGTGACCTCCACGCGGTATTGCACTGAAGTGGAGGTTCCACTGATCGAAAAGGCGCCGCCGCCCGCAGTGGTGTCGCTTCCAACTGCTGCGCCTGCGGCGTTGTATGCCGCCACGGCGACGCCGTCTACTCCGGGATCGGTTCCGTCCTGCAGCCCGTTGCCGTTGTTGTCGTTAAATACGACACCGGTGACGGGCGACGGAGCGGCCTGTGCGGCCAACGCCTGGCCAATGAATGGAGTCACCAGGAGCGGCGCGAACAGGGCCATCGTTGCGCCAATTCGGACCATCGTTCGACGCCGCGTGGAGGTCGGCGATGCGGACGATGCCGTCGAGTTGAGCGCGTTGGGCGTGAGGGGTTGCCCGGGGATGGTGTGCGGCACGGTGGTTCCTTTGCGGCGGCGATAGGTCGTCGTCTTCGACCATCGCCGCTGCGGGGTTGAGCCAAAACGCCGCGGTACGCCGAACGACCTAGTGAAGGCCCCCAATCGTCGGTGCGGCGAACGGCGCCGGAACTATGGCCCATCGGCGGCGATGAGACCTTCGAAAAGGACCTCGGCGCTGGCGTTGGGTAGAGCGTCTCGACGGCGGATTGCCGCAATGTTGCGGTGCGCCAGTGGTTCGCCGGGCAGCCGGACGAGTGGACGAACACCGCCCTCGGCCACCTCCTGCGGCAGCGCGCACCAGCCGACCCCGAGGCGCACCATTTGGCGGAGGACATCAGGGTTGGATGACTCCGCCACCACCCGCATGGGGATGTCCCGAGCGGCCAAAGCGCTGGCGATCAACGCCCGGCTCTGCGATCCGGCCGGATAGGTGACCCACGGGCCCCAGGTGCGGGGATCGTCAGGCGGGGTGGGGCTGACGTGGCGGCCCATGGCGTCGACGGGAGGGTAGATATAAATCCCCTCGGCGAACAGGGGGGTCACGCTGAGGCGCCGTCCAAGGCTCACCGTCACTGGATTGGGGACTACGACCACGGCCAGATCGAGCTCCCCGGCCGCCACCCGCTCGGACAGCGAGAGGGACGGTTCAACCACGATGGTGACCATAACGTTCGGGTGCACCGACCGAAATGATGCCACCGTGGGGGCCAGGGCGCCGAGGGCGACGGTGTCGATCATGCCGATGCGGACGACGCCGCGGACACCGGTGCGAAGTTCGTCGAGCCGATGTCCGAGGTCATCGACGCTGGCCAGAACGAGTTCGGCGACCGCAAGAACATCGGCCAGCTCGCCCGTGGGCGTGCGGAGGCGGGCCCGCCGGTCGAACAGTTTGACCCCCAGGCGTCGTTCCACCTGGGCGACGCCCTGGGACAGAGCCGGTTGGGTCACGCCGAGGCGGCGGGCGGCGTCGGACCAAGTGTCGGCGCGGGCGGCCTCGCGGACGTAGAGCAACTGATGGACCGAGAGGTTGGGGAGGTCACGCACCCCGTCATTCTCTCAAAGACTTCCTTATGTTTCGGCTGTTTGCCTGAGTAGTTTCTTTTGACCATGCTGTCCGACATGACTACTGTCACCATTTCTCCCGCCACCGGCCGACTCGGGATCCTCACCCCCGGTATGGGGGCCGTCGCCACCACCCTGTATGCCGGGGTGATCGCCGCCCGTCAGGGGTTGAACAAACCGATCGGCTCGCTCACCCAGATGGCCCATATTCGTCTCGGAAAGCGCGACGAGGGTCGCAACCCGATGATCAAGGACTTCGTGCCCCTCGCCGGTCTGAACGACATCGTGTTCGGTGGTTGGGATCCGATTTCGTCGAACGCTCTCGAGGCAGCGCGGACCGCCGGCGTGTTGTCGGGTGAAGACCTGGCCCCTTTGTCTCGCGAACTTGAAGGCATCGTGGCCATGGATGCGGTGTTTGATCAGCGTTGGGTTTCACGGCTCGACGGCAAGCGAGTCAAGACCGGAACTGACAAGTTCGATCTGGCGATGCAGTTGATGGCGGACATCGAGCGCTTCAAAACGGAGAACGATCTCGACCGGGTCGTCATCGTGTGGTGCGGTTCCACCGAGGCGTACCAGGAGCCCACTGCCGTCCACGACACCATCGAGTCGTTCGAGGCGGGTTTGCGCGCCAGCGACCCGAACATCTCGCCGTCGCAGATCTACGCCTATGCCGCATTGATGTCGGGTGTGCCGTACGCCAACGGGGCGCCGAACCTGACCGTGGACCTGCCGTGCATCGTCGCCCTGGCCGAGCGCCAGGGTGTTCCGATATGTGGCAAGGACTTCAAGACCGGCCAGACGCTCATGAAGACGATCCTGGCTCCGGGGTTCAAGGCCCGCATGCTCGGCCTGCGTGGTTGGTACTCCACCAACATTTTGGGTAACCGCGACGGCGAGGTGTTGGACGATCCGGAGAACTTCAAGTCCAAGGAAGTGTCCAAGCTCGGCGTGCTCGACACCATATTCCAGCCCGAGGTGTATCCCGACCTCTACGGCAACGTGGACCACGTCGTGCGCATCAACTACTACCCGCCGCGTGGAGACAACAAAGAGGGTTGGGACGCCATCGACATCTTCGGATGGATGGGTTACGAGATGCAGATCAAGGTCAACTTCCTGTGTCGAGACTCGATCCTCGCCGCCCCGATCGTGCTCGACCTGGCACTGTTTATGGACCTGGCCATGCGGGCCGGCAAGGGCGGGTTGCAGGAGTGGCTGAGCTTTTACTTCAAGGCCCCGCAGTCCGAGAACCCGGCCGGGCCCGAGCACGACATCTTCATTCAGCAGATCAAGCTGAAGAACACGTTGCGGGAAATGATGGGCGAAGCGCCCGTCACCCACACCGAGGACTGACCCGCCGCTTCACCGCGCTGTTGTGGCGCGGTCACCGGCGCCGGGAGCGCGTTCGAACTAGGCTCTCGTCATGTGGAATTGTAGTCTCACTATGCAAGACGAAGGGTAATGGCCCGATGTGGGTGATCGCCACTTTGATCGCTGTCGTCCTCCAGACAACTCGAACGTCGATGCAGCAGAAGTTGCGGTCCCAGCTTTCGATCACGGCGGCGGGGTTTGTCCGATACGTCTACGGGGCGCCACTGGCCCTTGCCGCTGTCGGAGTTTGCGTCGTTGGGTTCGGCCAACACCTTCCAAATCCGCCCCGCTCGTTTTGGCTGACGATCACCGCCGCTGGCCTCGCTCAGATCGTCGGAACCGTCGCGTTGATAACGGCGTTCGATCGGCGCGGATTTGCTGTTGGGACGGTGTACTCCAAAACCGAGGTCCTACAGGTCGCCCTGTTCTCGGTGATCGTGTTGCATGAGCGGGTTTCTTGGTGGGGATGGGTCGGAGTGGCGGTATGCATGGTCGGTGTCGCTTGGTTGGCGCTTGCCCGCCGAACCGAGAGACCGGGGCAGGTAACGGGTGGCTCGGCGGTGTTTCGGATCGATGCGGCGCTGGGGTTTGGGTTGCTCGCCGGAGCGACATTTGCGTTGGCCACGGTGTGGATCCGGGCATCATCGAAATCACTTGGCGACGGACCGGCGGTGTTTCGGGCGATCGTCACATTGGCGGCGATGAACACCATCCAGATGGTGATCAACGGGGGGCAGATGCTCCTCACCAATGCCGACGATGTGTGGTCCGTCATACGTACATGGCGGACTTCGGCTGTTGTCGGCGTGCTTTCGGTCTGCGGATCAGCCAGTTGGGCGCTTGCCGTTACCTTGCAAAATGCGGTCAAGGTCCGGACGCTCGGTCAGGTTGAGTTACTGCTCACGTTTGCCGTATCTCATCGCTTCCTCGGCGAACGTCACCGCCGCAACGAGTACTTGGCCAGCGCACTTGTCGTCGCTGGTGTTGGCATCGTGCTCGTTCTTGCGTAGCAACGGTGGGCGCGGCGGCGGCTGGCATGCCACGATGCTCCGGTGACGAACATGCCGATGACCCTCGACGAAGCTGGCGGATCTTCTCCACCCCGAAGGCGTATGCCGATGACCGACGTTGGCGCTAAGGAGGCGGACGACCGCCGCCGCGAACACGGCGATATGCTACGTACGCTTATTCATATGGATGAGCCCGATCACAAGGAGTATCGGCCATCGCGGGGGGATTGCGAGCGCCTCGTTTCCAAGACAGTCCACTACCGGTCCTGCACCGCCACGCCGGTCGTCTCGAACGAGGTCATGAACGCGTTGGACCCAACCTTGCCGGCCATGTGGGCTCCCACATCGACCTCCCGGTACACCCGCACCGTGAAGTTCCCCGCGACGGGATCTAGACGAAGCGGCTTGATCGTGTCTTGATACGTGCGCGAGTACCAGAATGTGCGAGCACTTTTCAATGATGGGAAACGGACAACAAGCGTCACGTGATTGTCTGGGGTCTCACCTTCAAATGTATCGATCGGACGTGCTGAATTTAAGTAATAACCACCGAGCGTGTCGTACAGACCCGATGACAGCAGCGCCTTGGTGTAGGCCATCATTTGTTCACGATTGAGTGACTCGCCGTCGACAATCATGAGCACAGGCGTATCGTTGGGGTCGTTGGTCATGGGATGAGCGGATTCGTCATGGGTCAAATGGTATTTCACCTTGGTTGACGTGTGTCGAAAAAGCGCATCGGTGTCGAAAATACGCAGCGTATTTTCGACACGCATGCGCAAAAGTGCCAAAGCATGCGCGCTTATGAAGCAGGCTTGCGGTCGGGATAACTTGCACCGAGGCCGGCGCGGGCGTCGGATTGCAAGCCATACGGTGGGATCGGGTAGCGCAGACCGTTGCGAGACAGCGCCTCCATCCCGATGATCGCCTTCGGCAGGAAGCGTGGGGGCATGGCCATAAGCATCTCGTCATCTGCCACACCGCCGTAGCGTCGTTCAGCGAAGCACGGGATTGACACCGACGGCTCCCCGGTGGCGAGAGCGCGTCCCCACGAATCGGCGCATGACGACTCGCCCACGCAGCCCCACTTCAATTCCCGGTAGCCCGACCACTGCAACCCGTTGACGAGCAGGATCATCTGTCCGGGCGTGGCGTAGATAAGGACGATGTCGGGCGGGTCGAGTCGTTTCGCGCTGAGGGGTGAGACGGCCAGTGCGGCGTGAGCACCGAACGGCGCGCACTGCAGTGCCTCTTGATGCGCCGCCGAATCCTCGATGGACTCAAACCACACGCCTTTCATCGCCCGGCCGCTCAGCCAGTCTTCAGTCGGCGGGGTCAGACCGACGATGGTGGAGCACTGAGGGCCAGCGAGGTCGTCGGCAGTAATCCCTACGGTCCATCCCAGGCGAGCGGCCTGACCGACGATTTGGTCGGTGGTGTGCACCTGCTGGGGTCGACGGATCTTCGGAATGGATTCCATCTCGGCCACCGTGGGAAATCGCTTCATGCCGATGGGGGTGGTCTTCAGTCGCAACAGCGTATTGAGGCGCCCGACGAGATCGTCCCAGTCGTAGTGACCGGCGCCAGTGGGGCTGATGCCCAGCGAGACAGGGGCAGGGGTCATCGTCATGGAATAAGTCTGCCCGTTGGTGCCGGAGGAATGCGAAGGCGTACGATCTCCAACCATGACAATCACGTGCGAACCAGCGGCCGGAGCCCTCGGAGCGGTCGTTCGTGGGTTCGATTTCTCCTCTGAATACACCGCCGCCGAAGTCGCTCAGCTACGCGCACATATTAATGTCAGCAAGGTGGTGTTTCTCCCTGCACAGGAGTTGTCGCTCGACCATCTCGAACGGCTGACGGAGGCGCTGGGCGGACGAGATGTCACGCCGTATGTGAATCCTCTGGCCGACCGTCCGTTCGTCATCCGCGTCGTCAAGGAAGCGACCGACGAACTCAATTTCGCCAACGCCTGGCACACCGACCTTTCCTATCTCCCAACCCCGCCGAGTTACACCCTGCTCCAGGCGTGGGACGTCCCGTTGGCCGGTGGAGACACCGTGTGGTCGAACCAGGAATTGGCATTCTCGACGCTTTCGGCTGGCCTGCGGGAAACGTTGCGCGGACTGCGGGCGGTGCACTCCGCGGGCCTCGCATATGGCACGGGCGGGTACCTCGAATCTGTGGCCAAGAAGACATCAATGGCGATTGCTCCGTCGGCCGATGCGTATGCCACCCAGATCCACCCGGTCGTGGTTCGGCACCCTGAGACGGGTAACGAAGGGCTGTATCTCAATAGTACGTACACTCAGCGCTTTGACGGGTGGTCTCCGGCCGAGTCGGCGGGGTTGCTGCAGTATCTCTATCGCCACTCATCACACGAGAACCTCACCTGCAGGGTCCGTTGGCAACCCGGCATGATCGCCATCTGGGACAACCGCTCCACCCAACACAACGCTCTCAACGACTACACCGGCGTGCGACGTGAAATGTTTCGTACCAGTGTCAAGGGTGGCGCCCCGGTAGCAGCCTCACTCTAGATCCAGTTCCCCCAACCAACTGCTCAAACAAAATCGGAGACCGCCGTGCCCCTCGAAGCTCTTCCCGCCGAATTCCTCTTCAGCATCACTGTCAATATTGGTGAGATCGCGCCCGTGGTGATCGGTGGCGCTCCGTTTGGAACCCGCATCATCGTCACCGGTTCGGGTGGCACGTTCGACGGGCCGAAGATGCGCGGAGTCGTCGCGCAAGTAGCTGGCGGGGATTGGGTGACTTTGGGCGCTGACGGCGTCATGGATCTCGACGTGCGCATTGTCCTGACGACAGACGACGGCGTGCCGATCTTCATGAGGTACACCGGCATCGGCAAAGACGGCAAGCTTTGGACAGCTGTCCGTTTCGAGGTCGGCGACGAGCGCTACGCCTGGCTCAATGCGATTCAGGCCGTGTCGCATGGAGCCACCGGCAAGGGCGACGTCTCCTACGACGTGTACGCCCTCAGCTAAAGAGCCACGTTTGATGCGGCGTCGGCGGCCTTCGGCAGTAGCAGCGATCGTGGTGGTGACGGGACTCGTAGGGGCTCTTTCGGGGCTGTGCTTTCAGGCTGGCTAACGGTCTCACCATCGCTCGCGACGACAGTTTCATCCGGTACTTCGGCTCGGCCATCGGAAGAGCGATGGACACCAACTCAACAGGACCGTTGGCTGTACCAACTTGGTTCCGTCGCTCCTCGTCTCAACGCGTGTGTGAAGCCGTGGAATGGAGGGCGCAGCGGCCGTTGCGTGAAACCGACCGTATGGGAGCTTGACCTTTACGGCGCCGACGGCGCCACGATGAATCGTGCTGCGGTCAGCGCCGTACACCGTGTAGGTGGACATGCGGTGTGCTACCTGTCGGCCGGAAGCGTTGAGGACTGGCGACCCGATGCAAAACAGTTTCCGGGTGCGGTGGTCGGGCATGCCCTCGATGGTTGGCCGGGGGAGAAGTGGCTGGACATACGCGCACCTAGCTTGCTGCGGCCACTTATGGAGGCCCGGGCGGATCGATGCGTCGACGCCGGATTTGATGCAATCGACTGGGACAACGTGGATGGCTATGCGAATGATTCTGGATTTCCTCTGCGCGCTGAAGATCAGCTCACATATAACCGAGTCCTGGCGGCGATTGCGCATGACCGCAATTTATCGGCTGGGTTGAAGAATGACGTGGGGCAAATCCCCCAGCTGGTGAGTACCTACGACTTCGCCGTCAATGAGCAATGCGCCCAATTCAACGAATGCGAGTCGCTCCTTTTGTTCTCCAAGGCGGGCAAGGCGGTGGTGCAGATCGAATACTCCGCGGCACTGTCGTCCTTCTGCCCCTTCGCCAACCGCCATCGATGGGCGGCCGGGTTGATGTCGCGTGACCTGCATTCCACCAAGTGGACCCCGTGTCGATGATCAGGCACGCCCCCAGGTCTCCCGATTTGCAAAGTCTGGTTGCCACTCAAAGACCAACGCGCGACTCAAAGACCGCCC
>JAYVSS010000023.1:0-3275 GCA_043775075.1 Acidimicrobiia bacterium
GTGGTCCGTAGTCCACCGGGAGCGAGGAACCGATCGAGGAGCGTGGACCGAGCCTTCTGTGCTTGGTCGGAAGTGGCCAGACCAACCGCCAACGGCACCATGCCGGCAAGGGAAAGGGAAGTTCTGTGACCCGAGACGAGGTCAAGGTCGCAAAACCAATCGACCGCCGGGTCCCAAAACATTTCCCGCAGAGCTTGGGCCCGATCGTCGGCCGCGTCTTCCCATTGGGCCGCCGCCGACAGGTCGCCGAGCGACCGATGGAGGTCAGCGATCGTCATCTCCAGATGGACCAGGAGGGCGTTGAGATCGACAGGAATCACGTTGGTGGTTTCAATCGTCGACAGGTCTAGGGGATTCCGGCACCACCGCGACGAGAAATCCCATCCCGATGCTGCTCCCGCGCGAAGATGTCGGAACGTTTCGGCCGGACTATCTGCCCCCTTGGCAGTTTCCAAGTCTTCGACATACGCCTCGGGGCGTGGGGTAGCAAGGTCGTCCCAGTAGCGACTGAGCGCGCCACCGAACCCGGCAACCGCCCGCTCACCACTTGTCCAGTAGGTGTGTTCGCATAGTAAAGCCGGAAGATACGGCTGAGTGTCCACTCCTGCCCGGCCCATTGCACCGACCATGGCGGCGAGCGTCGGAGGCTGGCTGCGGCTGGTCAGATACGTCCGGCTGCCGTTGGGGACATGGCCAAATCGCTCTTGCAGAGCGACGAGATTGTCGACCATGCCTTTGAAAAGGCCCACGTGACCATGACGGAGCAAACCAAGACCGGTGAAGTAGGAGTCCCAGTAAAACAATTCCTCGAACCTCCCTCCCGGAACCACATAGGGATGGGGCAGCGCAAGGAGCGTGCTTCCCGGCGCGGTTTCGGCGTGGACCCGAGTCAGCGATTTCCACTTCGACTTCACGAATTCGTCGGCCGAACCGGCCCGCGATCGAGGGATGCTCGGAAGTGATTGGACGCGAAAGTGTTCGTTCACAAACGCCTTCAGGTCGATCGGCTTACCGGACTGTTCAAGGGCGAGGAATCGTTGCCCGATGATCTGTTCGCTTATGAGTGGAGTGGCGTCAACGAACGTCTTGGAGTCACGGAACACGCGCCCCAACTGCACGGCCTCGAACAACCGCCCGTCGGTCTGTATCCCCATGTCTCCAACGCTACCGGTGGCACCCGGCGGTGTACGGCACCACGGGAGTCGCTAAAGTTCAATCCCCCTATGGACGAACTTGCCACCGAACAGGCGCGCCTGGCGTTCGCTGAGGAGTGTCTCGTGGCCATGCGGCAGCGGGCACAAGCCACGCTCGCCCAAGCAGAGCGAGACGCCCATCTCGATACCGCGTTCGATGCCAAAGCTATTCACGATGTGTTGCGCCAGCGGCTCGTGTCCCTCCGACGAGGTCCGGGCGCGCTGTCGTTCGGTCGCATCGACGATGAAGACGGCGCGACGTTCTACGTGGGCCGCCGGCATGTGGAGGATGCGAACCGGGACCCGGTGATCGTTGATTGGCGGGCCACGGTCAGCGCACCGTTTTACCGGGCCACTTGGGCCGATCCACGGGGGTTGATCCTGCGCCGGCGGTTTGCCTCACACGGCGAAGTTCTGGCCGGGTTCTTCGACGAACGATTCACCGATCCTGATGCCCACGCGGCAGGCGGTGGTGTTCCCGATCCGTTGCTGGCGGAGCTTGACCGTGCCCGTACCGGAGCGATGCGAGACATCGTTTCGACCATCCAGGCCGAACAGGACGAGATCATTCGGGCCCCCTTGGATGACCTGATCATCGTCCAGGGAGGGCCCGGAACCGGCAAGACCGCAGTTGGTCTGCATCGCGCCGCGTTTCTCCTCTACGAACACCGAGACACCTTTCGACGGACCCCTCTGTTGGTGGTGGGACCGAACCCGCTGTTTCTCGCCTACATCTCCGAGGTGCTCCCGTCCCTCGGTGAAACCAGCGTGGTCCAGACCACGATCGAGTTACTCCTTCGTAAGTTCCGCCTCGGACCCGTTGACACGAGTGCAGCAGCCATCGTCAAAGGCGACGCCCGGATGGCGCTGGTCATCGCCAATGCTGTGCGGCTGCGTATCGGCACAAAGGTAAGCGAACTCGAGGTCCCAACGATCTTTGGCATCGCTCGCCTGAGCATCGAGGAGGTGGCCGAGGAACTCGACGATGTGCTGCGCCGTCGGCTGCCGAGCAACACCGCCCGGGATGTTCTACGCGAGCAACTCGTTGCATCATCGTGGCGATCCTTCAGCGCCCGTACCAATGCCGATCCATCGCGCCACGTGGGCTTCGTCGACGATCTCCGCACCGGGAAAGCGTTCAAGGCATGGTTCGACCGCCTGTGGCCGAACCTAAGCGCGCATGGTGTTGTCCGCTCGCTCCTCACCAGCAAACAAACACTCCTGAACACGGCATCGGGCGTACTCTCTCCGCTGGAACAGGCAGCAATGCGCCGACCTGTCGCCACCGCCGTGGCCGAACAGCGGTGGACCCGGGCCGAATTGGCTCTGCTCGACGAAGCCGATGAACTGATCAGTGGAGTGAGCCGAACGTTCGCCCACGTTGTCGTCGATGAAGCCCAGGACCTTTCCGCCATGGAACTTCGCGTTGTCGCTCGGCGCGCCCCGAGCCGGTCGATGACGATTCTTGGCGACCTGGCACAGTCCACGACCGTTGGGGGCCAGGATGACTGGAGCGAGGCGCTCGCTGCTCTGCGCCATCGTGATGGTCGGGCCCCGCTCGGGAGGGTGACGGAGCTCACCATGGGGTACCGAGTTCCCGCCCCCATACTTGTGGTCGCGAACCGTTTGCTCCCCGTCGCCGCCCCGAATGTTCGACCCGCCATTTCGGTGCGAGAACAGGGTGCGGCGCCGACGTTTGTGCTGACTGCGTCGGTCGACGAATCGATAGTGGCCGCCCTTCACGCGGTGACCTCAACGCAGCGCGCATCACTCGCCCTGCTTGCTCCCGAGGTACTCCTCGATCCGCTCGCCGATGCTCTCCTCGACGCCGGGGTTTCGTTTACCGATGGACGTCGCCTCGGCGCTGCGCTTTCCGGCGGAGTGTCCTTGATAAGCGCGCGTACCTCCAAAGGACTAGAGTTCGACGAGGTCGTCGTGGTCGAGCCCTCCGCAATTCTGCGAGAACCCGCTGGCACCCGCGTTCTCTACGTTGCCCTGACCCGAGCCGTCCAGGAACTCCGCATCGTCTCGAGCGAAAGGGTCGATCTCCTCGACCTCCCCGAACCGGTCGCTCTAGCGAGG
>JAYVSS010000024.1:0-13628 GCA_043775075.1 Acidimicrobiia bacterium
GACTTGATGGCGGCCGCACGACCGCAGTACATCATGTCGTCGTGCCGGCGCTGGTCGTGCGGCGAACGAGCGGGCCCCCCGTCTCGTCTTCGTGCGAGCCCAAGGTGGCGTCATGACGGTACGCGTCGGTGTGCTCGGAACGAGTTGGTGGGCCGACTCGATGTATCTCCCGGCGTTGACCTCTCACCCCGACGCCGACCTGGTCGGCGTCTGCGGACGTACGGCTGCGACCGCCCAGGCGCTGGCGACCCAGTGGGAGATCCCGTGGGCGTCGACCGATAGCGACGAGTTTCTCGACCCGCAGCGGCTCGACGCAGTTGTCATCGCCACGTCCAACGACAGTCACGAAGCACTCACCCTGACCGCACTCGACCGCGGACTGCACGTCCTGTGCGAGAAGCCGATCGCCACGAGCGTTGAGGCGGCGGAGCGCATGGCGACGCGGGCCGCCGAGAAGGGGGCGATCACACTCGTCCCGTTCACGTACCGGTACATGCCGACGAACCAGTACGTCAAGCGGCTGATCGACGATGGGTTCGTGGGCCAAGCGTTTCATCTCAACATGCGATACTTCACCGGCTTTGCGCGCTCCGGCGAGTACAGCTGGCGCTTCGATTCCGAACTCGCCGGGTCTGGAGTGCTCGGCGACCTCGGAAGCCATTGGCTCCACATTGCCCGCTGGCTGCTGGGAGAAGTCGCCGAGATCGGATGCATCACCTCGAGCTTCATCAAGCGGGGGCCACGTCCGGACGGAACGGACTACGACCGCGGCGAAGATTCGGCACAGATCACGGTCCGCTTCGAAAACGGTGCCTACGGGACACTGCAGGTGAGCGCGGTGTGTTGGGAAGGCACCGACTTCAACCAGACTCATCACCTCGACCTGCATGGCTCGGATGGGACGGTCTACGCGTACAACGACTGGTCGACGGTGCAGGAGGTACGAGGTGTGCGAGCAAACGCTCCGGGACCCGCAGCGGTCATGCCGATCCCCGACGAGATCTGGGGACACGCTCGTCGCGATCGGGTGCACGACACGTACCGTGATGTGTTCCGCGGTGGCGGCGCCATGATCGGCGACTGGGTTGACGCCGTCCGCGACGGAGTGGCGTGTTCGCCCGATCTCCGCGAGGGCGCTCGCGTGCAGTTCCTCCTCGACCTCGCCCTGCAGAGCGCGGCGTCCGACGGACGCCTCCTCAACGCCCGGGGTGAGTAAGCGCAAGGCGATGGACCGTCAGCGTGCCGCAACGGGTACGCGCTGCGACCGTAAGCGCGCAGGACAGTGCATCATCGGCGCACGTCGGGATCAGGGAGCATAACGTCGCGGATCACCCCGACGAACTCGTACCACGCGGCAATGAACGAACGCAGCGTGCGCACGACGGGCCCGAACGTGTCGAACTCGGCGATGCTCATGCCGTCAGGCTCGTAGGCGCGTTCGAAGTCCGGGAACTTCCGGAGCTCTCGCACGATCGCCGGGTCCACGGGCCGGTCGATGCGGGCTTCCGGACGATGGCCCGACTGATTTGCTTTCACCTGCCAGTCCCGGGGCATCGTGAGCACCATGTCGCCGCCGATGAGCTCAGTCCAGTGGCCGAGATGGCGGTAGGCGGCGGCCAGCAGCTTCGTGCGGTAACCCCGCTCGTTGAAGAGCGTGAGGGCCCGCTTCGCACACGCGATGCCGGCCCAGTCGAGTGCCTCGGGCGCCGCGTCGATGCCGTCGCGCTTCGCCAGGACGCGGAGCCAGTCATCCAGGCGGCCGATCATCATCGTGGCCGCAGGCGCCATGTGCGCGGTGTCGAGCCCCGCAGCGTCACGGCGGTGAAGGCCCCGCTCGATGGCCTCGGCGATGGCGAGCACCTGGGGGACACAGAAGCTGACTGTGACGTTGAGGTTCACGCCTTGGAACGTGGCATCCTCAATGGCGGCGATGCCGGCCGAAGTGGCGGGCAGTTTCACCTGCATGTTCGGGCCGAGCTGGGCGAGCTCGACCGCCTGCACGAGCATCGCCGCACGGTCGTTGTGCAAGGTCGGGTCGGTCTGCACAGAGAGCCGCCCCCATGTGCGATCGTTTGCTTCGAAGACGGGCAGCATCAGCTGGGCGCCGCGGGCGCCCATCTCGGTGTACAGCTGCCAAGCAATCGACCGCTCGTTATCACCGGCCCGAGCACGGACGATCTCGGCGGCTCGCGGCAACCATCGATCGGCCTCCTCCCGCAGGACCGAGAGGCAAATGACGGGGTTGCTCGTCGCGCCGGTCGCCCCGCGCTCGATGGCATACGCCAGATCCGCGGATGCGCATGAGTCGTTGAAGTAACGAGTCGGCGTCGTCTCGGTCATCACCTTGAGCGGTGATGCGGCTGCCGGGGGATCGACCGCAATCGCGGTAGCCGGGTCCGTCATCGATCAGTCCTCTGCGCTCGTCGGCCGTCATCCATCGCTCTTCGTGCTGAGGTGACGCCCGCCCGGCTGCTCACCTCGGGCACACCGACCTCCCAGAAGGCACCACCTCCGGTCCAGGTGTCCGGCTCGGTCTCGATGCAGACCACCGTCGTTCGGGTGTTCGTACGTGCGCGTACGAGCGCGTCCCGAAGGGAGTCGATTGTTGTGACCCGCTCCACTGCTGCTCCCATCGCTGCGGCGTGCATCGCGAAGTCGACGGAAAACGGCTCGACGACGTTGGAGTCGGCGATAAGGTTGTTGAAGCTTGCCCCGCCCTGCGCTCGCTGCAGCCGATCGATGACTGCGAACCCGCCGTTGTTGCACACGATCACGATCATCTTGTGGCCCGAGAGCACGGACGAGTAAATGTCGCTGTTCATCATCAGGTACGAGCCGTCGCCGACGAACACGTAGGTCTCCCCATCGACGTGATGGTCGTGACGGGCCATCGCTGCGCCCCAGCCGCCCGAGATCTCGTAGCCCATGCAGCTAAACCCGTACTCGCAGTCGAAGCTGTGCACCGAGCGCGATCGCCAGCCGTTGTTGAGTTCGCCAGGGAAGCCGCCGGCGGCGGTCAACGCGAGATCGTTCGGCTTTGCCTGCGCCCATGTCGCAGCGACGACCTGCGCGTAACTCGGCTTGCCTGCCGGCGTAGGGGCGGAAGGGTCGCCGATGGCGTCGAGGTAGTCGCGGAAGCCACGGATCTCGTCGGCCACTCGAGCGGTCCACGAAGCGGCCGCTCGATAGTCACCTAGTCGTGAGCCGAGCTCGGCCAGCGTCGCCTGCGCGTCGCCCACAACGGCGAGGCTGCGGTGCTTATGGGCATCGAAACGGTTCACGTTCAGCCCGATAATCGGCGTGTGCGCACCGAACACCGTCCACGAGCCTGTGGTGAAGTCTTGCAGGCGCGTGCCGACGGCGAGGATCACGTCTGCGTCTGCGGCGAGGTTGTTCGCGGCCTCACATCCGGTCACCCCGATCGGTCCGACGTAACCAGGATGATCGTGGATGAGGCACGACTTGCCCGCCACGGTCTCGACCACCGGAACGCCGTGCGTCGTTGCGAAGCGGGCCAGTTCGTCTTCGGCGAGCGACCAATGGACACCACCGCCGGCGATG
The DNA here is from genome assembly GCA_043775075.1 of Acidimicrobiia bacterium. Classification (GTDB taxonomy): domain Bacteria; phylum Actinomycetota; class Acidimicrobiia; order Acidimicrobiales; family JANYDT01; genus JANLQX01. The sequence continues at coordinate 3,562 of JAYVSS010000024.1, forward strand.
ATCAAAGGACGTTGCGCCTTCGCCAGCAGAGCGACGGCAGCGTCTATCTGGTCGAGCGATGCCCGCGGTCGAGCGACGGTGTGCACGACCGGTTCGAACAGCGTTACCGGGTAGTCGAACGCGGCAGCTTGCACATCCTGCGGCAGAGCGAGGAACGCCGGTCCGCAGCTGGCCGGATCGAGCATCGTTTGCACCGCAGCGGGAAGCGCGCTTATGAGCTGGCCGGGATGCGAGATACGGTCCCAGAAGCGCACGACGGACCGGAACGCGTCGTTGACAGTCGTCGAGGGTGCGCCTTCGTGCTCGACCTGTTGAAGCACCGGGTCGGGCATGCGGGATTGGAACGTGTCGCCACTGAGCAGGAGCACCGGCAGGCGGTCCGCCATCGCCACGCCGGCTGCCGTGACCATGTTGAGGGCACCCGGGCCGATCGACGATGTCGCCACCATGATCTGGCGGCGGCGCATCGCCTTGGCGTAGGCGATCGCGGCTAAGGCCATGCCCTGCTCGTTTTGCCCGCGCCACGTTGTGATGCGATCGCGATGCTGCTCGAGCGAGTGGCCGAGACACGTGACGTTGCCGTGCCCGAAGATGGCGAAGACGCCCGGGAACAGCGGGACCTCTTCACCATCGATGATCGTTCGCTGCGCGATCAGGTACTGAACTAGTGCATCGGCAACGGTGAGACGAACGGTTTCCGGAGCCATGGCTCAACCGGCCGTCTCTACACGTGTGTTCACGGGTTCATGCAGAACCGGCGAGACGCCACGATCGGCGACAACCTGATCGACCTCGGCCCACCCTGGTACTTCACAGACCCCACGGGATATTGGCGAACCAGTGATCTTCACTTTAGTCACCTCCTTTGTCATGACATTCTAATCACTACGGCGAGAACGATGCACGTTGGCCGAAAAGGGCTCAGTTGTCGACCACCGTCGTCTCGATCGAGTAGTTCGCCGCGTCGTAGGCATGGATGCCGAGCTCAACCGTGCGGCCGAGGTCGTCCTGCATGATCTGGCGCATCGTGAGCAGCGCTGCCCCTTCATCAACGCCGAGGACATTTGCGTCCGCCTTCGTGGCCGCCCGTGCGCCGATCACCTGCTTGGCGATGCGCGGCCGCACACCACGGGACCGGAGCACTTCGTACAGCCCTGCGTGTTCGAGCTGCGCGGTCGTGATATCGCCGGCGGCATCGAGCAGCAAGTAGTTCCGAAGTAACGCCAGCGGGTTGCGGCCGGCGAAGCGCTGACGTTCGAGGTAAACGACGTTGGTTCCTTTCGGGAGCCCAAGGTCCTTCGCAACCTCCTTGTCCGCTTTCACGATCTCGTGACGCACGATAATCGTGCGCGGCGCCCGCCCCTGCTCGAAAAGGTCGTCGTATAAGCTGGACAATCTCATCGGGCGCCGAAGTTGCGCATTCACCACCTGGGTGCCTACGCCTCGGCGGCGCACCAGCACGCCGCCGTCGACCAGCTCTTGAATTGCTCGCCGAACCGTCGGTCGCGAGACCCGCCAGAGTTCGGCGAGAGACAGCTCGTTGTCAAGGAAGTCGCCTTTCGCAACCTCGCCACGGGCGATCGCCGCTTCCAGCTCTTTCACCAGTTGGTGGTAGAGCGGCACGGGGCTCGAGCGGTCGAGGTTCACGAGCAGTTCAGTCACGCTGCCCTACGACTCCATCCCAACCGGGCTTCACGGAACAGCGCATAGCAATAATCTTCGCACGAATCGTCACAACCGGATCAACTGGAAGCAGTCAGGAGATGATGATGTGATGACAATCCGTTGACCTTTCTAGGATCGGTCGACCCTCCAAGGCGTGACTGAGCTGAACCTCGGGAGGAACCCATCACCATGGTCGGCGTCAGAGTTCGTCGTGCGGGTAGGATTGTCAGAACATTCGGTCATTCGCGTCAAGGTGCGAGACAAGCGAGGAGGCACACCCAGGTGAAACCCATACGGATCGGTATCGGCGTCATCGGGTTCGGGTGGATGGGCCAGGCCCATAGCCGCGGTTGTCGACGTGCACCCGCGCATTTCGTCTCCCGGAGCTACGAACCGAACCTCGTTGTCGTCTCCGACACTGTCGAGGCGCGACGCGTGGACGCACTGGCGTCGTTCGGATTCGAGCGGGCAACAGCGGACTGGCGCCTCGTCGTGACCGATCCAGCCGTCGATGTCGTGTTCGTAACTGCACCGAACATGCTTCACGTCGAGCTCATTGAGGCCTGCGCGGCGGCCGGTAAGCATGTGTTTTGCGAGAAGCCTGTCGGCGGAACACCGGCGCAGACCGTAACCGCCGAGCGGGCCGCCCGAGCCGCTGGACTGATAACGGGCGTCGGCTACAACTACCGATGGGCACCGCTCGTACAGTACGCCCGTCAGATGATCGCTGCCGGCGAGATCGGCGAGATCACCAACTACCGCGGTCAGTTCCTCTCGATGTACGGTTCTGACCCGCTGGGGTTGCTGTCGTGGCGGTTCCTCGTCGACCAGGCCGGGCATGGCGTCTCGACCGACATCTTGAGTCACAGCGTCGACCTCGCGCATTCACTTGTCGGGCCGATCACGCGGGTGGTTGGCACGATGGAGACGTTCATCCGAGAACGTCCGCTCCCTATGGCCGGCGGAACGCACTATGACCGTGGCGGGCCCGACGATCCGAAAGGGGCGGTAACGAACGAGGATTATGTCGCCATGCTGTGCGAGTTCGCCAATGGTGCACGGGGCTCGTTTGAGGCATCACGGTCGATGGTCGGTCCGGAGTCGCGCAACGCCTTCGAGGTGTTCGGCACCAAGGGATCGATCAGCTGGAACTTCGAGCGGATGAACGAGCTCCAGGTCTATCTGAGCGCCGACCACAAGCACACGGGCTACGTAACCGTCTACGGCGGCGAGCGGTTCCCGCACCACGGCGCGTTCGTTCCCGGCATGGCGAACGGCATCGGCTTTGAAGACCTGATCTGCATCGAGGACCACGAATACCTCGAATCTGTGGCCCTTGGACGCCCACACGTTCCGGGCTTCTCCGAGGCGCTCGACTTTGTCGCCGTGCAGGAAGCGCTGCTCACCAGTTGCCGCACGGGCGCTTGGCAGCCCGTCGTCTCGCTCCGTCAGGTATGAGCCCGAGATGGAACAGCATGGGCGGAAGCACAAACTTCATTCGGACCGTTATCTAAACTGGAGGCAGGCATGACGCTGCGCATCGGACTTCTCGGAGCTGGCCGGATCGCCAAAGTGCACGCCATGGCAATCGCCGCGACGTCAGACGCCACCCTCGTCGCCGTCGCCGACGTCGTGCCGGAGGCGGCGATCGCACTCGCCGAGCAGCACGCAATGTCCGTCCGTTCGATCGAGGAGATCCTCGCTGCGCCGGACATCGACGCGGTGTTCATTGCAACGCCGACCGACCTCCACGCCGAGCTGATCATCGCGTCTGCCAACGCCGGCAAGGCGATCTTCTGCGAGAAGCCGATCGATCTGTCGGCGGACCGCACCCGGGCATGCCTCGCCGTCGTCGCGGCGCGTAACGTGCCGCTCATGGTCGGATTCAACCGCCGGTTCGACCCGAACTTCAAGGGCGTGCGGGCGCGCATCGATGCCGGCGCGATCGGTGACGTTGAGATGGTCATGATCACTTCGCGCGATCCGGGTCCTCCGCCGCTGTCGTACATGGCCCGCTCGGGTGGCTTGTTCCGGGACATGACGATTCACGACTTCGACATGGCCCGCTTCCTGCTCGGTGAGGAACCGGTGTCGGTGTTCGCGGTCGGGTCGGTGCTGGTCGATCCGCAGATCGCCTCCGTTTCGTATCTCGACTCGGCGGCGGTAACGCTGGTGACCTCGTCAGGTAAAATTGCCCAGATTTCCAACTCGCGCCGTGCGACGTACGGTTACGACCAGCGCATTGAAGTCCTCGGCTCGTTGGGCATGGTCAAGGCGGCGAACCTCCACGCTGACTCGGTCGAGGTCGCCGACGCAAGCGGCTTCGGGCGTTCGCCGCTGATGACCTTCTTCGTCGATCGATACATGGATGCCTACCGTGCCGAGGTTGCGGCCTTCGTCGATGCGGTGGTTACGGGACGCGCTCCCTCGCCGAGCGGCGACGACGGCTTGCGAGCACTGCTCCTTGCCGATGCCGCAACACAATCGGCGCAGGAGGGCCGGGCGATCGCGGTCGGCACATGAGGTTTTGACCGAGATCAGGGACCGCCGCATCACCGTCATCAACGGCGGCACGCAAGGCCTCGGCGAGGCGCTCGCCCGCAATCTCGCGGCAGGTGGCAACGCCGCCCTCGTGCTCACCGGCCGTTCCGTCGAGCGAGGCACGGCGCTTGCCGACGAACTGACCGGCACCGGCACCCCTTCAATCGCCGTTCAGGTCGACATCTCGCATCTCGACTCGGCGCAGCGCATCATCGAAGCCGCCGTGGCCCGCTTCGGGGTCGTGCACAACGTCGTCAACGTCGCCGCCGCAACGTCGCGGGCGACCCTGTTCGAGGACACCCCCGAGCACTTCGACCTCCAGATGGCGACCAACGTGCGAGGCCCGTACTTCCTCATCCAGGCCGCGGCGCGGGTGATGATCGCGCACGGCGTGAGGGGTTCAATCGTGAACGTCGGATCGATCTCCGGCTACGGTGGGCACACGCGGCTCACCTCCTATGCGATGTCGAAGGGTGCGCTTACGATCATGACGAAGAACCTTGCGTTCGGGCTCATGCGCCACGGCATCCGTGTGAACCAGGTGAACCCCGGATGGATGGACACCGAGTCCGAGCACGTGACGCAGGTGACCTACGACGGCGCCCCCGAGAACTGGCTTGAGCTGGCCGAGGAACGGCGGCCGATGAAGCGCCTCCTGAAGCCATGGGAGGTCGCGAACGTCATCGCGCTATGCCTGTCGGACGACTCGGGCCTCATGACGGGCAGCGTCATCGACGTGGATCAGTCGGTGCTCGGCGCAGGCGATCCGTCCATGCCAGCGGAGCACGACACCGTGCAGCCGTGAGGTGGTAGTGGTTTAGGAGCGCGCTTTCAGCTCGTGCTCGAGCGCTTCCAGTTCGGCCCCGCCCGCCATGAGGCGAGTGAGTTCTTCACGGCTCAGCTCGTCTTTTGCGAAGTCGCCCATCGAATGCCCGCGGTTGAGGAGCAGAAACCGATCGCCCACGGGATACGCGTGGTGCGGGTTGTGACTGATGAAGATGACACCGAGCCCACGGTCCGCCGCGGCGCGCACATACTTGAGCACTACGCCAGATTGGCGGACGCCAAGCGCCGATGTCGGCTCGTCGAGGATCAACACGCGGGCGCCGAAGTAAACGGCCCTGGCGATCGCCACCGACTGACGCTCGCCACCAGACAACGTGCCGACCGGCTGGTCGATGTCACGGACGTCGATGCCCATCTTCGCCATCTCGGCCTTGGCTGTGTCGCGCATATGGTTGCTGCGCATGAAGATGTGGGCGGTCATCGGCTCGGCACCGAGGAAGAAGTTGCGCCAGACCGACATCAGCGGCGCCATGGCGAGATCCTGATAAACGGTGGCGATCCCGCGGTCACGCGCATCTCGTGGCGACTCCAGCACGACGGGCTTCCCGTCTATGAGGTACTCGCCCGTGCTTGGTTTGTGCAGACCGGCGAGCACCTTGATGAACGTCGACTTGCCAGCGCCGTTGTCGCCGAGCACGCACGTGACCTTGCCCGCTCCGACGATGGTCGATATGTCTTCGAGCGCCGTCACGTTGCCGAAATACTTCGAGATGCCACGGAGCTGCAGCAGTGGTTCGTCGCTCATCTCGACTCCAGCGCCTTCCGGCGTGTGTAGGTGTTCACGAGAACTGCGACCAGCAGCACACCGCCGAGGAACGCGTATCGGCCATCGCCGTTCCACCCGGCCACGGTCTGGAAGCCAGTCGTCGACATGGCGAGGATGGCGGCGCCGAGGCTGGCACCGATCACCGACCCGTACCCGCCGGTCATCAGGCACCCGCCGACGACAGCCGCAATAATGAACTCGAACTCGAGGCCCGTGCCCTGGTCGGCCTGCACCGTGCCGTAACGCAACGCGATCAGCGTTCCGCTGAGCGCGGCGCAGATCGACACGGTGACGAACAACGCGATCTTCACCCGATTGGCGGGCACACCGATCGCCCGAGCGGCATCCTTGTTGCCGCCGACCGAGAAGATCCAGTTGCCCCACTTCGTTTTCACCAGGATGTAGGCGCCGATGCCGGCGACTAGCAGCCACCACAGCACCGTCTCCCGAAGCACGTTTTGCGGCACCGGTTTCCCCGCCTCGCGAAGCTGCTTTGCATGCGCCGCAGAGAAGTTTGTGAACCCCAGCCGGACGAGTACGCCGAGGACGGCCACGAATGCGCCGACGACCTGAAGTCGCCGACCAAGTCGGTCGGCAGCCGTAACCCCGAACGTTCGCTTCTCCATTGCGTACTCGAGCCACGAGTTCGCCAGCAGTGCTGCGGCAGCAGCACCGAGCACCGCAGGGAGAACGGTTCGGAACCGCGGGGCGGATGAATCGATACGGGTGACGAGCCCCAGCACCACGAGCGCTGTTGCCACGAGCACGCCGATCAAGAGCTGCCCACCTCGGCTCGACGCTGCGGCCCGACCCCGTGCGGCCAGCAGCACCACGATCCCGCCGGTACCGAGCACGAGCAAGCCGAGCGCCCGCAGCGCCTGCACGGTCGCCAGCTGGAGCGCGGACACGACGAGGGTGAGGAGCACGAGCGCCGAGTAGGAACCGAAGATGACGAGCTTCGCATACCCCGTCCTCGTGAAGCTCGCACGAACCTGAGGAAGCAACGAGCGCAAGGCAAACGCAAGCCCGAGCAACGCCGCAGCCACTGCAATGATGGGCCGGAGGCTTGGGGAGATCCAGGTGAGCACGGCGCGGCGCTCATTGCGATCGAACGGGATATGGATCACGCACGCAAGCGCGATGCCGACCAATCCAACGACGACACCACCCACTGCGTCGCCGGGCAGCGCGAAGCCCGTCGCCGAGCGTCCGCCGGTTGCTGGAACCCAGCGCGCCCAGGCAAGCCCACCGATCGCGACGATGGACCCCGCACCGAGCAGCACGCCGAAGAGCGTGTTCTCGGCAAGGCCGTCCGTCTCGAGGAGAGCTACGAACGACGCAAGTGCGCCGGCCGCGCCGAGGACCCCAACCAGCACGCCAAGCGGGGCCACGGCGACCCGTCGAATGAACGACTGGTCAAGGAGTCCAACGGTGAAAAGCACCGCTCCGACGATGACGCAGATCACGAAGATCCAGTCACGTGCGCCGAACTCCGTGAGTCGCCATTCGTGGGCGATCCACTGCCGGAAACCGGCGGCACCGCGCTGATCAATGATCTGGTCGATGTAAACCTTCTGCGCAAGCCGTTTCGCTAGCACGAGCATCAGCCCGCGCATCACGAAGAAGGAGGCAAGCGTGATGATGAAGCTCGGCAACCCAGTCTTGTTAACCATGTAGCCGTTGAACCAGCCGATCGCTCCGGCGACAGCGAACGCCGCGAGGATCGCCCATCCGATGTGGACGCCGGTGCCGGCGAAAAATCGCGACACCAAGCCAATCGTCATCGCGGCGGCACCCGTCATGACCCCCGACGAGAGATCGAATTCGCCACCAATCATGAGCAGCGCGATCGCCGTCGCCATGATCCCGTATGGTGCAGCGACATCGAGCCAGTTGAGCGTTGTGCCCGCCGTGCCGAACGTCTCGCCGTTCCCCCAAAGGAACAGCCACACGACCACCGCACCGATGAGTGCACCGATCTCGGGCGAGATCAGCCATCGGCGCATCGGCCCGCGGTGCACGATCCGTTCGTCTGCGCCAGCCCCTACGCCAGGTGCTGCACGCAACTTCGACTCAGTCTCCACATGTCCCCCGTGTCCCCGATGAGTGGCTCTGCAGCCGGGACGCTTGCCGCCCCGGCTGCAGATCAGCATTCAGCAACGACTACCGGGTTCCGGCGGCGACGAGTTTGGAAACCGCGTCGGCGTTGTCCTTCGTCACGAAGCCAGGGCCGGTGTTGATCGGCAGACCGCCGCCAAGGGTGTTCTTGTTGGTTGCGTTCAGGTAGAGGGCGAGCACCGATACGTAGCCCTGCAAGTACTGCTGCTGGTCGATGGTGAACGAGACCGTCCCGGCCGCGATGTCCTTCAGGATGTCCGTCGAGAGATCGACGCCGCCGATGATGACGGTACGACCGAGCTCCTTGGCCGCCGCCGACGCATCGTGCGCCACAACCGGCCCGACTCCAAACACGCCGTCGACGTCCTTGCGGGCATCGAGCGCGGCCTTTACGTCAGCTTGCTGCTTGCCGGACTTGTCGCCCGACGTGGTGATCACGTCGAACTTCCCCTTGAACGTGCTCTTGGCACCGGCGCAGCGGGAATCAAGACCCGTGTTCGTCTGCTCCTGCTTCACGCAGAGGAGGCTCTTCACCCCGGCGGCCTGGAACTTCTCGCCTGCACCAGCGCCGGCCGTGAACTCGTCCTGGCCGATGTGTGTGAACGCGCCGTACTCCTTGTAGAGGTTCGATCCCGAGTTGGTTGTCACGACCGGGATGCCAGCCTTAACCGCCGCCTGCACAGCGCTCTTCACGGCGCTGGGATCCGCCAGCGACACCGCGATGCCGGCGACCTTATCCGTGACGGCCTGGTTGATCGCGTCGGCCTGCTTCGTCCCGGTGTTGTTCGAACCGATGTAACGAACGGTGACCCCAAGATCCTTTCCGGCCTTCTCGGCGCCCTTCTGGAACACCGACCAGAACACGCCGCCGTCGCCATGCGTGATCACGGCGATGGTGATCCTCGGACCCTTCGTCGAAGCAGCGTAGGTCGGCCCCGCCGACAGGCCGGTGGCGGCGAGCAGTGCTGCTCCACCAACTGCAATGGATAAAACGCGGAACTTCCTCATTAATCTCCCCTTTGATTGAACGTGCCTCGCAACAAAGGGCCTAGTGGCCCAGTGCTGACTGAGTGTCGTTGAGAGTATGACAGGACAAATGTCCCGTGTCGACCGCAGCGCTGCGGCTGGGTTGGCTGGCGCCTTCAGCCAGTCGATCGGCGTCGATGCCAGCGGTTCCGTTCCGACGGTCGCCCGCAGTTCCGCCTTAGCAGGCGTGATGAAAATAGGGTTCGTGGCGGGTGAGCGTCGGGAGTTCTTGGCGTGGGTTGACGAGTTGGTGTTGTTTGAAGGTTGTCGGTTTCGTTGGCGGGCTGATTGGACCGCCCGGTCTTCGCGGTTGTGGAGAGCGGCTCACGCTCGTGGTCCCGACAGAGGACCGGATGTCAGCCGAGGCAACACTCGTCCTCGAAAACACACGCTCGTTTGACCTCAGCGTTCATGGCGCGGCGCCCGGCCAGAGTCATACGCGCGCTTATCGATCGGTTTTGCGTCCTCATGTTGCGCGTAGGAGCACGAACCCCAAGGCTCAATCGCCGCGGTATGGGCCTTGCACCGCCCACATCAAAAGCGGACTCTCCAAGCGTGCAGCGTCGAGCAGGCACAGCCCACCGTGTCTTCGCGGTGCTCAGCTTTCGACGAGGATTACAAGGGTGGCCTGGCGGACGCCGTCATAGTTCATTGCTTCGGCACCTGCTTCGCTCTCCATGACCGCCTGGAACGCTTCCATGTCGGAAACATCCATGCTCAGACCAACGCGACTGGGGTTCTCCGGGTCGACGAAAGTACGAATATCTTTCGCCACCGAGCCGAACACCTCGACCCGTTTCGGCGACGAAAGCCAATGGGCGACATCGTCGACTTCATGAGTAGCGATGAGCTTCGGCATCGGAGTGCTCCTTCGTTGAAGGGTCCACCGGAACGCGGACCAGTCCGGACGATACTTGACGTCCGCGTTCCCGCGCCGAGTGAGAATGGCGTCACGCAGGAACAGACTCCTCCGTCCCCCAGCCCGTCCACCAGCGCCCGCTGGAATAGCAGGGCGCCTCGGTCAATGTCAACGTCACCCCATCGCAATCCGAGCAGGGCAAACTGAAACGCGTTTCACTGCCTGAAATGGAAGAAGTTGAACTGG
>JAYVSS010000025.1:0-3323 GCA_043775075.1 Acidimicrobiia bacterium
ACCAAACCAAACCAAACCAAACCAAACCAAACCAAACCAAACCAAACCAAACCAAACCAAGTGTGAAATGTGCGCGTCAAAGTGTGACTTCAGTGGACCGCTGAAGTCACACAATGAAGCGCACATTTCACACTTGGGGAGCGTTTGGGCAAAAAGCGACTCACCGGGCATGCAGGATGCAGGTCCACGGATCAATCTGCGTGACCCGGTCCGCTCCGTTGTGCGGATGGCGATGAAGATTCTCGATGGTTCGGGCGACTTCGCGGGCGCACCCGTCCGGTTCGCTGAGGATTCTTCCGGCTTGAAAACGAAGGACGTGAAATCCCTCGCTCAAAACATTCTGCCGACGGGCGTCTCGATCGATTTGGTCGGCGCCCGAATGCCCAAGTACCCCTTCGATTTCGATTGTTAGACGGACTACAAACAACGAAAGGTCAGGGAAGTAGCTTTCTGGCCGCGTTCGACCCGGACGTTTCACTGCCACCTCGAGCTGCGGCGCCAGGTCGATTCCCTGTCGACGGGCGGCGAGTAGCAAGAGCGTTTCCGGGTAACTGCCGGTCGGCCGGGCGGCGCCCCGTCGGCGCAGGACCAGGCGAATGGTGGCGATTCCGCGTCGTGTTGTTCGGGCCCGGCAAAGTTCCCGCAATTCTTCGAGCAACTCCTCGTTCCAGATATCGGGGCGTCGACGATTTGTGCCTCGTAAAGCCGAGTTCAATGCCGCCTCGACGGCGTCCGGAGAAAGAAATCTTCCGAGATCGCAAAGGGTTCGGGCCATGCTGGTCACCGGAAATCCGTCGACCATCACGATGAGATCGTCGGTCAGCGTTCTGGAACGAATCGCTGGCTTGTCGATGAAGCCGGACCTCCAGGGAACCGTCAAATCGGTGGGCAAGCCGCGAACTCCCTCAAAGCCATGAAGAATCGCCGCCGTTCGATGACTTAACGCTGCCCCGGCACCGGCTCTCCGGAGGTTGGCAAAGAGTTCCAGGCGCCAACGTTCCTCGACAGTGAGGTCGGCGTTCTTCACGACGTACAGCCCGCGGTGAATCGCCACAAGTTCCCCGGCCGCAACCTGACGATCGGTGCCGGTGCGGCTGACACCTAGATCTCTCTGTTCCTTTCGAGAGATAAGACCGGGGTGGTGGTGGCTGACGTCGACGAATTCGTGAGTGGACATGTTCTTGATTGTGGCGATGGACCGACAACCGGCACAACCTCTCGTCGCGTCGAACCGCCACGCCCGGTGCTCGCGACTCAATACCTTCCAAGTGTGAAGTGTGTGCTTCAGTGTGGGCGTTCGGCGGGCCCCTGAAGCCACACTTTGACGCGCACATTTCACACTTGGTCGGTGGGGGCCAGGCTGTCTGTCCGTGGGGTGGGGGGCTGCTACAACAAGGGGATGGGGATTGTCGGGATCGGGATTGATGCGGTGGATGTGGCGAGGATGCGCGAGACGATCACCCGTACGCCGTCATTTCGGGGCCGGTGCTTTACCGACGACGAGCGGGCGTACGCCGAACGGGCCCACGACCCGGCAGAACGGTACGCCGTTCGTTTCGCCGCGAAAGAAGCGGTGATGAAGGCCATGGGCCTCGGTCTTGGGGCCTTTGGGTTTTACGACGTGGCGGTGGCGAGGGCCGAGGACGGGGTTCCGTCGCTGCTCATCACGGGTGACGCGGCGCGGCTGGCAGAGGAGCGTGGCATCACCCGATGGCACCTATCGCTCACCCATACCGAACTTATCGGCGCAGCATATGTCATCGCCGAAAGCTGAGTGACGGGTGAGAGCGACGAGCCGATGAGCACACCGATCGTGACACCCATCGAAATGCGTCGGACCGACGCCATCTGCGGCGTCGGGGAGTCGGTGCTCATCGAAAGGGCGGGTGCGGCGGTGGCGTGGACGGCTCGCTCGATGATGGGCGGCGTCTATGGTCGGCGCGTCATCGTTCTGGCCGGACCCGGGAACAACGGTGCCGACGGGCGGGTGGCGGCCCGGCAACTGCGATCTTGGGGCGTCAGTGTCTCGATCGTTGAAATCAACCGATCGACGCCCCCGCCCGCGTCACTAGAGCCGGCTGATCTGGTCATCGACGCGGTCCTCGGAACTGGTGCCGTTCGGGCGTATTTCGCGCCTGCTCTGACCGGCGGCGTGAAAGTGCTCGCCGTCGATATCCCGTCCGGAATCGACGCCGCCACCGGAGCGATTCCGGATGGCTCCCACGTCTTGCCGGCCGACGTCACTGTCACTTTTGTCGCGCTGAAACCCGGGCTGGTGCTTGAACCTGGCGCCTCACGGGCAGGCGATATACGCGTTGTCGATCTCGGACTCCGTCCCGAAATGACGGATGACATACGCGTACATATGATCGACGAACGCGACGCTCGTCGTCGCCTTCCGATTCGACATGGCGATGCCCATAAATGGAAGAACGCGGTCCTGGTCGTCGCCGGGAGTCCGGGCATGACTGGCGCGGCGATTCTTTGTGCCCGAACTGCGGGTCGGGCGGGTGCGCGCATGATTCGACTGGCAATTCCCGGTGCGCTGCATTCGGGCGACGAAATCGTAGGGATACCGCTTCCCGCGGTGGGCTGGGCGACCGCGGCGGCCGAGGCGGCGCAACGATGCGCGGCGGTGGTCATCGGCCCCGGCCTCGGCCTAGATCCGTCCACGCTCGATCAGGTGCGCGCGTTGCTGCAGGCCCCGCAGTTGCGTCACCTGCCGGTGGTCGTTGACGGTGACGGGCTCGCCGCATTAACCCCCGAACTCCTGCGAGCTCGAGCGGGGCTCACGCTGCTCACCCCTCACGACGGCGAGTTCGCCCGGCTCACCGGCGCGCCGACTAGCTCGAACCGTATTGAAGCGGTATGCCAGTACTCGCGTGCGACAGCGTCGATCGTGCTGCTCAAGGGACCAACGACGGTCGTTGCAACACCCGATGGCGACGTCGAGTTGGTACGCGCGGGTGATCAACGACTGGCCACCGCCGGCTCAGGCGACGTGCTGTCGGGAATCCTTGGAGCGTTGCTTTCGCAGGGCGTCATTATTTCCCAGGCCGCGGCGGCCGGGGCGGTACTTCACGGCTGTGCGGCTCTTCGTGGCCATCGTGTCGGACTCCTGGCCGGAGATCTTCCAGGTTTGGTGGCAGAGGTTTTGAGCGAGTGGGAAAACGATCGTCGGTGACCGCGATGTCGACCAAACTGGACCGATGACTGAGCAGTTCCGGCCCTGCCCGATCGTTGCCCTGAGTTCTATGAGTGTCCGATGACTGAGCAGTTGCGGCCCTGCCCGATCGTTGCCCTGAGTTCTATGAGTGTCCGAT
>JAYVSS010000026.1:0-23469 GCA_043775075.1 Acidimicrobiia bacterium
CGAGCCGATAGGCGAGCCGACCAGTAGACACAGCAAAATGGATCGGCCAGCTTGCTGGCCGCCAAGACGATCGACGCAAGAAACGTTGACCTTTCGGCGCGTCGTCTTAGCTTCTGCTACTTGATCGGCCCGCTGTAGCGCTCGGCGAAAAGTTGCACCTGTTCGGCAATTGCCGCCTGCGATCCGCGGACTAGACCTACCCCGCTCACCACGATGGCGGCAAAACCAAACCATGCCAGGACGATGCCGAACACTCCGCCGACGAGCACCCCGGCCCCCATCGAGGCAAGCCCACCGACACCGGCGACCACGAGCAACGGCGTCGGCGATGACGCGTCAGGCCTCGGGGCGGCGTCGCTGACGCGACGCGCTCGCACGGCATCGCCCTGACGCGGCTCGGTGTTGCGGAGTTGGCGCTCGATTTCGTCGAGCACTCGCTGTTCATCTTCAGACAGCGGCACTCCCCCATATTCGCGCACATCGCAACGCTCGACAACGGTTTGCCAAGCAACCCCATTCTCGGCGCCGCCCACGCCAATCAGCCGTCGCCCGACGGCCCCCACTGGGTATCGCCTCGGCGCTTCACCCGTAGACCGTCACCGCTGACCAGGGTGGCCGAGGCCACCGCCCCCTCACCGAACTTGGCCCGGATGGCGTCCACAGTCTTGGCCAACTGGCGTTCGTCTGCACGTTCGGTGCCGAGTTCGTCCAGCGTCATCATCGTCGGTGGGGCATCGTCGCCAACCGGAGCGCCGAACAGGTCCAGCTGCACGGCCGAGCTTGCGTCGTCGGTGTGGGTAACGCCTCTGGGCCTCGACGCCTCGGCGGCACTGGTCGCGGCGGCGCTCGACAGACCGCTCACCGACACCCCGAGAAGCCGGGCCCCGCGGGTAGCAATCCGGTCCGCCACATCCGGTCGCCGCATCAACGCATCGGCGACCCGCACGATCGTGGTGCTCGAAACAATTGGTTGCGGCAGGGTCTTGGAGCGAGTGAGCGACTCGAAATCGCTCAGCTTGATCCTGAGCTGCACGGTACGGCCGACGAGTTCAGCGGCTCTCAACCGGGACCCAACCGCGTCGGCCATCCGCAGGAGTTCCACATGCAGCACATCGAGATCGTGGTGATCAACGGAGAACGTCTCTTCGTGTCCGATGGACTTCACCCCACGTTGCGGTTCCACCGGGCGATCATCAACAGCGTTGGCGAGAAGGTGGAGATGACGACCATTGGCATCACCAAGCGCGCGTACCAATGTGTCTTGGGGCAGGGCGGCAAGATCACCGATGGTTTGCACCCCGAAGCGAGCGAGGCGCTCAAATGTCTTCGGGCCCACACCCCAAAGCGCGCGTACTGATTGCGGATGCATAAAGGATCGTTCGCCACCGGCATGGATCTCGACGACGCCTTTCGACGGACGCCACCCGCCGGGGATCGGCTTCTCCTCGGCCCCGCCGATCGGTGGCTTCGCCGCCTTGGAAGCCAGCTTGGCCACGAGCTTGCTAGTTGCCACACCGACCGAGCACGGCAACGACATCGACTCGGCAATCTCGGTCCGGAGCTTGGCGGCGATCATCGGCCCGTCGCCGTGGAGCTTGCGGGCGGTGCTGACGTCGAGGAACGCTTCGTCGAGGGCGATACCTTCGACCATCGGCGTGTAGTGGTGAAACACTTCGTGCAGTTGCGTGGAGACCTCGCTGTAGAGCGCGTGGTCGCCGTGCAAGAAGATGGCGTGCGGGCATCGTCGCTTGGCCTGCAGGGCGGGCATTGCCGAGGTGATCCCATAGGCCCGAGCCTCATACGAGCACGACGCGACAACGCCACGTTCGCCATCGCCTCCGACAACCACCGGCTTGCCCGCAAGCGACGGATTACGACGAACCTCTACCGCCACATAGAACGCGTCCATATCAATATGGAGAACCGTACGCGCACGCACGGAATCACCGTCGATGTGGCTGACGGGGATCAAACCCGTTCCACGCGAATGGCGGCGCGATCCGCTCCGTGCAAATGGAAACGGAAAGCGCGCGTACCTTCCCATCGGTCCGACAACCACTCCAGCACCGGCTCCGCCACCCATTGGCCGGCCGTCGTAAGGAGCTCAACGCACTCGTGGGCATGGGCGAATCGGGCATTGATCACGATGCCGTCGGGATCGTCGCCGGTGGTCACTTCGCCCGTCCATGTGACAGCGGTGAACACGTGCACGGTCAAGTGCCATCCCATATCGGCGGCCACCGTTTCCACCGTGTATGTCGGCCCGGACCACTCGGTCACGGTCAGGCCGGTTTCCTCGAATACCTCGCGGGTCAAGCCATCAACGGGGTCCTCCCCGTGCTCAACCACGCCGCCGGGAGTGGACCAGTCGGTCTTGCCGTTGCGACGCATATTCTCCACCAGCAGCAGCCGACCGTCGACCTCCATGAGGCCAGCCGCCACCCGCCATTTCCGCAGTTCGCTCGGTGCGGCGGGGGTGGGTGTCTCGGTCACGCCTCCCATCCTTGCGGAACTCCCAGGGTTGCGCCGCCGGTTGGCCGGGTTAGCCGCCAGCCGTGGGCTCGGCCTGAGTGGCGAGACCTAAGTTGGGAGGCGATGCATCGCAACGCCCTCGCCGTGACCGAAGCCGCCGCCGCTCGTGGCCTGACTATTTCTGTGGTTGAGCATCCGGGCGAAGGAGCGCGCACGGCGGCCGAAGCGGCGGCGGCGATCGGCGTCGAAGTGGGTCAGATCGTGAAGTCGTTGGTCTTCGCCATGGGCGACGCGGCCGAGAAGGACCGCAGCGAACCAGTCATGGCGCTGGTCTGCGGCGACGACCAACTCGACACGCGTCTCCTGGCGAAGGCCGCCGGTGTGTCGAGCGCGTGGCGGATGGACGCCAAGGCCGTGCGCGATGCGACCGGCTACCCCGTTGGAGGCATCCCTCCGCTCGGCCATGTCACCAAGATGCGGACGTTCGCTGATACCCGGCTGCGTCGATTCGTCACCGTGTGGGCGGCGGCGGGCACCCCATCGCACGTCTTCGAGGTGGCTGTCGAGGACCTCATGTCGGCCACCAACGCCACCTGGGCCGACCTTTCGTCCCCAGTCGGCCCAGCCAGCAACGCCGCCGCCAACTCGACACCTGCCGTTCGGCCGGTCACCACCACTTCCAACGCTCCTGCCTCGACCACCGACGCGTCAACACCCCTCGCACCACCGACGCCGGACGCCCCGCTTGCCGTGACCCATCCGCGGGCGACCGGACGAGACGTGCTTGGCACTATTCCCCTGTCGGCTCGGCCGGCTCGCCTCAGCGCTCTGCCGTCCGTCACTGCTCGAGCCGTGGCCTTCGCCGTCATCGTGCTCGGCGGCTTGATTGGCGGCCTACTGACCTACGCCGTGCGCAAGGTCATGTCCGGCAAGACGTCGGGGACGAGCATCGGCGTGTGGACCGTCGCTGGGGCGGTGGGCACGGCGTTTGGCACCGGTATTCTAGCCATCCTGGCGCTGCGAGCCATGGGCGAATGGCGCTCACTCAATCAGGCCGAGACCCTCACGACGATCCTCGGCAACGACTGAGCTGACTTCGTCGCAGCGAGCCCGGGCCCTACGGTGGAGGCGTGTCCACCCCTGATCTCGTCGACGAACTGCTCGCCCTCGCCACCCGACTCGCCACCCAAACCGGGGCGTTCCTGCTCGACGGACTCACCCGCCCTCGCACGGCGATCGAGACGAAATCGAGCGGCACGGACATGGTGAGCGAGATGGACAAGGGGGCTGAGCGCATGCTGGTTGACGGGATTCTCGCCGCCCGGCCGAAGGACGGCATTCTCGGCGAGGAGGGGACTGACACGATCGGTACGTCAGGGGTGCGCTGGATCATCGATCCCCTCGACGGCACCACCAACTACCTCTATGGTCACCCCCAATGGAGCGTCTCGGTGGGCATCGAGATCGATGACGTGGGGTCCGTCGGTGTGGTCGATGCCCCGATGCTGCGCGAGACGTACACCGCAACGATTGGCGGTGGGGCGTTTTGCAACGGAGCGCCGATTTGCGTATCGGGCTGTGATTCGTTGGGGCAGGCGCTGGTAGCTACCGGATTCGGGTACGAAGCGTCATTACGGGAGTGGCAGGGAGCAATCGTTCACACATTGCTGCCCGAGGTACGCGACCTTCGCCGAGGTGGGTCGGCCGCACTCGATCTGTGCTTCGTGGCGTGCGGCCGCGTTGACGCATATTACGAGCGGGGGTGCAACGCATGGGACCTCAGCGCTGGTTCGGTCCTCGTGCGCGAGGCCGGTGGCTTGGCCACCGGCCTGGCCGGACCCGAGCCCGTCCGCGATCTCGTCGTGGCCGCTGGCGCCACCCTGCATCCGCTGCTCCAGTCCCGCCTCGCTCAGCTCATCCCCTGACCCCATCTCGACTCGCCTTGCCTGACTGGGTTGTGGACATCGGATTGGTGTCTGTTTGGCGACGAGATATCCAGAATACGACGTCGTAATCCGTTCAGTCAGTCGCTATCTGGACATCAATCCGAGATCATCGGCCAGGCGAGAGCGACGAACCTTGCCCATGCTTGACCAGCGGCGGGCATGGGCGGGCATGGGCGGGCATGGCGCGCCGGCATGGGCGAGGAGACGAAACGAACGAATCTCGTCCGCCGCCAGACCATCGTCGAACAGACGGGACAGGGTGGGCCGGAGCCATGAACGCCGACGTGATCGAATGTTCGGCGATAGCGGCACGGGCCACGTCTGCTCGGAACTTGTCGAGCACCACGACCTCGCCTCCGGCGAGCAACGTCCCGGCGGCAAAGCGCAATGGGGCCGAGTGATAGAGCGGCGAACACGCGAGGTTGACGTCGTCACCCTGAAAACCCCAGAGGTCGCGCTCCTCAGCCAACAGCTCAGCGGAACCGACGTCGTCGAGCACGCCCGACCACACTCCCTTGGCACGGTCCGTCGTGCCCGACGTGTAGTGCATCGGTCGGGCTCGCGGCGCCGGCCAAAGCTCCGCCTCGTCCCCTGCCTCCGAAATCAGCGCCCGCACACCAGCGTCGTCTACCACGAGCTTCGCCGCGCAGTCCTGGAGGATCACCTGCCGCTCGTGCGCCAGGAGATCGGCGTTGATCATTACGGGCAGGACGACGGTTCGCAATGCTCCAAGAGCGACGGCGATGACCTCAGCCGCGTTCTGGGCAATGACCGCAACGCGATCACCTGCGCGCAGACCTTCAGCGCTCAGAGCAAATGCGACGCGTCTCTGATCACGCTCCGATTCCGCAGATGTGACGCGCCGGAAACTCATCGATTCCGGCGGGCTCGGGCCTTACGCGAAATGCGCAGCAAGACGGTCGAGGGTCTTCTCGATGGCCTTCGTGTTGCGCTTCGGTGCGCCGGCCAACTCAAGGAGCAGCGGGCCCTTTGAGGTGGACCAGTCGAACGTCTCCGTCACCTTCGTCCCGCCATCAACCGGTTCAAGGTCGTACCGCCAGCGATGTCCGCCGAAGTGACGCCACGCGATCGTACGATCCTCCTCAAACTCGACCACGGTATTTTCGATGCGATACGGCGCTCCGAGCTTCATGTCCATGCCAAACGTGGCACCAAACGAGAGACGCGTGGGGACTCCGGGACGTGGTCCCTTCACCGTGCCCGAGCCGTCGATCATCGAATGCTTGGTGGGATCGGCCAGAAGGTCAAACACATCAGCGGCGCTGGCGCCGATCACTCGAGTGCGCGATACCGTCCGGCGTTTGGTCACCTCACCACGCTACCGGCAAAATCAGATTGGGCCCATGGTGGCGGGATCCCAATATGCGGTGATGGCACTGACCTTACCGTCGTCGTTCACCGTGAAGATGTCCACGCCGGAAAAACCCATCTTCGTGCCGCCCCTGGTTGCCTCCACATGAAAGTTCACCGCCGCCTGATCCCCGCACACGATGGTGCGATCCACGAACAGCGTGAGGTCCGGGGCCATCGCCATGGCATTGTCGAAAAAGCCTCCGATGGCGTCATGGCCGACGTTGGCCGGAGCCGGCGCGGGGTCGACTTGTACGGCGTCAGCGGAGAACACGGCGAGAAACGCCGCTCGGTCGCGAGCCGCGTAGGCCGCGCCGTAGCCGTCGACAGCGGACTGAATTTGCGCCGGGGTGGCCATCGGAAATCTCCTTACGAGTCGGGACTCGCACGGTAGTCGTTACGGTCTGGGCATACAACAAGGGCGCCGATCCGCCGAGATCCTGGCGCTTACCTCTGGCCAATGTCTTTCAGGAGCTCGACGAACCAGGGAGTGGCCGGGTCGAAGTGTTTGCCACCCTTGATACGGGGGAACTCGATGGCCCGAAGTTCTCCGCCTCGCTCTTCGTCGTGACCGATTACCCCGCTCACCCGATCAAGACCGGACTGGACAGCAAACGCCACCATTGCGGCGATCAGAGCGAGGTCCTCGGCGTTCGCTGGAGCCGAACGGGCGAAATATCCGGACTTCTGCACCTGGGCCTTTTCCGCCCCGACGAGATCGGCAAACTTCTTGGAGAACCAGCCACCGACGTTAACCTTGTCGAGCCGCACGTGACCGAACGCATCGCGGTCCACTTCCCCGCCGGCGGCAAGGATTTCCTTGACGATGTCCTCAACGCCCGCTCCCTCGCTCACAAACACGTTGGCGCAGCCCTTACGGTCGATGACTGCTCGCAATCGGGCGGCCTCAGCGGCGATGTCAACGGAGGACTCGGGCACGTACACGGCATCGATATCGAGCATTGCGGCGTCCATCCCGAACGCCGGAGCAACCTCGTCCGAACGCGCTGCCAGGCGCTGGCGGTAGACCTGGGCCGTGGCCGCCGTCAGCCACCCACAGTTGCGCCCCATGACCTCATGAATGATCAACGATCGCGGGTTGGCGGTACCTTCGAAGACTAAGTGTTCAAAAAATCGTGCACCGTGCTCGGCAGCAGTAAGTGCACCTAGGGTTTGGACGATCGGAGCAACGTCGTTGTCGATCGTCTTCGGCAATCCGACGACGGTGAGGTTGTAGTTGTGTTCGGCCAGATACGCAGCGAGGTCAGCGGCGGTGGTGTTGGTGTCGTCGCCGCCGATGGTGTGCAACACGTCCACACCGTCGGTCGACAAGCGCTCGGCAGCAACCTGCAGAGGGTTTTCACCATCGCTGACGAGCCCGCGCTTGACGCAATCGGCCACGTTGGTGAGCTTCACTCGGCTGTTGCCGATCGGACTGCCGCCGAGGCCGTGGAGGAAATGAGCCTGGGACCGTCCATCGACCCCGATCACGAAGGAATCGCCCGTTAGCAGCCCGGCATAACCATCGCGATAGGCGATGATTTCAGCGTCCGGGGCCATGCGCGAATAGGTGTCAACCAGTGCGCCCACGGCGGACGAAAGACACGGAGCAAGACCGCCGGCGGTGAGCAGAGCAATACGCACAAAACGCCCCTCGGGGAACAGCGGCGCATCGCCCTAGCGATCGCCGTCAACGAACAATGAACGCCGAAAACGATAGTCGGCCCGATGACCGCAGCGGGCCGCGCCGGCGCCACACGACAGCTCTTTCCAGCCGGGCTACGGTGTCCCTTTTCGGGAAACCGGGGTATCCGTTGGGGGATTTAGTGAGCACAGTCGTCGTTGCCATTGATGCTGGGACAACCGGCGTGCGAGCCGTTGCTATGAACGAGGCGGGCCGTCCGGTGGGATCGTCGTATCAGGAATTCACTCAGTTCTTTCCTCAGCCGGGCTGGGTGGAACACGATGCCATCGAGATCTGGAACGCCGTCGCCGCGGTGACCCGCGACCTCGTGGCCCATCACCTTCCGGCCGACGCCACCGTTGCCGCCATTGGCATCACCAACCAGCGAGAGACCGTCCTGGCCTGGGACCGGGCCACGGGTTTTCCCCACGCCCGGGCAATCGTGTGGCAGGACCGGCGCACGGCCAATCGCTGCGACGACCTGACCGCCGATGGATTTCTTCCCACCGTCCGAGCGACGACCGGACTCGTCCTTGATCCTTACTTTTCGGCGAGCAAAGTTGAGTGGCTTCTGAGCGACGGCGGCGTTCCCGTCCATCCCAATCTGGCGATCGGCACGATCGACGATTGGTTGTTGTGGAACCTCACCGGCGGGATTCGAGGTGGCCTCCATGTCACCGACCCCTCCAACGCCTCCCGCACAATGCTGTACGACCTGCGTACCCATGCATGGTCGCCTGAGCTTTGCGACACGTTCGGTGTGCCGATGACCTCCCTCGGCGAAGTGCGAGCGAGTGCCGGACGACTCGGTGCGGTGCATGCCGATGCGCTCGGCGGGGTGCTCGCCGGAGTACCGGTCAGCGGCATCCTTGGCGATCAGCAGGCGGCGTTGTTCGGTCAGGCGTGCGTCCATCCGGGGATGGCGAAGAACACCTACGGAACCGGCAGCTTCGTGTTGCTGAATGTGGGCCCGGAGTTACCCGCCCCGTCCGAAGGTCTCCTCACCACGGTGGCGTGGGATCTTGGCGCACACGGCCCGTTCACATACGCATTGGAGGGTTCGGTGTTTGTTACCGGCGCGGCAATTCAGTGGTTGCGTGATGGGCTGCAGATCATCTCGTCGGCCTCGGAAGTCGGCCCGCTCGCGGCGTCGGTCGACTCAACGGACGGCGTGTATTTCGTGCCCGCCTTCGCCGGATTGGGGAGTCCGCATTGGGATCCATATGCGCGCGGGACAATCGTCGGACTCACGCGCGGGATAGGACGCGCGCATATTGCCCGCGCCGTGGTCGAGTCGATTGCGTTCCAGGTGCGCGATGTCGTGGACGCGATGACTCGGGCGTCGGGAAAGGCATTGAAGGAATTGCGCGTCGACGGAGGTGCGTCGGTCATGGACCTGCTGCTCCAGTTGCAGGCCGACCAGTTGGGCGTGAGGGTATGTCGCCCAGTCGTGACCGAGTGCACCGCCCTCGGTGCGGCGTTTGCCGCCGGGCTGGCCGAAGGAGTGTGGAGTTCCGTCCCCGAGGTCGGGGCAAGCTGGGCCGAGGAAGCGCAGTTTCAGCCCGCTGTCGGACGCCTCACGGCTGACGCCGCCCATCACACGTGGACCCGTGCCGTAGACCGCAGTCGTGCCTGGGTCACGCCCTAGGTGGTTCGAGCCGGCTCCGTTCCGGGGTGGGGCGGCGTTTTCTGGGTGGGGCGGCGCGGCCGCGGACCCTATCGACGGACGAGTTCGCTCCAGCGGGCGTCGGCGATACGGACGAGTGCGGTGAGTTGGTGGCGCTCACGAGCGCGGAAGGGACGACCGCCACGGCCGAGCACGAGGGTGAGGTCGGCCCCGTCCAGGGTGGACCACGCAATGTCCGCGGGGCCCGACTCCCCCGACGCAACTCGCATCGACGCCCGGCTCCCCGACACGAACGCCGAAATCCACGGAACCTCGGGGGCTTTCCCGACCACGGCCAACGGCTCGGAGCTCTCGGCCGAGATGACCGCTGCCCATTCCGCTTCAAATCCACGGCTCGCCCGGTCGGCCAGCGCGCGCAAGAGCGAATCGGCTGTAGGCGCCTCAACTAAGGCAAGCGCAGTATCCAGGGCGTCCTGGCGCGGGTCACGGACCTCCACCCCAATCGGGCGCATGTCCTCCACATCGACGCCGTCCACCTCACGGAGTTCGCGAGCAAGAAGGTCGAGCAGCGAACGGTCAGGAAGCTCGACGATCAACTCGTCGATTGCCCGGCCTGCGCCGCGCTCAAGAATATCGATGCCCACCAGGTCACCCCCAACAGCTCCAATGCGACTGGCGACCTGACCAAGCGCACCGGGTCGATCCGGTAGCCAAATGCGAACGACGAAAATCATTGCGGTCAGTCTTTCGTCTTTACGTCTTGTAGTGCGTACCCGACTGAGGTCACGCTCCTGGTCAGGCAGACGCACTCATCGAGCCGGCGCCAACGAGAACTGACGACGAGTGAGAAAGCGACGCCGGCGCCGAGCGGACAATTGCCGGAGCGGGATCGCCAACCACATGGTCTGCGCCCTTCTTCGGGGCGTAGGAGTTGACGTAGTCCTGACCGGAAAGCTCGCGAAGTTCGAACATGATTTCGTCGGTTATCTGACGAAGAGCGAGTGGATCGTCTCGGCGAGTTTCAAACCGGCTGAAGTCAAGAGGACGAGAAAATTTAATGGTGATAGGAGCGCCGAAATTCGGCTTCACCTGCCCGATTGGTTGCGCCTCCCTGGTGCCCATCATCGCCACAGCAATGACTGGGGTATGACAGTCGAGGGCCAAGCGGGCCACGCCGGTCCGTCCCTTATACAGGCGTCCATCGGGCGAGCGTGTACCTTCGGGATAGATGCCAAACACACCGTCGGCATCGAGCACTTCCTTGGCTGACTCCAACGCCCGTTGGGACGCGGCACCGCCGCCACGCTTGATCGGAATTTGCCCCATCAATTTGAAGAACCAGGCGGTCTTACGTTGCTCGAAATACTCGGCTTTGGCGACGAAGGTGACACGTCGTTTTAAAACTAGGGGCAAGAAGATCGAATCGGAAAACGACAGATGATTACTGGCAAGAATTAACGGTCCTCCAGCCGGAACGTGCTCGATACCTTCCACCCGAACCTTGAAAAGCAGACGGAGAATCGGCCCGAGAATCGCCTTCATGATCCGATATGCCATGAGCCGAGTGTAAGGGACGCGGGTCAAGCGGTGTCGGGTCCATGGCACATGTCACGGGCCGTTCATCGAGTGGACACAGAATTCCGCTCGGTTCGACCCGATGCGGCGCGACCGAAAGAATCAGAATGAGCGTTTGCGCGATCGTTCAGATATTCGCTTTCAATCCGGCTTCGTCACCGGGGATTTGAGCGGTCGTTTGGACAATGATGCTGCTCATCCCTACCGTGTCCACATGGAACGTCGGCTGACCCAACGAGGACGCGAAAGGCGCGCCACCTTGATGGGTGCCGCCGCACGCCGTTTCGCCGAGCAGGGATATCACCAGACGTCCGTGGCGGAGATAGTCGACGAGTTGGCGGTCGGTAAGGGAGTCTTTTATTGGTACTTCGAATCCAAAGAGGAACTCTTTTGCGAAATCTTGCGCGATGCGCAACTTTCGCTTCGACGCCGCCAGCAACACACCTTGGCGACGGCAACTGAACCGCTAGAGAAAATCACCCTCGGGATACTCGGGACGATGCGCTGGCTCGATGAGAACCGCCATATGTTCAATCTCTTCCAATTCGCCGCCACCGAAGTGGCCTTTCTGCCTGTCCTTCGCCAAGGCGCTGATGTCGGGGCGGCGGATACGACGCGCCATATCAAGGACGCCATGCTCGCCGGTGCGATTCCCGACGGTGATCCCGAGTTTCTGACTCACGCCGTCATCGGGGTAACAAACGAACTAGCTCGGCGATTCATCCAGACACGCCGCGAGGAGCCAGACGTGGTGGCCGCGTCAGCGACGGCGTTTGTGCTGAACGGACTACTCGGGCTCAACGACCGAGTGGGGCGGTAGGGACGCTCACTCGGTACATCCGGAAATGGTCAGGCGGTGGCGGCGTTTTCGACGCGGTGTTTGAGTTCGCGCAGCGCCGTGGTGATGATCTTGCCCTCGGCCCGGCGCTTCACGAAACCAGGAATCGGCACGACGAGATCGACCGCCAAGTGGTAGGTGACGTCGGTCGAACGGTCTGGCGCCTCGACGAAGGTGTAGCTCCCTTCGAGAGCCCGCATGATGTCGCCCTCCACCAACGTCCACGAGATGACGTCGGAGGCTTCGCTGTAGTTGTAAGCGAGCAGATAACCAGCGCTTCGTCCCATCGCCGCGGCGCGAAACGCGACTTTCGTGGCGCGACCCTGCTCATCGCGGTCGATGACGATCGCCGCCTTAATGTCTGGAGCCCACTCGGGATACCGCTCAAAGTCGAGAATCGTCTCGATACAACGATCAATTGACGCCGCGACGTTGAGGTGTTCGGTGGTCTGTTCAGCCATGGCGTCTCTCTTCACGTCCCGAAGGGTTCGAGGAAGCCGAGCGTAGTATCGGGGTTCGTCGAGGTGGTGGTTGCCAACAATTAGCGGGGGAAATGCGCCGATGATTGACGCCGCCGATGTCTGCGGACCGTTTGTCAACGGGGAACTCGTTGGGTGGGCCCCATCGCCAGTTGTGAAGAACTCGCCCTAGCGGCGAAACGGGGGAAGGGTTGCCTCGATTGCGGCGAGGGTATGGCTGAGTTTGGTGGCGAGCACGTTGTAACTCAGTTCGTTCAGGCAACGCTGGCGGCCAGCGGCACCGAGGCGAGCGCGAAGGTCGGCGTCGCCAAGCAATGTCATAAGCGCGCTGGTGGCTTGGGCAAGTGACCGCGGATCAACAACGAAACCTGTTTCGCCATCGATCACCGCTTCGTGTGACCCTCCACTGCGGCCAGCAAGCTGCGGGGTGCCCGACGCCGCTGCCTCCACGAATACAATTCCGAATCCCTCCTGCTCAAGGCCGCCCCAACGGTTGCGACACAACATCGCGAACACATCAGCGCTTCGATGCAAGGCGCGCAGCTCATCGTCGCCTACTCGTCCGAGGAACGTGATGTTGAGCTGGGTGGCTTTGTCCGTGGTCATCACCCGGTGCGCGACCTTTTCCAGGCGATCACGATCGCGCCCAGCGCCCGCCACGGCAATAGTAAGCGAGCGTATCTTCTCTTTATTCATCCCAGCTTCGGCCGCCCGACGCTGGGCCACGGCTGCGGCTGCCACGAATACTGTGTCGAAACCCTTACGCGGCACCAAGCGGCTGGCGCACACGATCACGTCGCCCACATCGGTAGTGGGCAATCTGAGGCGGGTGCGGATGGCGTTGCGCTCCTCCGTCGAGCCGATGGGGTGGAACCCGTCGGTGTCGACGCCGGGCGGGATCACCGTTGCGACGAGGGAGCGACCGACGCAACGCTCGGCTTCGGCCAGCGGATACCCCCCAGCGGCGATCACGTGGATAGCACCGTCGAGGACGCGAGCAAGCGTCTGCTTCAATCCGGGAAGGCGACCGGGAACAGTGACCTCGGCCCCGTGCAGCACCACTGCGTACGGTAGGCCGGCCTTGGCCAGGGCCGGACCGATGATCCCCAGCGGCACGGCTGGATCGAGCACGGCGAGCGATGCACCGGTCTGCTCCGCCAGCGCCAACACCCGTCTCGTCACTGCCGGAGTGGGCAACAACACCTTGCGTCGGCACCGAACGATAGGCATCGGCGCAAGGCGATCAAATTCGACGGTCCCGGCGTAGGGCGTGGTGAAGACGCTGGCCTGACCCGCCGGGAGACGACGCCACAGTTCCCACAGATACGACTGGATGCCGCCGATCTTCGGGGGGAAGTCATTGGTAACGAGGAGGTGGGCCATGACGGGCGTCGACCCTACCCGCCGACCGATGAATTAGCGGTTGGTCGCCCGGCGGGTCGAGATCGACCGAACGGCGAACGCCGCAGCGTGGCGCACCGCCTCGTCGGCCGACGACGCTCCGGCCGTGAGAGCGGCGCCAACCCGCCCAGGGATCGACCCATCCGGTTCGAGGCCCACGGTGTTGCCGAGCGCAATCAGGGCGTTGCGACGCAGCACGTTGACATCGCGGGCGGGGAGGTAGAACCGCCCATGGCGAGCCAGAATCGCCGAGTCGTCGTCGAGCACAAGGTCGACGAGATCGGTGAACGGTTGCGCGCCTGCGTCGGCCCCGGGCGGCGGGTCGCGACGATCCTGCGTCCGATTGGGCGGGCACACCTCCTGGCAGTCATCGCATCCGTAAATACGGTCGCCTAACGCCTCCAGGAACTCGTCGGGGAACGGGCCAGGCCGTTGCGCCAGCCACGCCAGGCATCGCCGGGCATCGACGACACCCGGCGCAACGATGGCCCCGGTAGGGCACCCATCGATGCAGCGAACACACGACCCACAACCGTCGGCAACGATCTGATCGGCTACCGGAAGCGCCGCGTCGGTCAGCAACGACCCGAGAACAAACCACGAACCGCGACCAGGAAGCAACAGGTTGGCGTTTTTTCCGAACCATCCGAGCCCGGCCCGGTGAGCCGCCGCCCGATCAACGAGAGTGTTGTCGTCGGCCAGGATGCGGGTGCGGTAGCCCTCCGCCTTGAGTTCGTGGGCCATGGCTTGCAGGGAGTGACGAAGCGGAGCGTAATGATCCAACCACGAATATCGAGCGATCCGCCCGGCCGGTTCAGCCGGCATCAATTGATCTGCGCGCTTATAGAAGCGGGCACCGACGATCAGGGTGGCCGCGCCAGGAAGGGCGGCGCCCGGATCAGTGGAACGATCGGGATTCTTGTAGGTGAACGCCATTTCGCCGTGCAGACCGCCAGCCTTTCGCTCATGGAGGGCGGCGCGGGCATCGAGAAACGGGGCGGCATCGGTGGTGCCGACGGCATCGAGGCCCTCGGCCCGGCCAAGGGCGAGAATACGTTCGGCCAACGCCACGTTGTACGCGGACCGTCGCCGCCCCGGAGCGCGGTCACCGGCGAACGGCCGTGACCCCTTGATCTCCACCGGTTGCATGCCCACCCCATCACCTTACGGAACAACTCGATTGTTAGGACGTGGTTACCAAAGCACTCGGCAGGGGAACAGACCAAAGGCCCCGTCGCTCGCCACGACCGGCACGGAAAGGGCGACTGCTTGGGCCGCAATCATCCGGTCAAAGGGATCTCGATGATCGACCTCGAAGGCGCCGGCAAGCAGAGCGTGAGACAACGAAATCGGAACCTCAACGGCACCAAGTGCCGCAAGATGCTCTTGGTAATTGGCGACGATAAGTCCTGCGTCTGGCAGTCTTCCCAGCCGATACTTCGTGGAGATCTCCCATGCCGAGGCGGCGGAAACCAGCACGTCATTCGAACGATCGCTGAGCATCTCTCCCGCCCGGTCGCTGAGCTTTCCGGGTTCCAGCAGAGCCCAAAGCACAACGCTCGTATCGAGCAGAAGCTTCACTCCCACGCGGACAACTCCGACTCCGGAAGATCAACAAAGAACGCGTCGGTCACCGAACCTTTGACGAACCCCATCGGACGTTCAGTGAGCCCACTCACCGATACCAGACGGGCCACCGGGTGACCGGCGCGGGCGATGACTACCTCGTCGCCGCGCTCAACTTCGTCGAGAAGCCGCGAGAGGTGGGTCTTCGCTTCGTGGACATTCACCGTTCGAGGCATGACTCCTAGTCAATCGGACTTAGTCTGAGAGGTCCTAGATTGAGTCTTCGCCCGTAACGCTGCTTTAGGCCACGCTGAAGGCCGGAGAGTGCTGCGAGGGAGGGACGAGGCCGACGGACTGAAACAACACCAAGGCGTGGGCTTCGTCCGGCCCCAGGTTGACGAATGAGCCGCACATGAAGGTGACAACGCAATCGACGCAAGCTGTCGAGTTCTGTCGGCTGCAGTCGGAACAGGAAATCACGACTGCAGCCGGAGCGGGGGCCAACGAATTGACGGCCACCCGAGCGGAGGGATGGCGACGAACGGCCAATTGACGCTCAGATCGTTGAGCATCGGACTCCGCACGGTGGCGGCGGGAGGAGAGTGTCAGTGGGGTCAGCGGGACGGGGAAGGTGATCGCAGTAGCCATGCGATCACTATGGGCTGGGGGGTATGACAAAACCGGGCCAGACCGAAAGAACTTGGAAAGAATATTAGCGACCTACTCTGAACCGGTCGGCCCGTGAACGTTCGCCAGAGGTCCGTGAGAGGTCACATGTCTGAAGCTGCCGGCAATCCTGTTGCTAATCCGCTCCTGGCCCCATGGCGAGGGCCGCTTGCTTTGCCCCCATTCGGCGAAATCACGCCCGAACACTTTGCGCCGGCGTTCACGATCGCCATGGAGCGACATCTGACCGAGGTCAACGCGATCGCCGACAACGATGAACCGCCGACGTTCGCCAACACCGTCGTTGCGTTTGACGACGCCGGGGCGATCCTCACACGAGTGAGCCGGGTGTTCTTCAACCTTTCGTCGGCCGAAACGAACCCCGCAATCCAGGCCGTCGAGAGGGAGATGGCGCCCCGCCTCGCTGCCCACAGCACGGCGGTCTCGCTCCACGCAGGCGTGTTTGCTCGCGTGGCGGCGCTGCTCGCCGGACGTGCGTCGCTCGACATCAACGCCATTGAGTTGCGATTGCTCGAACGCATCCATCTGGACTTCGTGCGCGGGGGTGCGCTCCTGACCGGCGACGCCCGCGAGCGGATATCGGTGTTGGCACAAGAGTTGGCGACGTTGCACACGACCTTTTCGCAAAACGTCCTCGTGGACGAATCTTCTTGGCACCTTGAACTCCATGGCGACGCCGATATGGCCGGGATGCCCGGATGGCTCCGGGCCGCCGCCCGCAGTGCTGCCCACGACGCCGGACTGGCGGCGGGCGCCCAGATCATCACGCTTTCTCGCTCGCTCATCGTGCCATTCCTGGAAACTTCCACCCGTCGCGATCTCCGCGAGACGGCGTGGCAGGCGTGGACCAAGCGGGGCGAGAGTGATGGCCCCACGGACAACCGCCAACTCATCGTCGATCTGCTCATCCGGCGACGCGAACTCGCCCAGCTCCACGGCTACGAAACCTTCGCTGACTACCAACTGGCCGACACGATGGCCAAAGCCCCGGCGGCGGTCTCGACCCTTCTCCAGCAGGTCTGGGTGCCCGCCCGGGCGGCGGCGCTCGCCGAATACGAGGATCTGTCGCACCTTGCCCGTTCTCACGGCGAACCCGAAGTGGCGGCATGGGACTGGCGCTATCTGGCGGAAGAAATTCGTCAGTCCAGATATGACCTTCACGATGACGATGTGAAGCCGTACTTCTCTCTGGACAATGTGCTGGCGGCAGCGTTCGATTGCGCCGGCCGCCTCTTCGGCCTGAGCTTCGTCGAACGACCCGACGCCGTGAAGTACCACGCCGACGTGCGCACGTTCGAAGTGCATTCCTCCAACGACGAACTCGTCGGCGTGTTTCTCTCGGACAACTACGCTCGGCCAACGAAACGCAGCGGTGCGTGGATGTCCTCATATCGTATGCGCACGTATGATATTGAAGGCGACGCCGCATTGCCGGTAATCGCTAACCACAACAACTTCGCCAAGGCCGAAACCGGCCCGACGCTGCTATCGATCGACGACGCCCACACGCTCTTTCACGAATTCGGACACGGGCTTCACGGCCTCCTGTCCACGTCGCCGTTTCAACGGCTCGCCGGGACGAACGTGTTGCGAGACTTCGTCGAACTTCCGTCGCAGCTCTTCGAGCACTGGTTATTGGAGCCCGAAGTTCTGCGCCGCCACGCCCGCCACGTGGATACCGGCGAGGTGATTCCCGACGAACTGGTCGAGCGGATCCAGCGGGCCGCCAAGTTCAATCAGGGATTCGCCACCGTTGAATACACCGCATGCGCGCTTATCGACCTGGCGCTCCATCAGGTCGACGACCCATCGAAACTTGATCTCGATCAGTTCGAACGAGAGCAACTCGACCAGCTCGGCATGCCCCCCGCCATCGCCATGCGTCATCGTCTGCCCCACTTCGCTCACCTCTTCTCCAGCTCCGGCTACGCATCGGCATACTACGTGTACTTATGGGCTGAGGTATTGGACGCTGATGCCTACGATGCGTTTACCGAGGTTGGCGACGCGTTCGACCCCGCCACCGCCGCCCGCTTGCAGGAGTTTGTCTACGCATCGGGCAACACCATTGAGCCGGGCGCCGCCTATCGATCATTCCGCGGTCGCGACGCCGGCATCCAACCGCTCCTACGGGGCCGCGGCCTCGTCTCGGCCTAGCGCCGCCTGCGCTCGCCCGCCACGCGCCCCGCCTTGCGCCATAGCTCTGGACTGGTTCACGACGGCTCGGACCGTTTAGCGACGTCGCCTCCCGGTCCATAGTGCCGCCAACCGGTCCAGAGAGCGCGACCCAACCCGCCGCGCGCCAGCCCACGAACGTCTATTCGCCATCACGAACGATTGTTCGCCTACAATTGTGGAGTGGCTAGTGCATCCTCCACGGCGACCGGGCCGAACACGGCGACCGGGCCGAACATGGCGACCGGCCCGAACACGGCGAGAAGGCGATCGGTGGCCCACGCCGGGCAGACGTCGCTCGATGACCTCGGCGTACCGCTTTCCGATGTCACGTTCGTGGTGATCGATCTGGAAACCACGGGCGGTTCGCCGAAGAACTGTGCGATCACCGAGGTCGCGGCCGCCCGCTACGAAGGCGGCGTTTGCACGGGAACGTTCGCCACGCTCATCAACCCGGGAGTCGAGATCCCTCCCTTCATCACCTACCTCACGGGCATCACGGAAACGATGGTCGGACCGGCCCCAAGAATTCAGACGGTACTTCCTGCTCTCATCGAGTTCATCGGCCGCGCCGTGATTGTTGGCCACAACATCCGCTTCGACATTGCCTTTCTCGACGCCGCCCTCAAAGCGAACGACTATCCGACGCTGTCGCAGCGTCGCGTCGACACCTGTTCGCTCGCTCGGAGGCTGGTACGCAGTGAGGTGTCCAACTGCAAACTCGGAACGCTAAGCGCGCATTTCGGTTTTGCCAACCAGCCCACGCACCGAGCGCTTGACGACGTGCGGGCGACCGCTGATCTCCTCTTTCTTCTGCTGGAGCGCGCCGCCGGATACGGGATCCTCGGCCTCGATGACCTGACCGAGTTGCCGGCGATCAACCGCCATCCGCAGGCCCGCAAACTGGCCCTCACGAACCACCTTCCCCGTCGACCGGGGGTCTATGTGTTCCGCGATCTCGGAGGTACCGTGATCTACGTCGGCAAGGCGACGAACCTCCGATCTCGGGTGCGCAGCTACTTCTCCACCGACGATCGGCGCAAGATCGGGCCGATGCTCGAAGTGCTCCACAAGATCGATCACATCGAATGCACCACGCCATTTGAAGCGGCCGTGCTCGAGGTTCGACTCATCCAACGCGAGCTGCCTCGGTTCAATCGTCAAGCAAAACTCTGGACAAAATACGCGTACATACGAATCGCTGTGGCTGGCGAAAAGGCGGCAATCAGCACCACCCGAGATGCGAACTTGAAAGAGGCGCGATACGTCGGACCGTTTGCGTCGCTCGTTGCTGCTCGAATCGGCGCCCTCGCGCTCAAGGAAGCGGCGGCGTGTCACAGCGTCGACGGGCCCGGGTTGCTGGCCATGCTCGACCGTCCAGACGCTCTACTCGCCCCGCTAGAGAACCGTATGCGCGCTTATGCCGAAAGTGAACAGTTCGAGAAAGCGGCGCTGTTGCGCGATCGTGCTGGCACGCTCGCTCGCGCCTTGCAGCGTCAGCGGGTGGTGAGTTCACTGCGCAGCGCCGGGTGGCTGGAGATCGAGTTCGACGGCCGCCTTATCCGGATCGACCACGGCCGCGTACGATTCGGAGACGGCCGGGCCGATCCGACGAAAGCCCCGGCCGGCACCGCGCCCATCCCCTGCCATCTCGTGGACGAGCTGGCGATCGTGGCCGGCTGGGTCGAGCGCCGCAATCCCTCGACGAGGGTGCATCATGCCGACGCCGGATTGGCCTGGCCGGTGCATCGCCCGCCCCACTTCGACGTGCGCGAACCGAAGAACGATGGACTCGACAAACGCATCTCGCGTGACAATCCGCCCAGCACCGCCCGCGATCACGCCGCCGACGCCCGCCGGGATTCGGCCCCAGCTCGCCGACCGCCGGTGGTCGCCTCTACGCGACGGGTTCGCGCAGCCGCTGAGTGAGCGCCACCAACCGGTCGAGCACGCCACGAGCGGCGCCGTTGTCGATCGCTTCCTGGGCTCGCACCACGCCCTCGGACACGGTGGATACCAGCCCGGCGGCCACCAGCCCGGCGCCAGCGTTGAGCACCACGATGTCTCGCTGCGGCCCGAGCGCCCCATCCAGGACCCGCGTGAGCGCGCCAGCGTTCTCCACCGCCGAACCGCCGAGCAGATCAGCAGCGTGGGCCCGACCGATGCCAACGGACAACGGATCGAACACCGACTCGATGACCGAACCATCGGGCTGCAACGACCAGACGGTTGACGTGGTGGTCGTGGTGAGTTCGTCGAGCCCGTCGTGACCGTGCACGAATAGCGCCGAGACCGTTCCCAACCCGGCCAGGACCGAGGCCATTTTCGGGGCCATCGACGGATCTGCCACCCCCACCAGCTGACGACGCACGCGGCCCGGATTGGCAATCGGACCAAGGAAATTGAACATGCTCGCCACCCCCAGTTCGCGTCGTACGGGCGCGGCGTGACGCATCGCCGGGTGAAAGCGCGGCGCCAGACAGAACCCAACCCCGACTTCTTCGATACAGCGGGCGACGGAGGCCGGGGAAAGCTCAAGGACCACGCCAAGCGCTTCGAGCACGTCGGCCGAACCCGATTGTGAGCTGGCGGCCCGACCCCCGTGCTTACAGATCACTCCACCAGCACCGGCCACGACGAACATCGCCGTGGTCGAGATGTTGATCGAGTTACTGCGGTCGCCACCGGTCCCGCACGTGCAGATGGCCCTGTCCCTGGTGGCGTCGGTGAGCGGAACGGCAACAGAGACCGCCAGCATGGCCTGGAGCGCGGCCCCGAGTTCGGCCACGGATTCGCCCTTCGTGCGGAGCCCGATGAGCAACGCCCCGATCTGAGCGGGCGTTGCCGCGCCCTGTAAGATCTCCGAAACGGCGGCCTGCACGACCTCGGGGGGAAGGTCACGCCGGGCGGTGAGCGAGGCAAACACTTCGGCCCATCCGCCGAACGCCGTCAGGGTGGCGAGGGTTCCTAGCGGCTCAGTTGACTCGGCTGACGGCGTCATAGCGCCGATGACCATAGTTCCCGGGCGCGAAACGACCCACCGGAAAACCGGTGGGTCGGGGTGCAACGATCTAACCTGGCGGACCCCAGCCCGCAGTCGGATCGACGGCGACAGCCGTGTGTCAGGAAAACAGCCTTACGCAGCGCGGCGACGCTGACGGATAATTCGACGACGCTCACGCTCGGTGCAGCCGCCCCAGATGCCGTCGCGCTCGCGGGCGATCAGAGCGTATTCAAGGCACTGGATCCGGACAGGGCAATCGGCGCAGATGGCCTTGGCCTCATCGCCGTCCTCGTCGGAGACCGGGTAAAAGATTTCGGGGTCAACACCTTTGCACTGACCTTGTTCACGCCAAGCTTGCGATTTCATCATCAAAACACGTCCTTTGAAACTGAACCGGTACATCTGGTCCGAAAGTGGGGGGCCGCAGAGTATTGTTCGTCGTTTGGTGTTCTGTAAAGGCCCTTCACCAAGAATTTGCGAACTATCACGGAGAGTGACGATTCGCGTTCTGATGTCGAACGCTCGATAAGCACGTTGGGGTCAGGCTGAACGATTCTCTATGAGCATCAGATGAGTACCCGCAAAGTACGGAGAAAAAACATCAGGCGCCCAGATCCTTGGCCAGTTCGTCGCGGGTACCGGCGCCCAGTTCAGTAACTTCAAGATAGTCCGAGTGGGTGACGACGATACGGGCCGGACCGCAGCGGAGCGCATCGGCGTGTTCGGCCCCGACGGCAAAGAAGAGGTAGTGCACGGCCGAGGTGATTTCTTCGCGAGTGAGTTGCGCTTCATGGGCGGCCTCGGGGATGCACGTGATTTTCGTCACATCCTCGCCGGAACCGATATGGAGTTCGATCGAACGCTCGATTCCCACGAGCTTCGGTAGCCATGTTCGCAGCTGATCATCAGACGTGCATTCGATGAAGAGCGTGGCTGAAAGCTGTCCGCCACTCGGGATGAGCGGGTTGTAGATGTCGAGTTCAACCTGGATGGCGTCGTCGGTCTGGATCTTCTCCGCACGGGCCATTTCCTGGACCTGAAACCACATCGTGTCTCGGTTCTCGAACACCAGTGACAGAACGGTCCCAATGTGCACGCGACGGTGCGTCTTTAACTCGATGATCCGACGACGCTCGTCGTCTCGTACCCGCTCGTACGCGCGCACATCCAAAATGTCGGTAAGGGTCAACACAGCTAACTCCAGGGGTGGCGGTAAGGGGAAGGATTAGTGGCCGGGCAGGCCGTAGGCACGGGCGAGGAACTGCAGCGGGTGCAGTGGCACATCGCCGGTTTCCTCGCCGATGGCGCCGTTGGCCAGGTGACAGTCGCCGACGACGACGTCGGAACCGGCGGCCTTCACCGCCACGCCGAGGGGTTTCGAGATCTTCTTGGCGATCTCGTAGTTCGCCTCGCGGTACCCCCACGTGCCATCGATCCCCGAGCACTTCTGCACCAACGTGATTTTCGTGCCAGTGAGCTTCATCAGGTCACGGCTCTTCAGGCCGATCTGCTGGGCCTGGAGATGACAGGGAACGTGATAGGTCGTGGTCGCGGGAACGACGCCGGA
Source organism: Acidimicrobiia bacterium (assembly GCA_043775075.1). Classification (GTDB taxonomy): domain Bacteria; phylum Actinomycetota; class Acidimicrobiia; order Acidimicrobiales; family JANYDT01; genus JANLQX01. Next base: position 22,393 of record JAYVSS010000026.1, read on the forward strand.
AAATTCTGTGTCGATCGACGTGTCCGCTCCCTTGTGCAGTTTCCACAGATACTCCGACGAATCAAATGTGTGTTTACCAATGAGTTCCGCATCAACGGCCTCCGGTTCGTCTTTGAGATAGGCGGCGTAGTCCCGCTTCAATACATAGCCACACGTCGGCTGCGGCACCACGATGTCCTGTCCGCTTTTGATCGCTCTCGTTAACGCCGGGACGTTTTTTTTCGCCTGTTCGATGAATTTCTCAAAGTCCCCGCTATGCAGCCACGGCGCCCCGCAGCAGCCGACGCCTTCGGGGAGCGAACACTGCACGTTGTTGCGCTCATAGACATCGACGAGGGCCTTGCCGATTGCTGGATTTTGGTACTCCGTGAGGCACGTCGGGAAGAGCGCGACGCGGGCCTGGCGGGAGGCCATCAACAGCATCGGCCGACGCTTGAACCAGGTGGAAAATCGCTGCTTGGCATACGGCGGGAGCATGCGCATGGATGCCACTCCCAGCGTTTTGGCCATTGCTTTGCGCACGGGCGACCCGGGGGTGCCGATGGTTTTGTTGGCGATCGGAGAAGTGAGTGACCCCACTTTTCCGAGTAGGTCGGTGTGGCCGAACACCTGATCAACGAGGGTCCGTCCATGTTGCTTTTTCTTGACGGCCGCAGCACGCAACATGAGTCGTGGGAAGTCGAGCTGCCATTCATGGCCCTGGCCCGGCGTGTACGGACAGCGAACGTCGCACATCTTGCACTGGAAGCACTCGTCCACCACCTTGTCCTGCTCCGCCACCGACATCAGATGAGCGTTTTGATCGGGCTTGTCGTCGATGATGGCGAACAGAGTGGGAAAGCTCGTACACAGACTGAAACAGACCCGACATCCATGGCAGGCGTCATAGACACGAGTCATTTCCTCCCGCAGGTCGGATTCGACGAAGTACTTCGGGTGCGACGGATCGTAGGTAATCGTCATCGAAATTCCAGGGGGCATCTAGTGCTGTCGCGCGTGAATGAGTCGCGTGTCATGCGGCTTTGAGGGGTTCGGCGGCGTAGGTCCATCGGAATGGTTTGGATGTCTCGTCGTAGT
>JAYVSS010000027.1:0-23707 GCA_043775075.1 Acidimicrobiia bacterium
TGTGCGATGGAAAAGCCCAATCCTGCTTCGCCATGACCGAGCCCGAGGTTGCCGGTTCTGACCCTACGCTCATCAAGACGCTGGCAGTGAAGGACGGCGATGAATGGGTGATCAACGGACACAAATGGTTCATCTCCGGGGCTCAGCGGGCCAAGTTCGCCATCCTCATCGCCCGCACAGAGGATGATCCGGACCTCCCCCAGGCGGCCAACACCGCGTTCATCATCGACCTTCCGAGCGACGGCTGGATCAACAAGCGTCAAATCTCCACCATGCACGGCTCCACCGGTCACAACGAGATCGTCATCGAAGATCTACGTGTACATAACGATCAGATGCTCGGCGGTCGAGGCCAGGGTCACATGCTCGGTCAGTACCGCCTCGGCCCGGCGCGTCTCGCGCACTGCATGCGCTGGATCAGCCAGGCGGAAACGGCGTTGGACATGATGGTGGCTCGGTCCCTTGACCGGTACAGCCATGGCTCGTTGTTGGCCGAAAAGCAAGGCATCCAGTGGCTCATCGCGGACTCGGCGATGGAGCTCTACCAGTGCAAGTTGATGGTGCTGCATGCGGCATACAAAATCGATCGTAAGGAGGACTTCAAGTCCGAGGTATCGATGGCTAAGCACTTCGTCGCCAATTCGCTGAACCGCATCATCGATCGAGCCATCCAGGTCCACGGGGCGCTCGGGTACTCCAACGACACGCCTCTGGCCCACATGTATCAGCAGGCCCGTTGGGCTCGCTTCGCCGACGGCGCCGACGAAGTGCACCAGATGCGTATCGCCGAACGCACCATTGCGGCGTATCGAGACCACGGAACAACGAAGACCGCCACCGGCAATCTCCCGGTCTAGGCGTCATCGTTGCCATCACTGCATCCCCATATCAACCGATGACATCTGTTCCTGTCGACGTCGACCGCCTCACCGCCTGGCTGGACGCGCATGAAATCGGCGCCGGGCCCTTAGAGATCACCGCCCTTGACGGCGGCACACAGAACGTGATGGCCCGCGTTCGCCGTGGAGACCGGGAGGTCGTACTCCGTCATCCCCCCCCGCACAAACGGGCCAACTCCGACGAAACGATGCGGCGCGAGGCAAAATTGCTACGCGCGCTTGCCGATACCAGTGTTCCTCATCCCCGACTGGTGGCCGACGAGCCATTGGTGGACGCTCTCGGATCAGCGTTCTACCTGATGGAGCCCGTCGACGGGTTCGCTCCGACGCTCGGTCTTCCCGCGGCCTACGACGACCTCTCCTGGAAGCACGCCATGGGTCTCTCGATGGCCGATGGCATCGCCGCACTTGCGTGTGTGGATCATCAGGCAGTAGGACTCGGGTCGTTCGGACGCGCCGACGGATGGTTGGAACGTCAGGTCGATCGCTGGCGTTCACACCTTGCGTCGTACGACGGCACCCCGAACTATCCCGGGCCCGGCATCCCATTCGTCGAGGAGATCGGGCACTGGCTGGACTCCCACCGACCAACCACGTGGAAGCCTGGCGTCATTCACGGCGACTTTCATTTTGGCAACGTCATGTTCCGCCACGACGAACCGCGCTTGGCGGCCATCGTCGATTGGGAACTGGCCACCATCGGCGATCCGCTGCTCGACCTCGGTGCCCTTCTCGCGACGTTCCCGACGGGCGGATCGGGGGTGTCGGCCATCGACGCGTCTGGCCTACCGACTAGAGACGAGCTCATCGATCGCTACACCGAAGCCACCGCTTCATCGGGCCGATTCATCACGCCCACCATCGCCACGTGGTACCAGGTACTCGCCGGATATCGCCTCGGCATCATTCTCGAAGGCACCAACGCTCGCGCTTTCGCTGGCCTCGCGCCGCGCGACGTCGGCGATCGCCTCCACGACATCACCCTGTCCCTCTTCGCCCAAGCCAACGAATTAGCGAACTCATGACGGCTCTGCTCGATCGTGGCCGAACGTCACCTCCCCACTCCCACCGATCATGACGGCGCAAATCCTCAAGCTGCCCACCGAGGCCTCGACCCGTGAGCGACTGATCGACGCCGCCGAACGGCTATTCGCCGAGCGGGGTATCGAGGCCGTCGCCCTGCGTGAAATCACCCGTGAGTCCGGGGCCCGCAACGCCATCGCCGCCCAGTATCACTTCGAAGATCGCGCCGGTCTCGTACGGGCCGTAATGGCTCGTCACCTACCGGAGATTGATGCGCGGCGCCACGCCCTGCTCGATGCCTACGAAGCGTCCGGGACCAATGATGTTCGTGAGCTGGCGGCGGCCTATGTGCGTCCGTTTGCCATCAAGCTGACCAACGATTCCGGTCGAGCGTTCCTCGTCGTCCATGCGGACGTTCTCAATCGCCCTCGTCCAAAGATGTCCACGTCGTCGCTCGAGAATCCCGAGGATTCCACCTTTCGGTGGCGGGCACTGACCGGCGAACTCCTCGACGCATCGTCACTCGATCTGCACCGTCGATACAGCGCCGTGCTTCACAACGCGGTGGAATTGGCTCGCCGTGCTAAGGACGAGCCGCACGAAGACAATCGCCTCTTCATCAGTGCGCTTATTGATGTCGTTGCCGAAATTCTCGGCACGACGGCGTCTGCGGAAACGGCTCGGCTCCTCGCCGCTCGCCAGAAGCGATCATCGCGCTCTCGACGCACGTCACTCAGCATCACCCCATGAGCCCCCACCCGACTCTTACTCCACCCGAGGTAAACCATGCATGATCTCGTACTGTCCGGCGGCACCATCGTGGATGGCACCGGCGCCCCGACCCGCGTCGCGGACATTGCCATCAGCAACGGAGTGATCACGGAGATCGGAAAGGTCGACGGCAACGCGCACCGGCGAGTCGACGCTGACGGACTCATCGTGGCCCCGGGCTGGGTGGACATCCACACCCATTACGACGGTCAGGTCACATGGGATCCCGAAGTCAGTCCGTCGAGTTGGCACGGTGCGACCACCATCGTGATGGGCAACTGCGGTGTGGGTTTTGCTCCCCGCCGTCCCGGCGGTGAGCAGTTCCTCATTGAGCTCATGGAGGGCGTGGAAGACATTCCCGGATCGGCTCTCAACGAGGGCATCGATTGGCAGTGGGAGAGCTTCCCCGAATATCTCGACACCGTCGACTCCATGCCCCGCGTGCTCGACGTGGCCGCGCAAGTTCCGCACTGTGCTCTGCGCGCATATGTTATGGGTGATCGCGCTCACGACGAACCTTCGGCCGACGAAATCGGGCAAATGGCTCGCCTAACTGAAGAGGCATTGCGAGCGGGTGCGGTCGGCTTCTCGACCAGCCGTACGATCCTTCATCGTTCGAAGCACGGTCCCATCCCCGGCACGAACGCCATGCCCGACGAACTCATTGCCCTTGGCGAAGTGATAGGGCGCGTGGGCCGTCGAGTGGTTGAGCTGGTCGGTGACGACGTGATGGGCCCGGAGGAGCGAGGGTGGATGCGAGCCCTCGCCGGGGTTGGCGCCACCGTCACGTTCGCGTTGGCGCAGGGCGCAAAGAACTCCGTGTCGTACCGTGAAGTCCTCGAGGACGCCGCCGCGGCGCAAGCATCGGGGCTCCACATCGTGCCGCAGGTGGCGAACCGACCGACCGGCATGCTCTTCGGCTTTCAGTCTTCCCTGCACCCGTTCATCACCCATCCCACGTACAAGGCCATCGCCCACTTACCCCTCGCTGCCCGCGTCGCCGAGATCAAGAGACCTGAGGTTCGGGCGGCGTTACTGGCGGAGGAACCAGCCACGAAAAACCGCATCGGCCTGACCCTCATGGGACGGTTTGAGCTGTTCTTTCCGCTCGCATCGGCTGGCGTCCCGGACTACGAACCGCACCCGTCGACCAGTGCAGCAGCAGCGGCCGCCGCCACCGGACGCACTCCGCAAGAAGTCATGCTGGATTGGATGCTCGCCAACGACGGCAGGGCACTGATCTTCGCCCCGCTCGCCTCCTATGCCGACGGTGACCACGAAGCTATTCGGGAAATGATCACCCACCCCACGACGGTGATGGGACTGTCGGACGGCGGCGCCCACTGCGGGCTCATTTGCGACGCTTCTATGCCCACATATCTTCTCACGCACTGGGCCCGTGATCGTCATCGTGGTCCGAAGCTTTCGTTGGAAGCCGCCGTTCGTTTGCAGACCGGTCGCACTGCGTCGGTGTTTGGATTCCACGATCGAGGTGAGCTCGTGGTTGGTAAGCGCGCTGATATCAACCTCATCGATCTCGACGGCTTAGCGCTGCACGAACCGGAGATGGTGTTTGACCTACCGGCCGGCGGTCGACGACTCATCCAGAAGGCCGATGGATACATTGCCACCTTCGTTCGGGGAATGCAGACGTTCGCCAACGGTGTCGTTACCGGCGAGCGACCAGGCCGCTTAGTCCGTGCCGGGGTCTGATGAACTCCGCCGACACTGCCATCCTCGCGACGAAAACCACCCGCTCGGGACAGGTTGAACCCACCGGGAGACCCGATGCCTCAAAGCGCCTTGTTATCGGTTCGCTCATGGTCGCCCTGCTTCTGTCCGCCCTCGATAACACGATCGTGGGCACCGCCATGCCCACCATTGCCGGGCAATTCAACGCCTTCGGGTTGTACGCATGGGTTTCCACCTCTTACGCCGTTACGTCCACGATCGCCACCCTCCTACTCGGAAAGCTCAGCGATCTGTATGGGCGCAGACGATTGCTGCTCTTCACGATCGCCCTGTTTCTCTTCGCTTCGTTGTTATGCGGTGCCGCACAGTCCATGCCGCAACTCATCGCTGCCCGGGCGCTCCAGGGAATCGGCGGTGGGGGAATTTGGGGGCTCACCTTTGCCACTGTCGGCGACATCGTGCCGCCGCGCGAGCGGGGAAAATACTTTGGCCTGTTTTCGTCGATGTGGGGCATTGCCGCCGTCCTCGGCCCGCTCGTGGGCGGGCTCATCGTCGACAACGTGAGCTGGCGGTGGATCTTCTTCGTCAACCTGCCGCTAGGCATCGTGGCGTTTGTGTTGCTGGCCCGCGTGCTTCGGGTCCCGCCCCCGAGCCGTCGTCCCGTCGTCGATGTACTTGGCGGGGTGCTGCTGACCGTGTGTGTGGCGGCGTTCATGTTGAGCCTCGAACAGGGACAGGAGCGGGGATGGACAAGCGCACCGATCGTTAGTGGTTTCACCCTTTCCGTGGTTGCGTTCATCCTCTTTCTTCGCCAGGAACGGCGAGCGCCGGAACCGGTTCTGCCGCTGCGTCTCTTCCGCAACCCTCACCTCAGAACGTCGTACTCGCTCGGCTTTCTCATTGGCCCGGCGATGTACACAACTGGTTTGTTCTTCGGCCTCTTCTTTCAATCGGTCCGCTTTCTCAGCCCCACACGCGCCGGGCTCGCCGGTGTTCCGATGATGATCGGAATGGTCGGCGGCTCAACGCTAAGTGGACGTATTATCAGCAGACTTGGCCGCTACCAGTTCCTGCCGAGAATCGGATTTGCGCTCTCCGGTCTTGGTGGCCTGTGCGCCATCTTTCTTTCCCGCTCGACACCGTACGCCGGGATTGCGTTGATCATGTTCGTGACCGGCCTCGGGACCGGAGTGGCGATGCCCACCATGTCGATCGTCGCCCAGAACTCGGCGGACCCGGCCGATCTCGGCATCTCCAGTGCGGTCCAAAACTTCATGCGTAGCGCCGGCGCGGCCGTCGCTATCGCCTGTCTCAGCGTGTACTTCAATCATCACGTCAAGACCGAACTCGACCGCGTGTCCGGGAGTGGTCGGAGCTTGTTCGGCCTCATTCGCAAACCCAGCCAAATCAGGGCTCTCCCCGACGAGACCCGCAACGCAATTACCCACGCCATTGCCGGCGCCTCCGGCCGAGTCGTGATGATCAGTGCACTTATCGTCTTAGTCGGCTGGTTCCTCACGTTCACCATCAAAGATCAACCACTACGCACCACCTCCGGACACGAAGCCCGCATGGCCGAGTAACGCTTTTTCCCTCCCGCCCCGCCCTGCCTCTCCCCACCCGCCAACGTCGGCTCTGGACCAGTTGACGACACCGCGGACTGGTTCACGACGTCGTTTGCTCGTCCAAAGTGTCGTGAAGTAGTCCCGAGTCACACTGTTGGGTCGATGGGGAGACTGGTTGACGGCGTCACTTTCCGGGCCAGAGTGTCGTGAATCGGTCCAGAACTCGGGTGCCGTGAGCTCGGGTGCAGCGGAGCGGAGGTCGGGGCAGCGGGCCACGCGACCTTGGACGAACAGTCCCGGCCGAGTAGACCGGTACCGACCGAACGAAGGACAACCCGAGGAGCAACGATGCGAGCTGCCGTGCTGGAGACCAACCCGGGTGAGCTGACCATCCAGGACATCACCGTCGATGCCCCCGGCCCGAACGAGGTACTTGTCCGGGTCGCAGCGGCCGGGCTGTGTCACTCCGACCTGCACTTCATGGAGGGCAAGTATCCGTGTCCGTGCCCCACCGTGCTCGGTCACGAGTCCGCTGGCGTCGTCGAGGCCGTTGGGCCCGGTGTGCACTATCTCGTGCCCGGTGATCACGTCATTAGTTGCCTATCGGCGTACTGCGGCACCTGCGATTATTGCCTCACCGGGCGGCTGTATTCGTGTCAGAACAAGACGGCGATCGACCGGCCGGCGGGGGCCACGCCGAGACTTTCGCGCCCGAACAAAGGCGAAAGCGAAACGGTGCAGCAGTTCTTTCGCCTGTCGAGCTTCGCCGAGCAAATCCTCGTGCACGAACATGCGCTCGTGAAGATCGATCGGGACATGCCCCTCGACCGCGCCGCCCTTATCGGATGTGGGGTGACGACGGGACTCGGCGCCGTGTTCAACACGGCGAGGGTACCGGTCGGCTCGACCGTCGCGGTCATCGGCTGCGGTGGCATCGGTCTCAACGCCGTCCAAGGTGCCCGCATCGCCGGGGCCGGGCGCATCATCGCCGTGGACATGAATGCCGCCAAGCTTGAGATGGCGCAGGACTTTGGAGCGACCGATGTGCTCGACGCTTCTCAGGTCGACGCCGTCGCCGCGGTCAAGGAATTAACCAAGGGAGGCGTTGAGTTCAGCTTCGAAGCGATTGGCCTCAAGGTCGCGGCTGAGCAGGCGTTCGCCATGCTGCGGCCGGGCGGAGTGGCCACGGTGATCGGCATGATCCCGGTGGGCGAGAACATCGAGATTCCCGGCTACATGCTGCTCGGCGATCGTCGTATCCAGGGATCCAACATGGGCTCGAACCGATTCCGCGTGGACATGCCGCGATATGTGGACCTCTACATGCAGGGTCGCCTCAAGCTGGATGAACTGGTAAGTGCACGTATTAAACTGGAGGACGTCAACAGCGGATTCGCGGCAATGAAAAAGGGCAACATCGCCCGCAGCGTGATCGTGTTCTGACCGAGGGCACCCGTCACGCCCTGCGGCGGGCCCACACCGCGAAAAGCGGATCGCCGCAGTGACCGATTGGGGTTCTCTGCTCCGTGATTGGTTCAGTCCAGCCGCAGCTTCGTCGAAAATACTCGGCCACGATCGTCATATGGGTGGCGTCGTCGGTGCCGAGCCAGCCACGAATGGCCTTGGTCGGAAAACACCGATTGCTAAAGGTACATACGAACACGCCGCCGGGCTGCACGATGCGGGCAATCTCGTCGAACAACTCGATCGGCCGCACGAGATAGTCGACCGACACGCAGCACACCGCGCCGGCGAACGAACCGTCGTCGAACGGCAACAGCGGAGGCGGGTCGACGTTGAGGTCAAAGATGACTCGCGTGTCGGCCATCGGGTTGGCGGCCAACTCGGCATCGTTCATGCCGAGCACCGTTAGCGACGAAGGCTTCTTTCGAAAATGGGAGATCCACGACGACATCAAATCGATGATCGGGCCAGCTAAATCGCCACAGAGGCCGAGCTCGTCGTAGAGCTCCCCCACGGCAGCAATGGCGCCATCGTCGATGTGGGTTACGAGTCGCAGTGGCCCGTAAAACTGCGTATCCGGGGAGTCATCTGATCGATCGAAAAATCCGGCGGGAAAACCTTCGTAGCGATCGATCACAGCAAACGAAGGTACTGCCGGCCAGCCAGTACCGAAACGTGGGGATCCAGCGGGACAATATCCACCTATCCACCTATCCAACCACTCAGCTAGGACGACAGAGCGAAAGGTCGTAAGGTCCTAAAACCATGACGACTCTCCCCGCCAGCGGACTGCAACTGCGCTCACTCGTGACCAAGGGCGGCAGCCTTGAGCTCTCCCTCATCGAGGTACCCACGCCCGAGCCAAAGGACGACGAGGTCGTTGTCCGCGTCGAAGCCGCACCAATCAACCCCTCGGATCTCGGCCTCCTCCTCGGAGGGGCAAGCCTGGCCTCGGCCGCGGCGAGCGGAAGCGGAGGGTCGTCGGTCCTGAGCGCCACGATTGCGCCGGACATGCTTCGCTCCATGACGGCCCGCCTCGATGAGTCCATGCCCGTCGGCAACGAGGGCGGTGGTGTGGTCATCGCTGCTGGTTCGTCAGATGCCGCCCAAGCCCTGGTCGGACGCACCGTCGGATTCCTTGGCGGCGCCACATACTCCCAGTACCGCACGGTAAAGGTTGCTCAATGCCTTGGTCTTCCCGACGGAGTCACTCCGCAACAGGGTGCGTCGTGCTTCGTCAATCCGCTGACCGCGCTCGGTATGACGGAGACGATGCGACGCGAGGGCCACACCGCGCTCGTGCACACCGCAGCGGCGTCCAACCTCGGGCAGATGCTCAATAAGGTATGCATCGCCGACGGCATCTCGTTGGTGAACGTGGTCCGCAAACCCGAGCAGGCAGAGATCCTTCGCTCGATCGGAGCCGCCCATGTCGTGGACTCCAGCTCGCCCACGTTCATGGCCGACCTCATCAGTGCACTTACCACCACGAATGCCACGATCGCATTCGATGCCATCGGCGGAGGCAAGCTCGGCGGGCAAATCCTGACCGCCATGGAAGCCGCGGCAAATGCCAACGCCACTGAGTACAGCCGGTACGGATCGTCCACCTTCAAGCAGCTTTACATCTACGGCGGCCTTGACCGCAGTCCCACGGAATTGAGCCGGTCGTTCGGCTTCTCGTGGTCGGTCGGCGGCTGGCTGCTCACGCCGTTCCTGATGAAGATCGGAGCCGAAGCCGGTGCGGCCTTGCGCCATCGCGTGGCCAACGAAATTACCACCACCTTCTCCAGCAACTACAGCAGCGTGATCTCGCTCGCTGATGCGCTCCAGCTGGACGTTGCGAGGTCATATGCGCGCATGCAAACGGGCGAAAAGTATCTCATCAACCCGCAGCTCTAGCCCTCAGGTTTGCACGGCTGTTCGGCAACGTCGTTCCGGATAAACCCCGGGACGGGGAGATGGCCAACAGGAGCGCCACCACCGCCACGGCGTTCATGATCCGCCCGCCGTCACTGTTGTCGGAGACAAACTTCGACGGGGTCGATCCGCAGCATTCGGACCGGTTGCTCGGTCCACGGGCGTCGGGCGCGCCCTCATGCGGAAAGGACGGTGACCTCGCCCGTGTCGCCGTTCATGCGGACCAGGGCTCCGTGGGGGATGCGTCGTGACCCGTCGGCGGTGCTGGCCGGTCGAGCAACGCACTCAATTCTTTCGAGTCAGCCTCGAGAACATCGGAAACGGCATGCAAACGGGCAGAGCCGGCCATTCGACGCGGTACCCGCACGCACGGTTTCGGTGATGGACATCATTCCTCCGTGAGTCATGTGGACCAGCTGTTCCACATGACTTGATTATGAGGACGCGACGTTTCAGTTGCGCGTCGCCTGGGCGTCACCTGTTGTTCATGCTCAATCACTGCCTACGAAATCTTTGGCGCGTCGGCGCCGACGAAGGTCAGACGCAGCTCGCGCTTGAGCACCTTGCCGGTGGCGTTGCGGGGTAACACTTCCACGATGGCGATGTCATTCGGCACCTTGAACTTGGCCAGGCGACTCACACAGTGTTCGATCACGGTGGCGCGGTCGATCGTGGTGCCCGGCTTGAGGGCGAGTACGGCGAGGCCGACCTCACCCCACTTCTCACTGGGAACCCCAATGATCGCCGCTTCGGCCACCTGGGGCAGCTGATAGAGAACGTTCTCGATCTCCGCCGGGTACACATTCTCGCCGCCGGAAATGTACATGTCCTTCCACCGGTCAACGATGTACACGAAACCTTCGTCGTCGGCGCGGGCGGCGTCGCCGGTCTTCAACCACCGGCCTTCGAAACTGGACGCAGTGGCATCGGGCCGATTCCAGTATCCCGGAGTGATGTTCGGCCCGGCCACCCACAGCTCACCGATCTCGTTCGGGACACAGTCGCCACCTTCGTCATTGACGATGCGCATCTCAGTGTGAAGCAACACCTTGCCGGTGGAACCGATCTTGCGGATGGCATCAGCGGGGTCCAGGAAGATACATGCCGGGCTGGTCTCGGTCATACCAAAACCCTGCACCAGGTTAACGCCCCGGCCCGCCCACGACTCCAAGATTGCCAGTGCACATGGTGCCCCGCCGACTCCGGCGCTTCGCAATCTGCTGAGGTCGGTCTGATGAAAGTTCGGGTGCTGCATCATGAACTGATACGGCGCCGGGACAGCAAAGAAGTGAGTCACGCCCTCATGCGGATCACCGAGCACCCGAAGCGCCTCCCCCGGGTCAAACGTCTTCATGATCACGACGGTTCCACCGGCGTGGAGCACCGGGTTGCAGTAGCAGTTCAAACCACCCGTGTGGAAGAGCGGCAGCACGTTAAGGTGCACCGTGTCGAGCCCGATACCGCCGGGAATACCTAGGTTCACGCAGTTCCAAAAATTCATCCCGTGAGTGATCATCGCCCCCTTCGGATGTCCGGTCGTGCCCGAGGTGTACATGATGCTGACCACGTCGTCGAGGGTAAGTACTTCCCTCTCGACCGTGACGCCGGCGTGGGCGGCGATCGCTATCTCGTACGGATTCTGCGCCGCGTCGACCGACGAATCGATGCTCAATAACGACGTGATGTTGGCTCGGCTCTGGAGTTCGGCGGCGGCTTCCGCGAAGGCCGCGTCGTGGATCAATAACTTCGGCGTGCTGTCGTTGAGGATGTAGTCAAGCTCGGGAACGGTGAGGCGCCAGTTGAGAAGCACGGCGATCGCACCAGTACGCGCGCATGCGAATTGCACGTCGAAATACTCCACCCCGTTGTGGGCCAGCAGGCCCACGCGATCACCCCGACCAATTCCGCGCGAACGAAGGTGTGCAGACATGGCATCTATGCGCGCATCCAGTTCGCCGTAGGTGAAGTTACGGCCGGTTCCGAGATCGCGGACGGCTCGCTTGTTCGCCCGGTGGAGGGCGTGATGGCCAATCCAGTCATAGGCCCGAACCGGCTCAGAGGGGCGTCGCATCGGCAGTGCCGCGTCGGAAGTCATCCCGTCATCGTCGTTCGAAAAAGCTGGCACGGTCAACTGGAAGGCAGGACCACAGCGTGGTGGTCCTAGCGCCGGGTGCGTCCGGCGGGTTTGTCCGGATCGCCGACGACTATGTCGTCTGGAAAGTAACCAAAATCGGCCGTGACGACCTTTATATCGGCCACATACGCCCGGCAGCCGTCGCTTTCCGCGCTCGGAAGTAGCCGAGAGGCCAGGCGTAACGGGATGCGGTTGTGCGGGGCAGAACCGCCGGTCATGGCAAAGATCTCGCCTCCCACCCATTCGTGGCGAGCTTGACCGTCGTTTTCGAAGGTCAGGCACTCGGCTCTATCGATCAGGCCGAACGCGGGATTCGACATCAGACCACGCTACCGGCTCGGCCCGGCGCCAGCCGATCGACCGCTACGCCAGGTCCCACTCCAGCGCCCGTACCCGCTCGTACCGGCTGAGCCATGTCAGGGCGACGTACCCGTTGCTGACGGCGCCGCCGTCCTCGTCCTCGGGCAACGCCACTGCGTCGCCCCAGGACAGATTGACCCGAAACGATCCCTCGTGGCCCGGTCGGGGTTCGAGCGTGGCCGACGAAATCGTACGGGGCGGCACCCGGCCAACGTCGGTCCACCGCCACCCTTTCATGTCGGACAACGCCATGTTCGGCACATTGATGTTCAACACGCTTGGCTCCAGCGGCGGATGGTCGATAACCCTCCGCACAACGTCCACCGCCACGCTCGCCGCGCTCTCCCACAACTGCGAGCCGAGCGAAGACTCGTCGCCCTGTCCGTCCACCTCATCAGGTACGGACTGGCTCACCGCAATGCCGGTGATCCCTCCAACTCGGGCGGTAATCGCCGCCCCGATCGTGCCCGAGTGATACACCGCCCGACCAACGTTGGCCCCCGGGTTGATTCCGGACACCACGAGATCCGGCGGGCCATCAAACAACCCCATCCGACCGAACATGGCGCACAGCGCCGGGGCCCCGTTAACGACGTAGACCTTGCCGCCAAAGTCGTCGATTTTTCCCGGATGGACCTCGGGACGCATCAGATGCAGCGGGCCGAGTGCCGCCGACGCCCCCGAATACTCGCTGTCCGGGGCGACGACGAAGACCTCTCCGAGTTGCTCCATCGCTCGGGCCAGGACGTGGAGTCCGATCGAGTCAATACCGTCATCATTGGTCACCAGAATGCGCACCACCTGCACCGTACTGACCAAAGGTGAACTCTGTGGAAACGGGTCATCGAAGCCCGAGGTCGTTGGCGGTGATCGTCGACGACTCCTCCGGTGTCAGCCAGCGAATGCGGGGATCACGTTTGAACCACCGCTCCTGGCGCACGGCAAATTGACGGGTTCGGGTGATGGCCAACTCGACGGCTTCGTCGAGCGAGGCCTCTCCGTCGAGGTGAGCCCACAGCTCGCGGTACCCGAGGGCTTGACGGGCGGTGCGAGACAGCCGATCGCCGAACGCCGCTCGAACCGCCTCGGCCTCGCCGAGAAAACCGTCAGCCAACTGGCGAGCAAAACGGGTTTCGATGCGCTCGCGAAGTTCAGCCCGAGGCCAGGAAATGGCGACCATAACCAATGAATGGGCTGTCAACCGTGTCTCCTGCAAACCAGGTCCAAACGACGAGAATGGCCGGCCGCTGCCTACACAAACCTCAAGCGCACGCAGTATTCGGCGATCGTTGTTCGCTTGCATCCTCACTGCGGCTACCGGGTCAAGAATAACCAAGCGCGCATATAGACCGGCGATGCCCTCGGACGTCAGCTGGCGATCAAGCTCGGCCCGCACCTCCGGGAACTGGCCGGGCATGGTGAACCCATTGACGACCGCATCAACGTAGAGACCGGTTCCACCGACTAACACCGCGGTAGCGCTTCGCGACTTGATCGAGGCGAGGACCCCGTTGGCGTACCGCTGAAACTCCGCCACCGAAAAGTCGTTGTCGGGATCGACCAGGTTGATCCCGTGATGGACAAAGGCCGTTTGCTCAGAAACGGTGGATTTGGCAGTGCCAATGTCCATGCCTCGGTACACCGTCATCGAGTCCACGCACAGAACCTCGGCCCGATCGACTTCTCCCGCTAGACGCAAGGCAAGGTCGGTCTTTCCCGAGGCAGTCGGACCGACCACGACGAGATCGGCCCGCCCGTCGCCGCTACGAGAGCCCAACGCTCAGACCGCTTCGATGGCTTCGATGGCTTCGATGCCTTCGATGGCTTCGACTTTGACGCCCTTCCAAAACGCCACGCGTCCGGCGATCTCCTTGGCCGCATCCTTCGGAGTCGGATAGAACCAGAGCACCGCACCGCTCCACGTCGCTTGATACATCGCAATCCCTCCCCCCTCACCGGCGCCGCGCCGGGAACGTCGTCTTCAACCCTACGACGCCCGCAAAAGATTCCCGTCGGTGCGGCTCCGACCGGTGGGAGAACAAGGGTCACCTGAGCGGCCAACCCCCTCGCAGTACAGTGCAACTCCGTGTTTCTTCCTCGGCCGCCCCGCCCCTTTCGGCTCCGCAGTTGGGCGGTGCCCGTGACCGGATCGCTTGCCCTCCTCACCACGACCTCGATGGCGGTGTCAGCGGCCAGCAAAACCCCGGCGAAGACCAAGGCATCCAGCAACGCCGGAGCTGCGTCATCGAAGTCGCCGTTCAGCGTCAAAACGATTACGAAGAACACGTTGCCGGCCCCCGTTACTCCCGGTAAAGATCTCACCGGATGGGAGTCGTTGACCGATGCCGAATGGCCGAAATCGCTCGACGCCGTTCGTGCCAGAGCTATTAATCTCTCGATCAGAGTTCACCGTGCGCCGGACGACTTCGCCCCCGCCTTGCAGATGACGAGCGGGACGTCGGCGTTCGGCGCCATCGCCTTTCTCGCCCTCGGAAAACGCGACGCATGGGTACGGGTCTTGCTCCCGCTTCGCCCCAACGGTTCCGTCGGTTGGGTACGGGCGTCGGAAGTCACTCTTGAGCGGATGCCGTATCGCGTCGTCATAGAGGTCAGCACGAATACCCTCACCGTGGACGGACCCGGCGGCAACATCGTGACCACCAAAGTGGCGCTGGGCACGAACAACACTCCTACGCCCACCGGCCTCTTCTATGTGCGCGAAATAGTTCCGCAGGCCAACCCCAACGGCGGACTCGGCCCGGTCGCCCTCGGACTGTCCGGGCTCTCGGAAGAACTGCGCAGTTTCGCCGGTGGCTTCGGCCGCGTCGCCATTCATGGGACGAACGCCCCGGGCAAGATTGGTGGCGATGTGAGCCACGGCTGCGTTCGCATGGACAACGCCAACATTGCCAAGCTGGCCAAGATCCTTCCCCTCGGCACCCCCGTGGAGATCGTAAGCATGCGAAGCGATCTCGTTTCTGACAAAGCGCGCCAAACGAGCGACTGGATTGCTGTCACTCGACCGGTCAACGCAGAACTAGTGAGTTCACTTACCGAAGCGGGCACATCACCGACCACGACCACATCGACGACCACGACCACAGCCGCCAGCGGGTCAACTGCTAGCTCAACGGTGGTCCAGGTCAGTGTGACGGCACCGCCGGTATCGACGACTTCTCCAGCCACAACAACGACAACCCCTGGCGCCTAGTACAGCTCGTACCCTTCGGCGCTCCGCCGAACGAGTCCGTCGAGCACCAGCGATTCCGCCACCTGATTTGTCCGGTTTGGATCATCGGGCCAACCCATCACCTTGAGCAACGTCGCCGTCGGAACCGGACCGTTTCGTAGCGCCGTCAAGAGTCGGCCGCGGCCCTGGCGGTCGGAACCCACGAAACGGGACTGACCCCCACTCACGCTCGCTGATCCAATCGCCGGGTCCGGCGACCCGCATCCCGCCGCATACCACGTACACATTCTGCTCAGCGGACATTTATGACACTGCGGGGTCTTCTTGGTGCAGACGGTCGCTCCGAGGTCGAGCAGGCCCTGATTCCACGCCCATGAACGCCCCGTCGGCACCAGATCGTTGGCGATCGACTGCGCCTCCTTGGATGAGCATTTCCGCCCGGTCACGGCACGGGCAAGTATTCGACCGACGTTGGTATCGACGATGGCCGCGTCTGCCTCAAAGGCAAAAGCCATAATGGCTCGGGCGGTGTACGGACCGATGCCGGGCAGGCGTTGGAGTTCGGTAAGGGTCCTCGGAAAAACACCGTCGAACTCAAAGACAATGGCCCGCGCCGCTCGGTGCAGGCTCGCCGCCCGGCGGTGATAGCCGAGGCCGTCCCACAGGCGCACGACACTTGATTGCCGAGCCTGGGCGCAGGACTCGACGGTTGGAAATGCCGAAAGAAAGTCCGCCCACTTCGGAATCACCCGGGCCACCTGCGTCTGTTGCAGCATCACCTCCGAAACCAGTACCGCCCATGGGTCACGGGTGCGTCGCCACGGAAGGTCTCGACGAGCGGTCAACGCCCAAGGCCCCAACGCGGCGCGAAAGTCGGCAACCCGGTCCGGATGAAGCAATGACCGAGCTATCCCCAAATCGCATCAGAATCATATGGACGCTTACGATAAGGTGACGCGGCATCCGTCCACACCATAATTTTACGGCGGAATTCGCAGACCACTTCAGCCCGCTGATTGATGCCCTTCGTCTCCACCGCAACGATGCCGCGGTCACCCTTCGACGTGAGCGTTTTCTCCAGCACGCGGGTCTCGGCATAAATCGTGTCGCCGTGAAAGGTCGGCTTGGCGTGCTTCAACGACTCGACCTCAAGGTTGGCGATAGCCGCCCCGCTCACGTCGGGCACACTCATTCCGAGCACGAGCGAATACACAAGATTGCCGACCACGACGCAGCGTCCCTGCACCGATTCGTGTTCGGCGAACCACTCATTGGTGTGCAGCGGGTGGTGATTCATCGTGATCATGCAGAACAGATGATCGTCGGCCTCCGTGATCGTTTTACCCGGCCAGTGCTTGTAGATATCTCCAACTTCGAAGTCTTCAAAGTGCCGACCAAAAGGACGCTCATGGGTGCTCACGCCTTCCAAGTTACCGGCGCAATCGCTCGCATGGCGAGTCCGCATAGGCTGACCGGCCCGTGACTTCCGCCTCTCCCGCCCCGCCTGTGACGCTCCAACGAGGCGCTCCGCGGATGCCGGCGGAGTCCCTCTTCTTCATCAGCGCGGTCGCCCAGTACACCGGCGCCACCATCGCCGTGCGGCTCTTCAACCGGGTTGATCCAGCCACCGTTGCCTGGTTTCGGGTCATCGGGGCGACCATCGCCTTGCTCGTGGGCGCCCGGGTTCTGCGGCAACGATCCGCTCGCCCAGCTCGCTCGTGGACCCGAACCGAAATCCGTTCCGCCGCCATTCTCGGTATCGCCACAGCGTTGATGAACCTCTTCTTCTTTCTCGCCATTGACCGCCTGCCACTCGGCAAAGGCGTGACGATCGAGTTCCTTGGGCCGATCGCCGTCGCCGCCGCCCGCACCCGGTCTCGACGCAACGCTGGCGCACTGGCATTGGCGATTGCCGGCGTGGCCCTTCTCTCGGGTTTGGAGATCAACGGTGACCGTGTAGGGATTGCGTTCATCCTCGCGGCATCGGCGATGTGGGCGGTCTACATCGTCATTGCCACGAAGGTCGCCCGCCTCGATCGTGGCGTCGAAGGACTTGGCATCGGCCTCTTCTTTGGCGCGGTGGCCATCGCTCCGTTCGGAATTGCCCACGCCGGACCCGTTCTCCGGTCTCCGTATTTGCTCGGGCTCTGCCTCCTGGTTGGGGTCTTCTCGAATGCCGTTGGCTACGGAATCGATCAGTATGTGCTCAGACGAATGTCGATGCGCCGGTTCTCAGTCATGCTTGCCTTACTTCCCGTTGTGGCGTTGATCATGGGCGCTCTCTTTCTTGACCAGCGTCCGGAATTCTTTGACCTCGTCGGCGTCGGGCTGGTGCTGAGCGGTGTCTTTGCCCAAGAGCGCGGGGATATTGACGCGGGATAGTTCGTTGCCACCAAATGGTTGGAGACAAACATGGGATACAACGAGGCTCCAGACGATCGGTGGAAGAACTTCATAAGCGCGCTTCCGGCTCGCACGGCAAAGCTCGGAATCGTTCGGGCTGACGGAAGCGCTCACGTTGCTCCTGTGTGGGTCGACCTCGACCACGATCGCCGGAACGGCCACCACTTCCACCGAACCCGCCGAGTTGCTGTTCTGGGGCACACGCATCGGAGGTCGATATATGGGGGCGGAAAACGCCGCCGCCTACGGTCGGCGCAACGCCATGCCCCCGGAAATGGTCGTACGGGTCAAGGTGACCAAGGTCGTCGCCAAAGTCGATGTTGCTGGCTGAAAGTCCCACTCCACTAGGGGTTTCGCCGGGCCCGCCACTATTCTGGCGCCATGTCTGGTTCTGATCTCACCGCTGCTGCAGGCGTTGTCGACGCCTGCCGATCCGTTGTCGATGCCGCCCTCCGTCACCTCTCGTCGTCGCACGAAGGGGCTCGGGCCGACGCCATCATCGACGCCAACCAGCAGGTCGTCTACGACCTCGCCCACGCCGCCGCCGCCATCGAAAACGCCCGGGCCGTGTTGGACTACGGAAACAAGGGCGCCCTCGAAGCACGGATTACCTGCGCGTTCGTGGCCGAGGCGGTGTCTGACGTCGCCACTCGCTCCTGGGGTCGCGAAGCGGAGTGGGGCGTCGATGTCACCGCCCTCGACGCCACGCGCACCTTCGTCGCTACGTATCGCGCCCCAGCATTCCTCGCCGAACTCCACGATGACATGGCGAAGACCCTGGGTGGCCCCCGTCACCTCGACCCTGACTACGAAATGGTGGCCGATACTTTCCGCCGTTTCGCCGATGAACAGGTGCGTGAACTGGCCGAACATGTCCATCGTCACAACGATGATGTCCCCGAAGCACTCATTCGTGGACTGGCCGAAATGGGCGGGTTCGGACTCTCTGTGCCGGAGGAATTCGGCGGTTTTTCCACTGGAGATAGTGGCGAATACGTAGGCATGGTCGTGGCTACTGAAGAGCTCTCGCGCGGCTCACTGGGGATCGGCGGTTCGCTTATTACCCGACCCGAAATCCTTACCCGGGCGCTGGTACGCGGCGGCACGCCAGAGCAAAAGCAATCGTGGCTCCCTCGTATCGCCACTGCCGAAGTCATGGGGGCCGTGGCCGTAACGGAGCCAGATTACGGTTCCGACGTCGCCGGCATCAAAGTTACAGCCACGCTGTCAGATGACGGTTCGGCGTACGTCATTAATGGAGTGAAGACGTGGTGCACCTTCGGAGCTCGAGCCAACGTGCTTCTCCTTCTCGCCCGCACCGATCCCGACCGCTCGAAAACACATCGCGGGCTCTCGCTCTTCATCGTCGAAAAACCAATCGGTGATTCCCATGGTTTTGTCTTCAATCAGCCCGAAGGAGGGCGCATGGAGGGGCGCCCCATAGACACGCTGGGTTATCGCGGCATGCATTCGTACGAAATCTCTCTCGACGCGTGGCGAGTGCCCAAGGAAAACTTGATCGGCGAAGAGAGCGGGATAGGACGGGGTTTCTATTTCCAGATGGAAGGATTCGAAAACGGTCGCCTCCAGACCGCGGCCCGGGCAGTTGGTCTGATGCAGGCAGCCTACGAAGCAGCCGTGGCCTACGCCGACAACCGCGTTGTCTTCGGTCGCGCCATCGGCGAGTACCAACTCACCAAGGTCAAGCTCGCCCGTATGGCCATCGTCATCCAAGCGGCCCGGCAGTTTTCGTACGTCGTAGCCAACCTCATGGGTAAGGGTGAGGGCGCCATGGAAGCATCCATGGTGAAGGCTTACGTGTGTCGCGCGGCCGAATGGGTCACCCGTGAAGCCATGCAAATTCATGGCGGTATGGGGTACGCCGAGGAATATCCTGTCTCCCGATACTTTGTGGACGCCCGCGTGCTGTCGATCTTCGAAGGGGCCGACGAGACCCTGTGCCTAAAGGTCATTGGCCGTAAATTGCTCGAAGGGGCCGGCACAAAGTAGTTCGTTGAGTCAGCGAAGGTCTGGCACCGTCATACGGGACAGAGCATCGAGCCGACGGGTCCACTCTTTTCGGGCGTTCGATTCTGGTGTCGTCCGGACCATCAGAGAGATCATCTGCGCGCGTACGAGTTCAAGCGCTGCGTCGGCCGTCCATCCCAGCGTGATCAACCTCTCGCCCCGGTAGCCGTGAACGAACGCCTCCCAGGCGTCGGGCACCAGACGGCGAAAGCTCATTGACCACCACGCCCAGGCCACGTCGGCCAAAGGGTTGCCATAACCAGCAAACTCCCAGTCAATAAGGGACACGAGATGACCGTTGGCCCACAGCGTGTTGTGCAGCCCAGCGTCGCCGTGAACCAGCGCCCCCCCAACCCGCAGCGCCGAGTGGGCAAACGCCAGGTTGGTGCCGAGTTCAGTCACTTGGCGGCGGTCGTCCGCCCAACGAACGGCCAGATCCACACCGACCGAATCGGCAACATCGAGCGGACCGAACGGTTGTTGGTGGACCAGGCTCATCAGCCGTCCAAGTTCACGACCAGCGTGAATCAATTCGTCCACATCGCCTCGCTGCACGAGGTTTAGACCCGACTCGGCGTCAATGGACTCCAGCACCAGGACGGTCCACGTATCGTCCTCGTCGACCCCGAAACCACGAAGAATGGGGACCGGCAGCGGCGTTGTGGCAAGAAACTGGAGGAATGCCGTCTCACGCCGCAAGTCCGCCCGTTTCCCGTCGCCACTATTGGCCTTGACCACCACCGTCGCTCCATCGATCGTCGTAACGAAAGTCGTGTGGGAAAATCCGCCGACGGTGGAACGGATCCGCCCCACTTCGCCGAAACGGGCGAGCACTTCGCGCACGGGGGCGGGGACGACCACGGCGAGCTGAGACACGGCGCTACTTTTCGAGCGAGCGGCCGACGCGCCCCCGGCGACGGGTGAAGCGTTCCACGGCAAGGTCAATCAGCTTTTCCACGAGTTGCGCGTGGGACACTCCAGCCGCCTCCCACAGCTTCGGATACATCGAAATAGGCGTAAATCCGGGAATCGTATTTGCTTCATTGATCACCCAACCCCGTCCGTCACCACCCGTAGACCCATCGTCGAAGAAAAAGTCAACGCGGGCCAGACCTTCGCATCGCAGCGAACGATAGGCACGTTCAGCGAGCCGCCGTCCCGCAGCTAACTCGTCCACGCTGAGCCGAGCCGGAATCGTGTAGTTCGCCCTGTCCTCGAGGTATTTGTCCGCATAGTCGTAAAAGTCTGCGCCCGGATGAATTTCGCCGGCGCCCGAGACCTCCACGATGTGGTTTCCGAGCACGGCGAATTCAATCTCACGGCCAAGAATCGTTTCTTCCACGACCACCGTGTCGTCGTAGGAAAATGCGAGAGCGAGGGCGGCGCCTAGTTCTTCGCCGGCCCAGGCTTTGGAAACGCCGACCGACGAGCCCATGTTTGCCGGTTTCACGAACACCGGGAAACCTATGGTTGTCTCCACCTCGGCGGAAAACCGAGCCACGGACGCAGCGTCGGCAAGGTCCCACGCGCGCTTCGTAAGCCACTTCGCCTGCGGCAGGCCGGCGGAAGCAAGCACTACTTTCGCCACCGCCTTGTCCATACACAATGCCGACCCCAGCACCCCCGGGCCGACATATGGGACGCCGGCCAGCTCGAGCAGACCCTGCACGGTTCCGTCCTCACCGTTGGGACCGTGCAGCACAGGGATCACCACCGGTAGGTCGTCGACGTTGAGACCATCTGCTGCGCCGGCCGCCGGAAGCGCGGCCATCGGTGTCGTTCCGGCGCCGTGAACGTCCACCTGCACCAGTCGGTCGGTATCGGCTTCTCGACGGTGCAGGGCGAGAGCAGAATCGCTTACCGACCACGATCCGTCGGGCGCTATTCCAATAGGCAGAACGTCAAACTTCTCCGGATCGAGCGCACGCAGGAACGTCGCCGCAGACATCCGTGAAACATCGTGCTCAGCCGACCTCCCGCCGAACAGCAACACCACTCGGCGCTTCGTCACGACACTGAACCCACGAGGACAGCACGGATTCCCAAACCCATAATAAAGAGCCCACCAAACCCGTAGAGAAGAAACAATTTGTGACGGAGTTGGTACCGATATGCATATAAAAACCCCACAGCGATGATGCCCACAAAGCCATAAAACATATGGAACTGCGGTGGCTTAATTTTCTCGTTCGTGTACAGAATGACGCCAAGAATCACCTGAATAAATACGGCGACTTCGACTACCACGGTGAACCACCACAGCGCCCGGGTACGCAACGAGGCAACCCGATGAGCGGCTAACGCCCACACCCCCGCCATGCCATTGCCCACGATCATGAACCAGGCCCAGGCCCGGTGAATCGGAAGCACCGACGCAAGCGTGGAGGCGGTCATCGTTGCGGCAGTCACGAGCACTGAAGTTACCCGGTGATCAGGCGCCGATAGCGTGAGTTGCGCGATGCCCTCTCCGCTTTCCGACGCCCACAGCCTCATCGAGCACGCCCCTCGCCTTCACCCGTTCGTCCTCTTAGGTATCGGCGGGCACGGTGGAGCAGGAAAATCGACGCTGGCTCGGGCCCTCGCCGAGACCCGGCCAGCCGTCCAGATCGTCCCGACGGATTCGTTCTGGAACGGTTCGCAGTTCGATCTCTCCCGCCTGCGCCACCAGGTCATCGACGTCTTGCTCACTGGTGTTTGCGCGACCTACGACGAGTGGGACTGGGCCCGAGCGCGAATGGCCGGCACACGAATCATCGAGCCCACCGGCGTCGTCATTGTGGAGGGAGTTTGCGCCCTGCACCAGATGTTTCGAGACGACCTCGATGTCCGCATCTGGGTTGATGCCCCGTACGAAGATCGGCTCGCCCGTGGCGTCGCCCGGGACGGCGAGCACAGGCGCAGCACCTGGACCGACGTGTGGATGCCGTCCGAAGACAACTATGTCGCCCGGGACAAACCGCAAGCGTGCGCCCACCTGATCGTGGACGGCACCAAGCCCTTTTAGACGGCGTCGACCAGGGTTCCCAAGCAACCCGCCACGTCGCCCAAGAAGGCACAAATCGGTCGAAACAACGCCGAAATCGGTCACCCCGGGCAAACAACAAGCCGGGGCTGGGCGATTTCACACTCCAAGCAAGGTTGACGGCGGATCGGAGCGCGACGGATACCTGCGACCGGATGCGGCTCGCCAGGATGGGCGGCGTTACGCACCCCTCAACCAATCTTGGGAGTAGCCATGTCCCCCACACCTCATGCATTGACCGGTGCTGCCGCTGCCGCGCTCTATCAGCGGGACGGTTTTCGCGACCTCGAATGGCCGCTGTGATGGTGCACCCCGCGTAGCGAGCATCGGCCAACAATGCCATCCGCACGAGGCATTTTGCGACGTCGCCACTGTTCGGTGATCAGCTCTTGCGGAGCTTCGGATTTCGTTGTTGGCGACAGGTCCCGATCGTTGGTCCGGCCCACAGGATTTTGCACCGAACGGATTTCGTCCTTCCGTACGTGCGGAGCAGCCGGCCGACATGGTTTCGGCCGGACCAGGGCTTGATCATCGAAATCGACAGCAGGCAGCACCACGAACCAGCCTTCGAGAAGGACCACGCCCGCCAATCAACGTATGACCGGCTCGGCTATCGATGGGTGTCGTTCACCCCAAACCAGATCGAGCACGAGCCAGCGACGGTGCGAGTGGGTTATTTGACGGCGCCCGAGGCCAGAAGCCCGTTGATTTCGTCGGCCGAGTACCCGGCGAGGGCCAACACTTCGGTCGTATGTTGTCCGGCGTGGGCCGGAGGCGATGAAATCTCAGCCACGGTCCGGCTGAACCGGGGGGCGGGGGCGGGTTGCACAACTCCGTGCCGTTCGACGAACGTTGAACGAGCGATGTTGTGCGGGTGCAATGGAGCCTCGGCGATGGAGAGCACGGGGGCGAAACAGACGTCCGAGTGTTCCATGAGGGCACACCATTCGTCGCGAGTTTTCGTACGAAATAGCTCTTGCAGCTTCTCCTTCTTCGACGGCCAACCAGCCCGATCCATCTGGGCGTCCCATTCGGTCCCGTCTAGACCGGCGAGACGGCGCAGCTCGGCATAGAACTGCGGCTCGATCGACCCGATCGAGACGTAACGTGCGTCGGAGCACTCGTAGACGTCGTAGAAGTGAGCGCCGGTATCGAGCAGATTGGTGCCGCGTTCGGGGTTCCAAATTCCCATCGCCGAAAACGAGTGGAACATCGTCATCAACGTTGCTGCGCCGT